>NZER01000016.1 GCA_002690445.1 Candidatus Pacearchaeota archaeon
CGGACTCCGGGCTGCGGTTCTTCGTGGGCAATCCCCGCACCGGGGGTTATGGGCTCACGCTCACCGCCGCTACTAACGTGATTTACTGGAATAATTCATACGATCTGGAGACTCGGATTCAGTCCGAGGACAGGGCGCACCGTATCGGGCAGGACCACCACGTTTTATATGTCGATCTGGTCAGTCCGGGCACCGTGGACGATAAAATACTGAAAGCGCTCAAGGCCAAGATTGACATTGCGCAGACGGTACTGGGTGAAGACAGCCGGGAGTGGCTGCTTTAGACGAGACTGCCGATACCCTGCTGTGCTGGGGCTCGCGCCTGCTGTTGCCGAATCACGTCTGAAGCGGGATCAAACGGGAAGGCCGCCGCGTACTGGGACCGCATTGCCGGAGAGGCGGGGGAGGGCTGCATCTGTGCCATAGGAGCAGGAGCAGGTGGAGGTTGTGCCTGTGCCATAGGTGGAGGCGGTTCTGTTTGAGCGGGCGGTTCTGTTTGAGCGGGCGGTTCTGGTGCAAGCGAACCTCTTTCAGCTAATCCTAAAGTTTCCCTCGTAGGGTAGTACCTGGGCCTGTCCAGCGGATCTTCTCCTGTAAAGTACCCGGCTGTTGCGGTTAAGGGAGCGAGAGTGGCACCCGTTAGAACCATAAAAAGTCTTCCCAGAAAGCGCCTGCCTTCAGCGGATTCCGGGGTTTCATTTAAGAACTTAAAGAGTTCATCCTGTTTTCCCGGGGCCAGCAGCTCTTTAACCAGATCCAGATAGACTAACCGGGGGGTTTGTAGGAGCTCGTTTGAGACAAATTTTTGCATTATCCCCGGTACTTGAATGGTGCCAGATCCGGCCATCCCCATCCGCCCTACCCACTGCTGAAAAATTGATCCTAATCGGGCGCCCATCATTGCGGTGGCAGCTTTTGTGACTTCACCGGGATCTTTGTACATTGCCTCGGCGAGTTGTACGATAGCTTGATCCGTGTAAAGTGCTCGGTCTGTATCAATCCATCCAACAGTTTTCGTGGCAAAAAAATCGTTTATTTGTTTGGAGTGCGCCTTGGTCGTCATTCCGCTATCTAGCAGTTGCTCAATTAAGGGCGTTTCCCCCCAATTAGGCCATAAATTATTCCCGGCTCCATCCTTCGCTTTCCCAGTGTTAAAGAAAGAGTCATACGCAGCTTGTGCAGGACTGTAGTATTCGCGGCCCTTTTTAGGCTTCCAGTCATCGCTTCTTTCTGCAAAAGGCTTTAGGGCTTCCGTTTTATTAAGGACGGACTCAATAATGGCGTTGTAGTATGCCGAAACCAATTCGGGATAAACTTTTTTTCCGGCAACTAGCCCACCCGTATTGGCGGAGTATGTTAGTACCTCTGATTTTTTAGTCCGGTTTATCGCATCCGTAATAGCTTTCAATCCCTCGGAGGGATTCTTAGAAGCAAGAATCGTTTCAATGTCTACCTGTGCGTTTTCTGATCCGGTAAGTTTATTAAGTGTTACTTGCTTCGCTGCATTTAAGGTGTGCTGACTGGTAGGATTGTAAACAGCACTTAATGCCCCTTCCGCCGTAAGCGGTCCTAGATCATTAAGAATTTCGTTAAACACCCTGCTTACTTCAGGCGCATCGTCTGTTTTCTGTGCAACATCCGCTAAAAAGTTTCGATATTCAGCTAACTTGTCGTAGTTGATGAGCGGCAAACGCTCGTCTAGTAAGGCTTCGACTATCTCAGACTTTCCTGTAGTGCCTGCCATAGCTTCAAAGGGTTTTTCTATCTTTGGGACATCCCTCACTGTATACGGCAAGCCGGTTTTTTTCTTATGGGTAATGAAGCTAAAGACGCCCTCTTCCATTGCGCCTCGGTAAACTTTGTCTACAACAGCCGCAAAGCTGGTACCTCTTTCTCTTTCTAGCGCTAATTCCGCCTCGATAATCTGCCCTAGTGTGGGTTCTGGCCCCGGCGGGAACGGCTTTCCTAGACTCACTTCAGCTAAAGTGCCGCCCTCTACCTGCTTTTGGATAAAGTTCATTTCTCTTGAAATGCCCACTACCGCGTTTGCTCGATCGCTAGCTTCTCCACCTTTGAGAGTGTTTCGTATAAGCTTTTCTACATCATCCTTTCTTTGTAATCGCGTAAGTCGCTTACCGGAGGCGGATCTTGTATATACGTCTTCAAGAGCCTCATTAAAATCATTGGCTAGTCGTAAATCTTTATTGGCTCTTCCCGCTAAGTTAAGGTCCTCATCTAGTTTTGCAACCAACTCATTAGCTACCGTTTGAACACCCCCCTCAACTTTCTCGTCCCTTGCTATAAATTTAAGGTTTCGTCTAATAGCACGAACCTGACCTATAGATAAGTCCTCTGGAACGGAGGGCCTTCCGGACAGGATAAGCTCCCCGGAAGCAACTTCAGCTTTATCAAATATGCTTATCGCTTGCCGTGGAGTTATGTCCAGCTCGGCTTTTTTAAGCGCTTTTGTTAAATCCGTAACAAGTTGGCTGGCCTCATCAACATAGATCCCTGTGCCTGTCCAACGAAGAGCCCCTTCGCTCCACGGCAACATCGCATTAAGGCTGCCTACTGCGGCGCGGGCCTCTTTGACTTCTTTCGGTACATCGATCTCCATTTTTTCAAGCGCGGCGCGTAAAACGTCTTCATTAGTTACCAGTGCTTCAACTATTCTTGCTCTATTCTTTGCAAGATGTCCTCCTTTAAGGGCTATATCTATGGCCGTAGACACTTCCGCTGGAGTACCTATTTTCACGCCTAGAGTGGCTAAAGTCGTTGGATCTTGTGACAATAATTTTAGCTCTCCTCTTACTCCCGGCACAAAGAGATTTTTGCTGCCGGTCCACAAGTCCCCTTTCCTTTTTCCGGTTTCGCTTTTTACGGTAGGTATTGTTCCCTTACCTTTTTCCTGGACCATAGCCGCATAATTGCTTTCTCCAATGTCCCTTAATCGCGCTCTTTTGGTTTCCGCCATTAAGGCGTCCAGATCCATTTCGGCGGGCTTGTACTCGGCTTCTTTAAATCGTTTTGGAAGCTCTATTTTTAGATTGTCTATTCTTGGAGTGAACTTTCTTCTTAAAGCCTCCATATTGTCCATTGGCAGAGGATATTCTATCCCCGCTTGCGCGAGCATATCCCGTTCATGCTGCGGGAGAATGTTTATTATTTGCTGTATAGCACCCGGACCACCTTTGTTTATGGCGCCTATCGGGGCTTTCGCTAAATCCCAAGCTGTCACGAATTTTCTAACAGCGAGCGTTAAGGACGGATCTACTTTGTTGTACAAGTAATTTCGTATGCGCCGACCGCCGGAATAGCCCTCCACCATCGCCTGGGCGATCTTTATAGCGGCGTCATCTTGCGTAATCTTTTCTACGACAAGAGCCTTATCTATTACCGGAAGAATGTTTTTGTATCTTGCCTCTAGGTCCGTCACTAAAAGGTCTTCAAATTCAACCCGATTGAGAGCAGACGCCGTGTTCAGGAACTCGGGATCTACCTCGCCTGCTTTCTCCAAAAGGCCGTTAAAATCATCCTTATATATACGAGCAATCTCTTTGGACCGGGCTTCAAACGCTGTTTTCGCTGCCGGGTTATTCCGCAGCATAAAGTTGTGGATGAAGGTAAGAGGCATGGTCTTCTCTATTGGTCCGACCATCCCTGTCGTCGCTAACTTTTCCAGGGTAGGTATGTTTTCGGCAGCAAATCCGGCTTCCTTTAATGCCTTGGGATAGGCTGTAAAAAGGTCTTGGATGGTTTGATAGTTTATGGGAACGTAGTCAACGCCCTGCTCCCTGGCGGTTGCCTCCATGTGGTCGTTAAAAACCTTAAAAATCCTGTCTACTTCCTTTCTAGCGCGGGCTTTTTGCCAAGGCTTGAAGCGCTCTAAGGCGGCTTGTGACACACCTTCTGCCGTCTCTGCAGGACCTTTTATCAGTCTTTGTGCAAACTGAGCGGTTTTTGTTACGCCACCTACAATAGGGCCAATCGGTGCAAGCCCTGCGCCTAGTATATGACCCAAAAACTGACTTTTAGGATCGCCAGGATCAATGTACTCCGCAATACCGCCGCCTATGCCCGCGCCTCCCGCCACGATAGATTCAATACGCCCATAGCCAGGGAGATCGCCCCGCGCTCGTGCGCCTAATGTCTCGAAACCCTTCTCTAAACCGCCGAGCACTTTTGCCCCATACCAAGAAAGCGGATATCTTCTTCCACCTGTATCTCGCAATCTGCCGACATTTTCTACCAGTCGGGCAGCGCCAAGGTCTATCCCAGTTTTACCCTCCTCTACGAGCCTTGGGGGAAGTTTTTTTAACGTGCTGCGCAGAATTCCTGAATAAGTTCCAAACAGAGCCAGTCCTGCTCCGGCTTTATAAAAGGGCATGTCACTGGGAAGTACCCGATCCTCGGGCGTAAGGCGCCCAATCGTCAATTCCTCAAGCGGAATCGCTTCTTCCGCTGCAGTACCCGCGATAGNTCCCGCTANACCCGNTCCCACATAGCCGAGCGCACGGGTAGGCTTGGTTGGAATCTTTGTTAATAAGCGAGAGCCTGCTGCAATCGCTCCCCACGCTCCAGCCGCTCCAGCCGCCGCTTCCGGCAGCTCTTCTACAATGCCTTTTCCGATTGTGCGAAGAGCGCCCCTTTGCGGAATGCCGGTTAGTTTTGAAAGGATCTCATCATTGGAAAAACCGGCTTTCTGAGCAGCTTCTATATCAAATCCTGCCTCTTGGGACAGCCTTCTTGCAATTTGATCCTGAGCCTGTACCCGAGTAAGCCCAAGGCCCCCTTCGTTAACATCTTCAACCAGATAACTGAAAGCTCCGGTAAGATCAAAATTGTCAATAATGCGGGGCATTAGTTAAAGAACTCATCCAACCGGGAAGAAACGTCTGCGGTGTCGCCTTCTATCTTTCTGGTGTATGCGTCAGCCAGCCGGTCGTACTCTAACTGAATACCCTGCAAGGCAGCTAGGTCCTTACGTGCCTTGTTCCGCTCCGTGCGGGTTAACCGTGGACCGCGAAGCGCGGCCTCCTGCTCACGAATGGCGAAGTCCATTACCCGGCTTGAGGTTTGAAATTGAGCCAGGGCTTTGCGATCGCCATAGAGGAATTCTCCTGCAGGGACCTCCAGCCGGGCCAGCCGTTCCTGAAGCTCTCTGTTTTCTCTTCCCGCTATGGAACCGAGGGCACGGGTCAGTGCAATTTGATTAAAGCTGTCCAAGGCCCGCATGGCTTCTTGGTACTCTTCTCCTATTACTACACCGGGTCCGCCGAGAATGCCTGAAACCGCTTCAAAAGCAGTATTCGCCTTATTCATAAGCCACGCATCGGAACCGGTGGCTGAAGTTATATCTATACCCTGTCCGGTAGCCGTGATGAGGGGTTCTTCTATAGGAAGCGGCTCATCGGCAACCGGTCTAGGGAGGTAGGTGCCGGTTGTGGGCTCGTAGAGCCCTCTCGGATCACCGCCGCCCTGCATTTTTTTTACTTCGCCCCCTTCGGCAATCTTCAGCCACCAGGGTATTCCCCACCCCGTCGATGTGTCAGGTTCCTGTTCGCCACCTTGAGCAATAGAGTTAGGAGGTACTCCAATGCCCTGATCTCGGTATTGATAAGGAATGCCACCCGGAGGCAAACCATAAATAGGCCGTTCAGATGGGGCTATGTCACGCCCGGGATTTTGGGGCTCCTGTTCGCCACCCATATATTCGCCACCCATATATTCGCTACTCTGGTATGGCCTGTGTGCTGCAATACCCAGTTTTTCTCTGGCCGCAATAGCTGCCCTCCATCCCGGAGGCAGAGCGGGACTATTTTGTAATCCGGTTTCAGGGTCGTAGCGTATCTGATACCGCTGAGATAGTGCGTACTCTACTTCTGGCATCGGTGCCCCTGCAGCGTAAGCTCGTATAGCCATCGGATCAGAAAGCAGCCCACTCATCTGGTTTACAGTGAATTCTTCCCTTGCAACAGGCATCATCTGATTCATCAATACGCCGTAGGCAAACTCAGTTTCAATGAGGTTTTGTTGCCTGAGACGCAGGTTATGGTCGGCTTGGGACATATACTGCTGGAATTGTTGGGTAACACCGACATTGCTAACCTCATACTGCATAAGCCGGTTCATAAGGTCCTGCTGCTCCAGGCTGTTCTTATTCTGAGCCTGCCACGCATTTCTGGCTTCAGTGTCAAAGACAAGGGGGCCTCCAAGGGGATACTTGTACCACGGTACATACGTAGCTGGACCCCGCTCTTGGAAGTCCTCAAACTTAGCTTCCTGTAGCCCCATTAACCTGTCTTTAATGGCTATTATTTCGTCCTGATCCTCAAATTCTTGCTCTTTTATCCACGTAGTAGTTTCGCGATCGAGCTCGTTCTCTCCCGATCTCCAATCTTGCCGGTCCTGCTGTCTGCCCAGTTCAAGACCAGACCGCAGTCTTTCATTCTTGTCGTACACCCTTATTTCTTGATCGGCAAGACCGACTATTTCTGCGAGCCGGTCCTGAAACAGTAAGCGGTTTTCTTTGCTTTGTAGATCAAACCTAGCCTCTTGAGTAACCCTACCCTCCTGCGCCGCATGGCTTTCGCGCATTTCTTCAATTTCCGCTGCAAGCCGCATCCGTTCCTGTTCATTGCCGTGAAGCAAGCCCGCCTTGAAAAGGTCTGTTTCTAGCGCCTGACCCTGACTAGCCATCCCAAAAGCACCGCCAAGTACCCGCTCTCTTTCTCTCGCTACGGCTGCTCTGGTTGCCGTCGTCTCAGCTTCTGCGCCCTGAAGTGCCGCTAACTTAGCCGCCTGCTCAGACTGACGCGACATCGCGGCTCGCGCTCCGATCTGCTGTGGTAATCCGCCTGCTGCCGTGGCTATCTGTGAAGCCACCGGTAAGCTCGTCATACTCTGCCCGGTTCTCGGGTCTACTCCGCTTGCAAGGTTCAGTCCGGCTTGAGAAATATCGAACATGATCTGCGATTTGGTCATTGCCCGTTCTTTTTCCGGGTCCAGAATGCCCATGTACATAGGCAATCTCTGCGTATAAGCGGCTTGCAGTGCCTGTGGATCATAGGCTGTCTGTGGAGCAAACTCCTGCATCGTGCCTGCAAAACTGGGAGACAGGTAAGAGGCTCCCGGCCTGAAGGCAAAAGGGCTTCCGCCGTTAGCAAAATGCTGCACCGCCCCGCCGTCAGCAAAGCGTTGTGGTGGTGGAGGAGCTTGATTAGCAACCATTAGAGAGCCTACGCCTTGGCCCATGTCGGTCAGGCCGCCTTCCTCGGTCATCATATCGACTTCACCGGTAAGGCTCTGCATAAGCTGTCCAATACCTGAATCCACATTGCCCTCTTCAGTCATCATAATGACCGGCTGAACCATCGTCAGTACGGATTCGGGCGTCTTCTCCGCGTCTTCTTCACCTACATACTCAGCCAGCTCTGCAAACCGCTGGTCAATCGGCAGCTCATTACCGCGCAGCGCGTCGATCACTGTCTTGAAATTTTCCGCAGTGTCCAGACTCTGCATCATTTCGGTTACATAATCCTGACCCACGGATTCCATTTCACTGGAAGCTGTTTGCCCTGCCGCTTCGACCATTGCGCGGGGGTCTTGCTGCGGTATTGCGGCCACGCCTGCCGGAGGCGGTGGAGGTAAGGCCGCTAGTCCTGCGGGACCCCCCGCCTGCCTAAATAAAGGTCTTTGGTAAGTGTTTAACATCTAAAATCCCATGTATTTGGCACCGGCCATAGCGCCCAAGCCCGCAATACCTAGACCCGCTACCTGCTGGAAGGCAGAAGGTGCCGGAGCTGTCGGCTCTGTCAGCATGGAATAAGTGCCACTGGGACTTGACTTAAACAGGTCCGCTAAATAGCCATACTGCTGATAGGGGTACATTTGTGCCTGGGCCTGGGATCTGCGCAAGGCTTCAAGTTCAGCTTGCTGTTGAGTTCGATAAGTACCGCCTAACTGCGTCATGGCATTTACATCAGCCAGATTCATGCGCTGCATGCCCTCTCCCAGTTGAGCCTGCTGCATACCTAATGCGCCTAATCCGGCGCCTAATGCACCTACGCCCTGACCTAATTGACCGCGAGCTTGCCCAAGAGCAGCTAATTGCGAAACATCCTGTTGTCCTAGTTGACCGTATTGAAGGCCCATTTGCCCTATGCCCGTCCCTGCGGCTAGCTGTCTACCCTGTTGGGCTTCAAAGGCTTGTTGAGCGGCCTGTCGGGCTTGTTGATACCCTTGGGAGCGTAATTGAGCACCCATCCGGGATTGTTCGCCCAGTACATTCCGTCCGATTTCCGCTTGCTCCACCGCGCCGCGTGAGCCGCCAAAAGCGCCTGCGGCGGAAGCCCGGGCATTAGCCGCCATACGTTGTTGTTCACCCAGTCTTTCAATATCGGCTTGTTGTGTTGCGATAACATCTTCTGCATAAGGATCGTAAAAATCAGAGATGGTGGAAGGATCAAAACCACCCATTGCTCCCGTGAGTGCTCCAATGCCCTGATCTCGGTATTGATAAGGAATGCCACGGGTCATTCCAGCTAATTCTTGTGCCTGTCCTACAGCGCCATAACCGGCCTGCATCATGGGAAGTGCCGCTTCGGTAATAGCCCCTGTTCCGGCACGTACACCACCCTGTGCTTCTTGTAGATGGGGTGCCCAACTTCCGATTCCGCCCTGAAGTACACCGCCTGCCTGTGTTTCAAGCGGGGATAATCCTGCTATCTGATAAGCCGGAGGGAATTGCCCTGCATCCTTCTTTACCTGTGACTGGGCGTCGGTATAGAGGGCTTTTATATAATCCTCCATCCAGGGCGCTTGACGAGTAATTTGGGTGGTAACTGCCATCAGGCATTCGCCTCAAAAGTTCGCATCATTTGGTACATATTATTCATGCCATTCCCCCGATCCCCCTTTCCAGCACCCCTGACCGCTTTGGCTGTCATCACAAACTCTCCGTCTGACAGCATGGCAGGCACATCATCCGAGCGCCCTGTTCCGGGACCCGAGATCCCTCCCGAACGGGGTGGGAAAGCTCTTGCTTCTTCCAGTGACGCTACGCCACCCTGCGCGAAGCCCACTTCACGGCCCGGGACGCGTATATCCTCCATTGTGTAGGTTGGCGCTGTCGGGAATGCGATCTGGTATTGCTGATAGGCCAGTGGGTCGTGGTCCTTGAACGGATCGTCCTCGTCCTCATCCTCCTCCGGCTCAGGCGGATCGAACATACCTGCTGCGCCGCCGACTAATCCGGCGGCGGCTAGGGAGGGGCCGTACTGAGAGAGGATTCCCTGGTTTGCCAAAGCAACGTTGCCCGCATCTCGGGCGGCATTGAAAGCATCTAGGGCTCCTGGCACCTCACGGCGCACAGCATCGTTTACCGCTTCCCATGATGGATAGCCGCCCTGTTGTAGAGCATTCATTTCCGCGTTTGTTACATATGCGTTTTGACGCCCACCTGGACCCCAACTCTTAACTCTATCCCATGTCTTTCCTAACCAGCCTTGGTCTGTTTTCAGAGGATCATCCGGGGTCCAGCCACGAACGGGGTCCCAATTACGTGCAGATGCGGAAGGTAGCGCAGGGGTAGTTGTTGGGACAGTGGCTTGTGCCACAGTGGGGCGAGCGGGTGGGACAGGGGGTGGTGCCGAGCCAGGGGCTGGAACACCTAGGGTGGTAAAGGCAGGAAACAA
>NZER01000017.1 GCA_002690445.1 Candidatus Pacearchaeota archaeon
TTGTTAGGGTAAGGTTAGTACCCAGGACAGCCTGCTCGGTGGAATCAACGGAGAATCCAATATCTGTTGAGTTGGTAAGATACAGACCGGAGTGCCTGGCAACATCAAAGGAGATCGCAGGATCCGCTATCGTTCCACTCTCTCCCACCCATCTCTTTCCCACAAGGAGACCGGGCAGAGAAGTGGAGGTCAGAACCCCGTTGGCTATATCGTATTCCAGGGAGTTCATCGGCTTGGAGATCAAATCCCAGGATACTTCCTTGACCGGCTCGGAGAAAACTCCATGCCTGTCATACTGTAATCCCCAGAAACGGGATACTTCGTCTTCCCGCTTCTCCAGATATTTTTCCCGTTCCTTGGTCATATCAATAGAAAGGAGGATTCAGGGTCCATACAGGCCCCTGTCCATTCCTCTTCCTCTGGGTTCTCAAATGCTCAAGCATGGCCCTGGCCAATGCCTTTTCCTCGGAACTCCGCCATTTCATCGTAGTACGAATCTTCTTTAGAAGCAGGCCCCGGTAATAATTATCAATCTGTTTCTGCCTCTGGGGATTGGTTATGGAAACAGAAACACCAAGCAATCTTAAAAGACCCATCCATCTCTGTCGATCATAAACATACTCATCCCCGATCTTGGGAGTCTTGTAATTCGGATCAATCATTTCCCTGATAATTCCCCAATGCGGAGCCAAGGAATAGATCCCATCCTCGAAATCCTTCTGCGGGGTGACCATCTTGAACTTGCCCGTATTATGATCCCATTCAAACTTCTGTCCCGTAGTGGACATGAACGCCTTGGTTCCCCAGGGTCTGCCTGTAAAGAGATCGTGTCCCACCTGGTACTCCACGATCATCTTGATCAGGGGGTTTGCCAAAAGAGGATTCAGACCCTTGGGCAGAACCGGGTAATTACCATATCTTCCCAAAGCAGCCGCTTCCATTGGAACCCAACCATTAAATCTAGCCAGAGTAAAATTACCATCCTCATCTCCGCCTATAACCATGGAGTTCCCAAACCTACCCCGCATGGTATCAAGGCTTGAGGCATCCATCATATACTTGCTGAAGTTTGCCCATAACCCTGCGGTCTTGGGTCTCAGTCCGGGTAATTTCCACATCAGCTTGAACATCGTCTTGGGAAACGTCCAGAAAGGGTATAGATTTCTTACAATCTTTCTTTCATACGGATGCATGGCATTATAATTGCCAAAAAATTCCTCCATATACTTGATAGACTGATCAAGCATATTCGCCCGTATCTTGGCTATCTCTTTGTTGGGTAAAACATCTATTAGATCATCTGTCATTCCCTTGATCAAAGAGGCTGGATCCAGTTTTCCCAATCTTTCGTGCAATCTATTAAGCGAGTTATTGAGGCGATGGAACTCCTCTCCAAACTTTAATGCCTCTTCAACCATAGCTTGAGATTTCTTTGAGTACCTTTTTAATCCAAAGGTTTGATACCATAGATCCGGATCTCCATGTAAAGCGTTGTACCAGGCACTCTCCTGCTGCCCAACTTTAAGGACATGATCAAAAACATCCTTCCTGGTTCGGCTAACAACCTTACCGTTTTCATCAAGAAAAAATCCAGGTCGAGTTTTAAGACGTTGTGTCTGTCTTACAAAGTTATCCCTTGCTAAGAGCCTATCCATCTTTGGGATATTCCTATTGATGGTGGCTCTCATATTTTTTAGAAGTTCCACAGCCTCTGGCTTCTTCTTTACCGAGCCAAGTAGATCATCTAAGGCTCCCGCACCAGGGACAAGATAATCTTGAAGATCCGCCAACGAAGAGTAAGTAGCTGGATCAGTAGCATCTCCCAGTATCTCATCCATCCTTTTAATAAACGGGGTATGCTTGCTTCCACCGATCTCCTTGCTAATTAGCTGATCTCGAATGGATCTTACAGTCCCTCGAACTTCTCCCACCTTCTTCTTAAAGTCTCTGGAGGCAAAGTTCCCATCAGTAGATTGAAGATCCTCTAGCCTTTTCCGTACCGCCCCTTCTTTATGTTGTAGCTGGCTTTTCCGGTGCATCTGGGCCGTAACCACCCTAAAGCCATTATCCATATTATTAACAATGTTTGCTTCTCTCGGGCCTCTCATCTGGTAGGCCCGGTAATCCTTGAGGAATACTCGGAGCAAGTCTTCTTGTGCTACATGAGCCGCAGCAAGAGCCTCACCCGTCTTNAATAGCTTGGCTTCCTGGGCAAGACCCTCCAGTTTATGTCCAATGGCCAGGGCNCGACCCGGATACTCAATCTCCNTTTGAAACCAATCAAGNAAATTACCATACCAATTTTTACCGGGTGTCATCCAAGNAGCGAAGAGTCCAGGCTCCTGAACAAAGACGTTCTGAGTTGCCTCCGCTAAATCCTCCATCGCTACGATACCCTTGGCCCCAGGCTTTCCACCACTAAACAGGGTAATGGTAGCGTTACCAAGCATCTGGTTGATATAGAACCTGGGAAACATATTCAGGGCCATGAACCGAAACGCATTTAACCCCTTCTGATAGACCAGCATTGGACCCGTTGTCCGTTTCATATGCGCTTCGATTAACTTCATAACCTGTTCGGGAACCCAGGTCTGAACCTCGAAATTCTTGGGATCGTCTACGAATTTCCTAAACTGTTTCTGAATAGCCTTTGCCGATGCTTGCCCATCAACACTCTGACCCCAATGCTTCAGAGTCTCCTGGGCCGCCTCAAACCGTACCTTATCATCATCCCACTCTGGCTTTAATCTTCTAAAATCATCATGCTTCTTATTAAAGATTCTATAGATCGATGTCCTTACTCTTCCCTGGGCGGGAAGATAATGATCAAGAAGAAACTTGTGCTTGAACGGAACCCACTTATTGCCATCCTTGGGAGGAAGTTCCCCTAATTTAAGATCCTCTCCATATTCTTTGAGGATAGACTCTACAGCCTTTTTATGGAAAGCTACCTCTTGTGATTTCCAGATATGCTTATACATAACCACATGGGGATCCATGGAGATCGCACCGCTTCCCATTTTTCTGCTTTCTAGGTGCGCTACCCACTGTTTATACTCAGCGAAATCATCAAAGGCCAGTCTCTGGATAAACTCTACTGCGCTAAACTCTCTATCCTGAACAAAGGGAAGATAGGGAACCTCCTTTGCCCCCTCCTCAAGTTTATCAATGGCATCTATCATATCGGCTCGATGCCTTTTTCCAGAATCCTTGGTTAGATCCAGGTACTCTTCTCTCCGCTTTTTATGAAAAGCATCCCTTTGAGCCTTGGGTAGAGATTCCTCACCGAATAGACGAAACTTTTTCTCCGTCTTTGCTCCCGCAGCTATCTCCCTGGCTATATCTGCCTCTGCCTTGCGAAAGGCCAGCCAGCCATTGGCAGAACTGGCCCTGGAAATCTTCATCTTATCCTTGGTAAAATCCCCCATCTCAAGTTTTTCAAGTTCGATCTCATCAAGAGATATTCTTCGATAGTCTTCAGCAGACTTCTTTAGCGTTGCTTTTCTCGCATCACTAACCAGGGGTTGACCCAACTCCCTAGCAATAGAACTATCGGGAAGATGCTGACTAATTTTATCCAGATTAAAATAGGTATCCCAGAAGAAATTTATCTCCGGAGTAGTAAGCCTTCCCATATCCTTCTGTATAGCTTTAAGCTGTTTTTGGGCAGCCATGGGCATCTGACTTCTATAACTTCCCCAGATACGATTTGCCCCCTCAGAAATTTCATCGATTAGAAAGGCTTTTCTGAATGAACTATACATCTGCCCAGGGAAAGCATCCTTTAGCTTTCCGGTAAGGAGTTTATGAGATCCCTTGAACGGGCCTGTAAAAAGAAGGTAGGGTGAACCCGCTACCCCCTTCCCTAGAGCCTCCGCCTTTTGCAGAATGGGAAGCTGCGCATCGCGACCAATCGTAGCAAGTGTCGCAGGGTCTGTAATACCCTTGGCGGTTGCCTTACTTATAGCTTCCATTTTAGCCAGCCTTGCCGGGAATCTCCCCGCCATGGCCGCGCCCTTGCCCATCACCGAGGCTACCGCAGTAGCATCCAGGAAAAGGAAAAATGGATGCTTATAAGATGCCTCAAGAAGACCATCCTTATAGGGTTCCACCATTGCTTCCATTACCTGATTACCCGTAATCAGCAGTTCTCTTCCGATCTGGAATTTGTCCATGTCCCCGATGATCGGAACATCTTTCAGCCAGCTATGGGGACGGGCTTCCTGGGGAAGAGTCCTGTTAAAGATTTCAGGGAGATGCTCCATATTCCAGATGATCCCGTCTCTTTCATCAAATAAAGAATGGGATATCGTAGGGAGAATCATACCGATTCCCTTGATCATATCTCCTATATCGTTTGCCCAGTTTTTTACCCAACCGCCAAGAGTCTTGGTGGTTTCAATGCTTGGTCGTTCATAGATGGACTTTGATGGGAGTTCAGGGATATCTAGTGATGGGGGTTCACCTATATCCGGAGTATTGTGATCCCTATATAAATCTATTCTCTGCCTATCAGTAGAAGGGAAACTCTGATAGAGTTTTAACCTATCATTTATATCTTGGTTATAATCTTTTTGAGCCATTACTGTCCGTAGAGAGTCTGTTGATACTTGAACAGTTCCGCTTGCTGCGTCAAAAGATCATTTCGCTCCTTTATTAAGGCTGGAGTTGCTTGCTCTCCTAAATCTTCAAATTTTCTTTGTTCCCTAGAGTTCTCTGCAAGCATTTTACCGATTGAACTAAGGGCGGTAGTTACTTTCTTTTCTCTTCTTTTGAAGTTTTTATCGATTTGTTTCTCTACTACACTTTGATATGCCTTCCCCTGGGATATTCCAGCAGCCTGCCGTCTTGATTTCTCGCTTCGGGCTTCTCCAAGGAGACCACCCAGAACCCGAGCGCGACCAAGATGCTGTTGGTTCATCGCGTGTAGGTATCCAACACCATCCTGACCCATAAGAACCATTGAAATAGCCATCAGGAACTCGGGCCAGCCCGGTTTCCGATCCAGAGCCTCTGTCAGTCTCTGGGTGATATCAGTCATAAACGTATCAAGATCGTCCCGACCAACTCCAAGGTCTTCCTGTGCTTTTCTTTTGAACGCTTCAAGAAGCGTAACCCCCCATTCATCAGCCTGCGCCTGCATAGCCTGCATTTGGGGACCGAACTGATCCGCAGTTTCCTGATCGAGTGCGCCTGCCCCAACTTTCTCATCTATCGGCTCTTTCTCTTTATCAGGATCTTTCGCTGGCTTCTCTTCGGGTTTGAGTTTTTCTGCGGGGATATGTACTTTCTCCCCCTCTTTTAACATCTTCTTTACTTCTTTAGCACCACCCGCCATCGCCAGGGCAGCACTAACTGGAGCGGGAAGCAAACTTTCAATAATCTTTTGTTTGACACCAGGTTGATCCAGTACCTCGCCATAAAAATCCGCCCCGGTTTCTACCCCACGCCTTGTTGACTCAAAAATGGTTTTTAAGAGGGGAGATGATATACCGTCCTTAGTTGTCAAAAGAGGTTGATCTCCCCAATAGGCTTCCGATAGCCCACTGGCAAGTCCAACCGCTCCTCCCCCCCCCCCACCAATAATTTGTCCAGTACCTTTTGCTATAGCCGATGGAATCCCGAGTGCTGCTTCCGCTGCGTGTTCATACCAGGGTGTTTCAGGAATAGGCGGTCTTTTGGGATCAGGATAAAGATAAGGTACACCGTGTATATCTTGAGTTATATCTTGAGTCGGCCTCTGATAAGCCGTTTCCGGAGCCTGGTATCCCCCACCACGCAAAGCCATTTCCAAGGGATCTTCCTGCCTCGCTTCATCGGATAGACCCAATCCTAGACTCTCCTTCTCACTCTCACTTAGCCCACCCATTCCTGGGGGACGACCTCCAAGTTGTTGCCCTTGGCTTCCTGGTGTATAAAACTGAAGATCCTTAAAAAGTTCAGCAAGCCAGCTTCTATCTTCTTTCTTAAATCTCTGTGGTCTTGAGCCTGGAGGATATGGCACGGTTCCGGTTGGCATACCCTCCCCAAGAAGTTCCAGGATACTATTGATTGATTCTGGATCTGTTTCAAAAGATAACGCCTGTTCTAATTCCCTTCTGACATCCCCCCCCCGAGTAGTTGCAACCGAAGGACCGATAGACTGTTGAAAAATACTTGGAAGCCTCATCTGTCCCGCACGTTCCCTCCATGCGCGGGATCCGTATTCGGGTTCCTGCTGCCCCATCATGCCCAGTATATTCATTAGGTTAGTAGCCATGTTTATACCCCCCTTGTGACGGCAAGCCCATGCCCTGTACCACCCCACTCTCCTGCATCTTCAAGCCAAGATCTCTTAGGCAAACCCCCACCAGCCGGTCCTGCTTCCGGAAGCATCGCCATTATAGTCCTGCTAAGATTGAGCATATCCATAGCTGCCGATGAAGACCCTCCACCATACTTCGCATATTTATTGGCTGCCTTTGCCGCCTGGTAACGGGCTTCTGCCGCTTCCCTTTCACCAGTAGCAATTTCAGCCTGTTGCCCCACAGCCTGCTTCTGGACGGTTCCTGCCCGTCCTGTTCCAACTGCATGACCCCCACCGATTCCCTTTAACCCAGAACTGATTGCCTGTCTCTGCGCAGCATGAGCAGCCTTCATCCTACTTACATTGGACTTGTGATAAGCCTCAATTTCCTTCTTCTTTTTTTCATACGCCTCTTTCGCTGCCTTCCTATTAAGATAGGTCATCGCTGCCCCCCCAAGACCCGCAACAACAGGCAAGCCCCAACCCGCAACCGTACCAAGACCGCCCATACCCATGGGAGACAGTAGACTAGACAAGAACGGTGCAAGTTTAGCCCCGGCTGCGATACCGCCCCCAACTGAGGCCCCCATCTTTGCCCCGGTATATAAATCTTGTTGCAATTCGGCCATCGTTCAATCCCCCCTAGTAAGCAGACTTCCTGGAAGCCTTACGCAAAGCATTCACCCGGCTGCTGGTATATCCAGTCATGGTTTTATCCAGGCT
>NZER01000018.1 GCA_002690445.1 Candidatus Pacearchaeota archaeon
TAAAAGATAACTACACAATGGATGAGACTTTACAAGCAATTGTTGATAACAAAGATTACCAAAAAACACTTGGTGTAGATGATAAGGCATTAGCAAAAATTAAAGAGAATCTTACTCATGATGAGGAATATTATAGGAAAGTGGGATTCTCTTCATTTAGCATACCTTATATGTTAAATATTGGGAGAGCAAGTAATAGACAGGCATTGGATGCGATGGGGTTTGGCAAAGGAAAAGATGATGTTGTTAAATGGAAGATGTTTAATCAATTTGGAGTACAGGCAAAGATTCCAGCAGAAGAAGGATACTATGACCCAGCTTCATGGGGAACTAAGAAGAAGAAGAAATAATGGGCTACTGTGATGAATTAACTGACCTTCAGCGTCAGCAAATGAAAGCAATGGAGACATCTGTTAATGGAGATGTTTCTAATAGAATAGGTTCTCCTGTAAATAGAAATGCTCATATCTTAAGAGAGATAAAGGATGTGCAGTCAAGGATTGTTAAGTATGATAAGAAACTTGACAAGCCATTTTTAAAAAGAGATAAGCGTAAGTTAAAAGAGCTTAACAAAGAGAGAGCAAATGAAAAAGAAAGGTATTCTCTTCATAACAAATTACATAGAAGGATAACCAATCACATACTTAAACTAACTGCGGCTTCTGGTTTTGCTGTAGACCCGTCTGACTATCTTCTTGTTATAGATTCAATGTCAAGAAAGCTGTTTAATATGCCTTTGGTTAATATGAATTTTACACACCCAAATACTATTAGAACATTTGACAACTTGCTTGGTAAATGGATTAAAAAAACGACAGAGAATAAGAAGCTTAATGTTTTTAACAAAAGCTTTCAAGATATATGGAAAATGATAGCAACTAAAGATGTTAGTGGTCTTGGATTTAAGGTAGCTGAGATGGCTGCAACCCTTCCTGACTCAACATGGAACTCTGCTTTTGAATTCTTAGATAAGCATGAAGATGCTATAATAGGTCTTGAACAAAATATTGATGACTGGGCTTCTTCTGCTGATAATTACAGTAGCGTAGTATTTAAACCTCATGAAAAAACAAGAAAAGATGGTAAAGGCAGTATTACTTTAGAAGATTTTACTACTCTTACACCAAAGAAACAGCTTCAGAGGGTAAAGGAAGATTATAATAATTTATTACAAGACCTTATGGATGGTAAAGTTAGAAAAGTTGTACCTAAAGTTATACCTATGAACCCAGATGAATATAAAGAATGGCAAAGAACTGATGATGGTGAAGCAGTTGGTCAGTATTTAAAATGGGGTGAAATGCATAGGTTTCATAACATAGATAGTAAGGATGGCAATAGATATACCTACATGATGGTCTATCAAGGTGAAGGTGGTGTAGATGGTGAAGTATTTAATGCATACTTAGTATCTAAATCATCAAAAAATGAAGAGGATAAGTGGGTTAGAACTGGTACTTATGCACCAGGCGTTGCTAATAACTATCCAGGGTACGGTGAAGATACAATAGTATCAAGCGGTTTAAGAGAAGGATACTACGAAGCTAGTGTTAGCGAGCCATTTCATTACCCAATGAGAACTCAGAAGGGAGCACCGATAGAAGGTACGAATCTTACATCTTATTATAATTTTAATAGGATGGATATACAGCCAAATGAAGACATAATGTCAAAGAAGAAATATAGTACTGTGGGCCGTAATAGCAAGACAATGTGGGAAGCATTATTGCAGGAAAGAGCTGTTCTTAAAAGCATGAGAAATATTATGCAGGCTAATATTAAAGGACATGAAAAAGAACTAAATATTTGGGTTAAAAATGCGAAGGTTAATTTTGTAAATAATATGGGGAGGACACCTGCCGAAGCTCAAGAACTTGTTGACGTTCTTACTACAATGAATGGAGTAGAGGCTAATGTTTGGGAGTCTCCTAAGACTGGATATATATTTACAGGCAATAGCTTTATGAATATGGTTACCCAGCTATACTCTCCTAATGTTTATGATATAGCAGATGGATGGGACTTTATAGACAAAGGTGAGTCTGATTTAAAGCAGGAAATACCAAAAATTGAACAGGATTTAGCTCTTTCACAATCAGTTTTAGTGGAAAGAGGAAAGGAATTAGATGCTGGTGTTACTGATTATACTGTTGATGATGTAGAATTGCTTGAACATAGAAATAATGTATCGTATCAAGAAGACCAACTAGAAAAAGCACAACAAGAACTAAGCAATTTCCAACAGTTAAGAGAAGTAGATAGACCTGCAACTCCTGAAGAGATAAAAAAACAGCGACTGGTAAGGAGAATGGTACACACAAAGCACAGAAAACCATTCACAAATGCTATGTTAAGAGACAGGACTCCAGCTGCTCTTACAAAATATATCAATACTAATTTTAAAGCAATGCACTATAATCAGTTGACATTAGAGACACTAAAGGCTCTCACTATCATTAAAGACCCTGAAGTTGCTCAGTTTCTTATAAACAGAGTAAAGATTGCAACTGGTAGTGTTGATTATGATGCAAGTTTCTTTGGTAAAGACATAAGCAATGAACAAATGTCTNGCGTTTTAAACAAAGTAGCTAAAGTTTTTGGAAAGAAGGGTGAATGGAAACCTGAAGATATTCATTANATAGGNACTGGTTTAAATATGTGGGCCAGTAGTAACTTATTAGGNATGTGGGCTGCTCTCAATAANAATACACAGAGAATGGCACTTATTGAGGAGTTTGGATTCAGACCCTTTATGAGAGCATGGTCAGATATGAATGATAGAAAGTTTATAGGTAGTGAATTAGAAACTGCTGTTAAGAAAACAGGTGTACTTGACCTTATCAATTGGTTCTCTGATATGATGATAGGAGAGGAGAGAGGTACTAATCCTGAGTTTATTAAACACAAAATTAAACCTAATTTAGCTTGGGCAGAAGTTCAAATGGCTAAGAGTAAGTTTATAAGACAGAAGACAAGCGTCTTTGATAATATGTTGAAGGAAATAGCTGGGTTTGGACAGGTCCAGATAAAACATATAAAAAAGATGAAAGAGTACACAGCAGAAGAAGAAAAACTTGAGCTAAAAAAGAAGAGAGGACATCTCTGGGATGTAATGCAAGCAAGAGAATTAAATATAATGAAGAAGAGATTAAAACTTTTAAACAGAGGTCTTACTCATGAAGAAATAAATAAGCTTGCTACATATAAGTTAAGATACATGAAAGTTCTTGGAGATACTGATAGTAGATGGACTACATTCAGCGGAGGTGAAAAGGACATGAGAACACAAGCCGCTATTATTGGATTCTATGTAGCTGAAGATATGGGGTTACTTGACCCTGAAGAAGAAGTTGGTATTCCAAAGTATGAACAGCAGGCTGCTATCAACATGGCAAGGACATCTGTTTATAATACTATGTTTGGTATGTCAATACAATGGTTGCCTGAAATGTTTGGAGGAATAGGTAAACAATTATTTCAGTACAAACCATATACATATCATGAAATGATAAGAGAAGCAAGAGTTGTTGAAACATTTTTAGCTGGTAATACTAGTGCAATCGGAGGATTTAGAAGGATAGCAAGTGCGTTCTTTCAACAGTATGGAGGAAAGGGTACTAAATATGGAGACCCTAAAACTGATGAGTTTGCACGAAGAGCTGTAAGGTTCTTTGAAGGAAGAGTTCCAATGACTATATTTATGAATCTCATGACGTGGAATCCAGCATTTGCTTCTGCTAAAGGCATCCTTAATATTTTTGGTAGAAAGGTTATTCCAGGTCTTCCAGCAAGAATGACAAGGTCTTACTCCAGTCCTTGGGTTAATATTGCTATGAAACTTATTATGACTGGTATGTATGGGTTAGGAATATCTAAGAGATATAGATTAAAAAAACACGAAAGATGGTGGGATGATATGGTATACATATTTCTCCCACCAATGTTTTCGTGGATGTTACAGTTACATAAAGGTAAACGTAACCTCAAGCCATGGGTGCCAATGTATGATGAACTTATTGACCCCGCTGTTGAGATTTACGATAGTTACCTAGATTAAATATAACTATTTTTAACTGAGATATCATTTTATCAAGTATTGTCATTGTTTCTCTGATTAATTTATCATCCTGTTTCTCTATGTGGTCTTTAGTTATTCTCTTCATAATGCCCCAGCTCCAAATTTAATGTATGCTTTATATATTCCTAGGCTTATTACAAAACAACTATAAGATATGTCTAGTCTTAGCGTCATAAATAATAGATAAAAATCAAATACATTCTGAATTTCACTTCCTGTTAATACTGTATGCTTAAATCCAAGTAGATTATTACCAATATGTTTTATGTCGTCAATCTTGATTTCTGTCATTTTTACTCCACATTGCTATACAAATAGCATCACTTGTTTTCAGAGTAGCTTTTGGATACCAGTCTTTAGCAATCTCTTTTAGTTCTCGTTTTCTTATTACTTTCTCTTTGCTGAGTGGTTGGTACAATGTCATCCACTTTTGGGGAGAAACTTTATTATATGATATTCTAAATGATTCTAATATTCCAAGCCATATTCCATAGTTAGTTCCGAATTTAAATGCTGAGCTTGCTGTATCTGTTGGAAATGCGTGTACATATTCTATTGTTGCCATAAGTTCTTCGTTTTCTATGTATGCATAATTAGAACATCCTTTTATTATGTCTGCCATTTCTCTTATAGTTTCTGGACAACTATGTACTTTCATATTTCCTTCTTCATTTATGCTGGCTACTCCTCCGCTTTTACCTGGGTCAATTCCTATTATCATCTTTTGTTAAACTCCTTTCTGGGAAATGTGTTATTTTTTGAGACCACTTGGGCATTGTAAGCAATTCTAAGCTGTTTTACTAATTTCTTGAGCTGTTGATTACTGGCATTAACTAAATATATGTTTTTTCCTATAACCTTATTCTTTATATCTATACAAACGTTAATTCCAAGTACTGATTGTGCTATTGCGTATCTACCAATTAAGTCCCATTTTAGGGATTCTGAATCCATTCTTCTCGTCTGCCTTTAATTGTCGGTATGTCTTTAAAAGCATCTTGATGGTCAAAATAGAATTTACATCTATCACCATTGAATCCTAAAAGATAAGAACCTATTCTACCATATCGTGTTTTTGCTGATATTATTTCTACTTCATATGGACTATTCTCGTCATTGAAATTATATGGATAAAATATGAACATAGCTGTTTCTGCTGTTTGCTCTATTACACCACTTTCAGAATAATCACTCATTCTAGGTCTGGGGTCTTGTCTTCTTTCGATGTCTCTATTTAATTGAGATACTAATACGGCGCTTGAATTACACTTTTTACATACCCATTTATATTCATGCATTATTCTTTCTAATTGAAATCTTCTCTCTAAATTATCTGGCATTGTTATTAATTGAATATAGTCATCAAGGATTACATCTGGTTTATATCTATTTATTTCAATCATAGCTTCATCAAGAGTTCTTACATCATCAAACATTAATAATTTAGAATACTTTTTTCTAATAATTTCTGATGTTCTATCAAATTCATCTTCTGCTTCTTTTGTTAGTTTTCCTCTACGAACTGAATCATATGACATTCCATTGCTTTCCATAACTATAAGCTTTTTCATTGTTTCAGCATTAGACATCTCTCTGTTAAATAACATTACTTTATAATCTTGTTCAATTAAACATCTTATTACGTTTACTATTAGTGTTGTTTTACCATGACCAGGTCTTCCACCTAATACAGTTACCTCTTTTCTTGTCATTCCACCAGCTGGAGCATCCAGACAGAACAATCCAAAGGGAATGATGTTAGTACCAGTCTTTACATATTTAGATGCTTCATCTATTACGATGTTTATATCACGTTTTTTAGATGGTTGGATGGAACGAAGCTCCTCTACAAGACGACTATGCTTCTCAAGCATTGCATGAGTCTTCTTATTGTCATTGAAGCTAGTACTATATAGTTTTTGGGCTGACCTAGCAGTTTGTCTTTGTATATATTTTTCCCAGACTATTCTTGCGTATGCTTCTACATTAGCTGTTGTTGGTATTTCGTCTATTAGTGATGTTATAAAGTATGCTAGTTTTGATTCTGGAAATTTCTCTTTTACTTTAGCACAAACTGTAACTGTATCTATAGGCTCTCTTTCCTGAAATAATTCACATATTGTTTGCCATATTCTTTTAGTGTCTTTATAGTAAAATGCTTCATCTTCTCTAATCCATGCTGATACTTTTTCATATATAGGTTCACCTTCAAGTATTAAGCAGCCAAGGACTGCTTCTTCTGCCTCTTTATTTGATGGAGGCAATTTGTACTCTGCCATTGTATTTCCTTTCTAAGCATAAAATGGATGCCAAGTTCCTGTTGTTTTTGCTACTCCGTTCTCGTTGACATATACGTCAACTATCCAAAATCCTGTATGAGATGATAATCTTTTACCTCTCATCCACGCCGTCTGTCTTTGTAATGCTCCTGCACTGTAACAATGTATATGTCTGTCAAATAAATACATAGATTTATGCACATGACCGAACATCATTACATTTGGCTTTTGACCTCCAGTTAAGCTTTCTACGATTTTTTGTATTCTGTATGATACTGCATAGCTACTGCCATCTTCTCCATGCCATAATCTTATATTAGCTGAATCTCCTAATGCTATATTCCCTTCATCATGTCCTAAGAATGTTGCATCCTTAAGATTGTCACATATATCTGGAACTATTCTTGCTCCGTTTGATTTAATAAACCATCTGTCATGATTACCATCTATTACATATAAAGGAGCAGGGCAATTGCTCATATATTTGATAGCTACTTTCTTTTGTTCGTGATATCCTAAATGAGAAAGTTCATATATATGTCCTGCTCTGTTAGACATTCCTTCACATAAATCTCCTACTTGACATACAATATCAACTTTCTCTTTTTCAAATTCTTTAAATGCTTTATTTACAAGACCATATAGACAATATTTACTACCAAAATGAATATCTCCCATCAATCCTATTCTAGTTCTTTCTCCTTTAAGATTAACTACTGGTATTTTAGATTGACCTGGTATAATTCTAGCACCAGCTGCGATTGCTTTAAGCTCTTTATCACTATATAATTCGCCTATTTGTTTTAATACTGATGATTGACTCACATCTATACCGTGTTGCTTGGCCCTTCTCACTTCTCTTTTTACTGTAGACTCTTTAACACTTAAATCATGGCATGTTTGTTCCATTCCATGTGACATAAAATATGCGGCAATTTCTATTGACCTATTTTTACATCTATCTTTTCTAAATGATTCTGTAGGTATTTCACTTTTTGAATCTTTTTCTTTATTCATGAAAATAGCTCCTCTTGTACTTTAATTTTATAATTAGTAATTACTAATTCAGATTTAACCTTCCCTCTATGTTCTGGATTTGCTCCCATATATTTAGTATCTACTGTGCTTAAATAGAAATCTTTATAGAATTCACGTATCTCTGGTTTGTCATCATAACTTATTAGAAATTTACCACCTCCATCGTTGATTATATTGCAGACATTTGCTAGTTGGTTATGTTTTTCATAGTTGAAATTATTTCTGTAATACTTCTTCTTTTCTGCTACTACATATGGCGGGTCAAAATAAAATAGGTCTTTCTCTCTTATAGGAGAATACCTCTCAACAAGTTTGACAAAGTCTAGATTTTCTATTGTTGCTCTGTTCAATTTATTTTTTGAAAGCCTAAGTTCATCAATTATTGAAGTCCCCCAATAAGTATCTTTAGAGAATGTTCCTAATGGTACGTTATTGAATGAATTTCTAATGATATAGAAATAGTGTGCTGCTTTTTTATAGTCGGGGATTTTATATGGTGGTCTCTTTTTAAATTCCTTTTTATACAGCTCATGTAATTCTCTGCTTCTTGGCAACCAAGATACATATTCTATAAATTTATCGTATTCCTCGGCTATCGAAATATACAAATTAATGAGGTCATTATCAATGTCATTTAATACATTCCACGAAGCTAGACCTTTACGAAAGAACATTGAGCCTCCTCCAAAGAATGGTTCAAAGTATCTAACGTGAGGGGGAAGCATAGGAACAAGTTTTCTGCTTAATTCGTACTTCCCCCCATAATATGGTATTACTACTGGACAGTCTAACTTAGAGTTATATACAGGCATTATGCTTTCGCTACTGATTTAGCTAACCTATGTATCTCTGGATATATCTTATTTTCTATTTTATGGGTAGCTTCTCTGCTTCTACTCATGCTATGTGTTGATATCCATGTAGCTGCATTTAACAAATCCCAATATGTTTCGGGTGGTTTGGCTATAATATGTTGAACTAACGTCTCCATAACAGTACCAGGAAACATTTTAACTAGGTTTTCTATATGTTTCTTTCTTATCTTTGTACTGACAAGCATTGGGAACTCTTGAGTGAAAACTTTATTAGTTGTTCTTATTGTATTTTCAACAAGCTCCTCAAAGTTTCCAGTATTTCCAACTATATGTCTGATTCCATTTCTGCTTAATATATGACCTATTACTAGTCCATTTGTACATACTAGTCTGAATGCTCCTGCCATTGCTGATGCTTCTGTACTCCCATCATAACTATTTCTTATAATAATCTCGGGATTAACAAAATCTCCCTTTCCTATTTCTACTTTAGTTTCTGGGAATCTCCATTTCCATGTTGTTCTGGCTCCATTTGAAAATGACTGAGCTTCTACTAATTCGCATTTATTCTTTTCTAATACAGGCAATGCTTTGTTATATACATCCTGATTATTTATTAATTTATATGAATTTGAGACACAGCTAAGTACATCACCAGTATCCTCTCTTACTATGAATTTATGTCCACTTTCTGTTACTTTATATCCAATTGCTGGTACTTCTTTTACTGGAAATAATGTTTCTTCTATCATTGACTTGTTTCCTTTCTGTTTCTGATTGATGGCGGTCTTCCTATTGAACTATATTCATTTTTAAGCCGCTGTTTACGATTAGTCTTCTCATTCAACATTATATATTTTAAATAAGAAAACCCTCTTGTTTTATTTAAATGACCATCTAATATAAATCTATTTATTCCCCATAATACTATGTCATCCTCTATTTTGCTTATTGCTTGTAAGAACATGAAATATCTATGTTGTGAATTATCTGATGGTACTTTAGTCTGTATGCTATTGGTTATCATTCTTAGTCTTTTTCTTGTATTGGGTGACCTTTCAGTAAGCAATTCTCTTATTTCCTTGCCTGGAACATAACTCTTACCAAAGTAATATCCGCATGCAGGGCATTTAACTGCTTTCTGTTTCATCTTTATTCTTTCCATCTACCCACTTACGCAATAACGCTATAGCATATCTTATTACGTCACTATCACTTCTGAATGTACGTTTTCCATACTCACGTATCCAATCTTTTTGTTCATCAGAAAGAGTTAAGTGTGTCTGCTTTGTTTGTGATTTAGTCTGATTAGCCATTATTTCTCCTTTTCCTCTATTAATCTCTCCAGTTTTGCAACGGAGGCTTTATAATTCAATGCATTTATTATTCCACTCTTCATTTTTTCTAGAATACTCTCTTCCATATTTACTTTCTCTGCTAGATTCTTTAAATTTATAAACATATCGTCTGTCAACTCTGGGTCTTCTACTTGATTTTTATATACATCATCACATATATTTAGATATTGATTAAATGCTTTCTTAATACAATCTGTATTTGCAGATTTAATATCATTTCCAACATCTACAAATTCACTTGTACCTTTCTTCTTTTGAATTCTATGAGCTGCAACCATATCTCCTTCTCTCCATATACCATTATCATACCATTTTAGCCTTCCGTGTACTACATATGCTTCACTCCCTAATGCTTCTGATTTCATAATAGTCCAAGACCATCCTGGGTACTGCTTATCTGCAATATCTCTCATTGTACTATATTCAACATAGTCCATACCCATCTTTTTCTTTATAAAGCCTTTAGGAGTCTTTAGTCTGCTTACTTTTTTATGATGTGTTGTCATGTTGTTAAATGCTTTAGCAATTAATTTATCTTCTGTATTTAATGCTATCATTTTTTTACTTTCACTTAATTGCATCTTTTTATTATTGTCCATTTTAATGTCCCTTCTTTACTTGTGTTCGTGAACTCCATAATTGAGTACCAAGGTAATATGAATCATCTTCTGGTCCACAATCATGTTCTATAACTATTACATCTGTTGATGAATCAGTACTTTTAATCTTTATAGCCACAGTACCAAACTCAGTATAAACAGTTGTTCCAGGCTCAACATCTTTAATAAATTCATATCCCTTTCTTGGTTGTGGCCCCTTTATTGTCTTCAAAGCTTTGTTCACTAGCCTTGTTATCTTCAAGTCTTTTCTCATCTTTAGCCTCTTTAATCTTATTTGCTACTTTTTCCATGTCTTTAAGTATACTGTCTAATGTTATAATCCAGTCTTTATCTGGGACTATTTCAAATACACCCAATACAGTTTTGATTGATTTCATAGACCATATTATTTTGTCTACTTCTGCATCTGTTAATTTCATTGTTACTGTGCATACATCATCCATATTATTCTCCTCTAAAAAGAGCAATTCTTTTTTTACTATCACTTACTATTCTAGTCCGTACTCTTTTGTCCATTAAACGAACTCTTTCTCTCTGTAGCCATTCTCTATTTGTAATTGTATATTCCTTTGCTGGTCTTGGTTTCCACCATTCATCCCAATCGTTTAGATTTGCATCAGCTATTCGTGTGACTTGTTGAGGTGCGAATCTCCTAAAAGGGTCTAGCCATCTTGTTATTCTGTTTGTATAAAGCTGTTTAGTCATCTTCCATTTCTCCTTCATTCTTTGGTTTATCTAATAACCATCTTCTTACAAAGTCTCTTATTTTATTCTCAGCTTTTCTCCAGTATTTCTTAGACTTATCACTGTATAAATTATCAGCTGCAATAAACTCAACGGAACTGATGTAATGATTATCTTTTGCATCCCATGATGAACCATACGATACTTCAACTAGAAAAGGATATTCGTCATCCAATTTCCCATGATATGTTGTTATCTGAGTATATTCATCTTTCATTTTTATATGCATTGACATTATGCTTCTCCTTTATTTTTTGCATCTTCAATAATGCTTTTACCTAATTTATATTCAGGAGTT
>NZER01000019.1 GCA_002690445.1 Candidatus Pacearchaeota archaeon
GAGTATTAATGAGCATTTATATTTAAGGGTTTTAAACTATCCTCCACTATTTCTGAATAATCTCCTTTCATTATTGTCATAAATTCTACTTTCTTTCCCATTAGTATTTCCTTAGGCTTAATTGTTTTCCCTAATTCAAATTGTTGTCCAAACTCTATCATTAACTTACCTAGCTTTGTCTGAGGAGATAGGTTTGTAGGTACTCCATATTTCATCTCAAGACTAATACTATCCACCATTACCCAAATATCAGTATATTCATAAGGCTCTTCCCTATAAGTAACATTAGTTATGACCCCCGTATGTTTTCCATCAGGGATTTTTGAACCTCCACTCCATTCAAGTTCTTTAGTTTCATCTTCTTTTTTAGTTTCATCTTCTTTAATAGTACCTAGCCAATTAGTCGGTTTTATTTCCATATTGTCCATCTTCTTTCGGCCTCCTTTCAGCTTGTTCCTGTAAAATCTTATTTGCTTCCATTGAATCTTCTGTCATTATCTCTCTTTTCTTTCTTAATACATCATGAAAAATCTTTGTATATAATTCGCCATCTCGTTCATCTACCACCACCCTATCACTTCTTATCAAAGCATTAACATACTCCACCATAGTCCTACGAGAAACACCCCACTCCACCATCCTCTCAGCAATAAGAAACTCCTCATTAATCCCTAAACCTGCCGCCGAAGTATCTTTAATTAGTTTATGAACCCAACTTATTCTCCTCTTCCGCTCTACTTGATTTCTACCCATTTTATTCCTGCCTCCTTTTACTATATGTTCTTAATGCCTTTAATAAATAAGACAAACAAACCCTTAATAGTTGCCTATCACTATTTTCTTGAAGGTCGGAGGTTGTATGTTCCATTAGGCCTTTTAGTTGTTTTATGATACTTTCTAATTCTTTGATAATTGTTTCGTTTTTCATTTTTTTAATTCTCCGTTTTCATTTCCACAATGAAAACACTCAGAGTCCTCTATCCCGTCAAGGAGAGCACCTAAATTTTTTCCATCTTCACAATATTCACATTCGTATTCAGAACTATTAAAAGTGATAGACACATCTTTGGTTAATTTAATAGTTGTTTCGTTTTTCATAGTTTTTATAGGAATACATCCTTTATAAATGTTGTGGTTGTGAGGGGGGGTGTCTTATTCTTTTTTGGTTGAGAGGGTTGTAAAAAGAAAGAAAGTAACCAAAGAAAGAGAAAAAAGTTTATTAGTGTGACAGACCTCAGAATAAGACACTCCCTCTCCCTTACACATTTCGGTGTAAAAGGTTCTACTGATGGACAAAACCCACCCCATATCTTAGTAATAAAAAAATATTTATATTATATAAATCTTTCTATCTTTTCTTTCCTATCCTTATTCTCACTCTCTTTTCAGGGACAAGATATTTTCTATACTTCTTTAATTTAGGTAGTTGCAATCTTTTTCTTGCAGCTTCTCTTAAAGCAGGACTAGTAATTTGTATCTCTTTCTTTTCTTTGTAAATTGGTACTTTTTTAACACTCTTAATTTCTTTGGCATAAATAGCTCTCGCTCTTTTACCTCTAACAACTCGCCACTCGAATCCTCTCGTTCCTTCGCGTGATGTGGTCGGAACAAGCTCCTTTCTATATCTTGAGTATCCTATTTTAACTCTTTTATAGGTATATTTCTCTTCCTCGCCTACTTTTACCTTTTTTTTCTTAACCTTTATTTTAAGAAATTGGGTAGGTTCGTCGTTATTATTTTTCTTTTTCTTTCTTTTAACCATTTTAATCAAACCAAATAGGTTTAACCTCCTTCACATGAACATTCTCCCAAAAACCTTTCTTTTTCTTTAATCTTGCTTTCTTTGCTTTTCGGATACCCTCAGGTGTATAAGCATAATGTTTTCCATCTACTATCGGCATTTTATTCTTTCAACCCTCCTATTTCTGTAACAATTTTATAGCTTGAACCCCAATAGCTAGTCCAACTAATCCACCTGCTATTGCCAGAGGTTGTTGAACCCAATCTACTTTTTGGGGACACCTATAAATTTTCTTAACTATTTTTCTTTTTACCATTATCTTCTTTTCATTCTTTTTAGATTTCTTGCAAGTATTGCTCTTCTTTCAAGTAAATGGGTAACCTTAATCCTTCTCTTTCCTAATTTACTTGGATTGGTAATAGTTTCTCCCGCCTTTGCTCTTACTATCTTATCTAATAATCTCATAGGGATATCTTTTTCTATTGGTATATTTAATTGTCTTGAAAGAGCTCCTTTCTTAATACCTGCCTTTTGTACCCATCTTTTATTTTTAACCATTATCTCTTCCCTCCTAACTTAAACAACTTCTTATGATTTTTGAAGTAATCTTGATGACCATTAAAGAAGTTCTTTTGATTTGCAAACATATTCCCACTACTAAATATTTTCTTATGGTTTTGAAATACATTAGGTGCATTAATTAGATTCCTATCCTTTCCACTCCAAAATTTCCTACCCTCTTGTTTCCTTATTCTTTTAACTACTTCCTTTATTCTCTTCTGTCTAATCTCTTCCTTATGTCTAAATAGTTCTCTTTCATAATGACCTAACCCTCTTTGTTGAAATTCGTTTTCAATCTCTCTTTCTTTCCAATAATGTTTTTTCATTTCCTTCTCTACCTGTTTCTTATTTCTCCATTCGTTAAATCTATCTTGTATGAATCCCATCTTTATTTGTATAACCTCTCGTATATTCTTATCCTTTGTAATGCTTCTTTAGTTTTATCCCACCTATACTCCTCCTCTTTGTCCTTTAAAATGGCTTTATATTTCTTTTTAAGATAACTTAATTTGGCATATCTTATTCCACTTTTAGTAATATTATGAGGGATTTTTGTTTCAGGTTTGGTAAAATCAATTATAGCTTTCTTAGTAACATTACTTCTAACTTTCCATGTTCTTGGATACTTAGCTTTTTCAACTTTAAAATAATCTCCTCCAAACTTCTTATCTAATTTTCTCTCAACTTTTCTTGCAGATTTTTTTGGAGACTGAGAATAAACATCATAATCTCCCGGCACTGCATCTAAATGAGGCGGAGTATAAAAATTAACGGCAGTACTTCCATAAACTATCCCCTTACTTTTTTTCAAAAAAGAGTTTATAGTTGGAGAAATGAGAGATTTCTTTTTATAATAATTATCCTTTTTTCTTAAATTGTTTGCCATGTTATATAGATGTAATACTCCTATTTAATATTTTATAACCTTACTGAGTATCCAATAACCTCCCATCACAATCACTATGACTAAAGGTACTAAAAAGGTGTTTATACTAAAACCTGCAAGTAAAATTATAAATAAAGCCATAAATATTCCAAACACTCCATTAGGCATTCTATACTTTGCTCCTAAATATGCATAAAATATCATAGCTATGACTACAAAAATTATTGCACTTCCTGCAAAGTAATTTATGAATATTGTTTCTATATCTAAAGGTTGTACGGGTATTCCCATTTTTTATGTATCTCCTCCACTTCTAACCCAATCCCATAAGGCAAACATATACCCTACAATAAAAGGTGCAAGTAGAATACTAACTAACCACCCTTGCCAAACCCCTCCTGCATTATTGGCAATCGTAACTATCCTAATCCAATCCCCCATCAAAGCAATCAAACTTGCCGAGGCTAATCCTGCAGTAACGGCAATGGTAACTATCTGTCTTCCAAATAAACCTATCACTACCACTCCTATTCCTATAAAAGCAGTGATAGTTGCAACTATTTTTAAGAAAAATCCTGAACTATACCATTGAGCAATCGTATTAGGATTGATAACTTCAAAGAAATTTCCTAAAGAAACTCCTATCCCTAACAATCCAAATAGAGCAGAAAACCCTACTGCTAAAAATATGTAGGTGTATATCTTGGCCATTATCTCATATTCTCCCTAAGCATAATGGCAATTGCTATTATACCTACTATTATAGTTGGAATACCTGATGTCATTAAATCAGGATTAGGACTTGGGAATACTCCAAACACCACATCAAATAGGAATACCCAAATCCATGTTTGAACTATTAAAGCCATAGGGGAATATAATCCTGTACTCATAGAAATCCCCCCGACTACTAAAAATATAAATGTAAATATTATTAAAAATAATCCCATAGGAGATAAACCAAATATTCCTGTCCCATCATTTTTAGTATAATTCTTTAAATCATCAAAGAAAGTTTTTAATCCATAACCAAAATCATCATTATTTAATACTGCCCAACTCCTAGTTGCATTTGTATAATTACCATCAACATTCCAAAAATACTCCATAGTAATTGACCTATTGTCTCCTACTGAAACATTTACACTTAAATTCCCCCCTGCACCTATCGTAGAGATATTAGTTGCTAAAACTGCTCCTGATGAAGTATTTATCATAGAGAAACCCCAATCAGTCGGAGTCCAAAAAGTTGAATTTAAATCGAAAGTAAATACTTGGAAAGTATTATTATTTAAAACATTATTATTAGGGGAGATTTTCCATGTCATTCCCCTTACAAAATCATAAGTCTCATTACCTCTTGTTTCTGTTCCTAATGTAATGGTATTATCTTTCGGTTGAAAACTTTTAATGACTAAAGGAAATCCCTCTTTCTCAAAACTAAATTTAGTTGTAAAATCAGGATTTAAAAACATAGTTATTCCTCCATCTGCTCCCGTAAATCCACTACCCAATAAAGTTTCAGTTCCTCCAATATCTCTCGTTGCATTTACAAAGACTCCCTCCAAAGGCACTTGAGCTTGATTGACTACCTGTAAAACTATATCCGCCCCGTCATTAGTATTTAATAAGTATAATGTTTGATTTAAAGTTGTAATGTCATTACCATTAAAAGGCCTTGTATCTTTTAATCCGAAAGTTCTTTGAGGATAATCTGGAGATGACCTGAAAGAAAGAGTTAAATCAGAATAAACCTGAGAAGTACTTGGAGCAGTTACACAAAAATTATGAAAAGAAACATTGATACTATTATTTACATAATTACTAAAACTCCTATTAACTTTTCCACTTCCTAACCATGAAGTCCAATCAACATTAGGTAATGTAAAATTTAAAGGTAAACCTGTTACTTCATCCTTAGCAATAAAATCAACTAATCTTGGAGTATTAGTTACAGGACTACCACATTCAGAAATATTAAATAAATTAATTGTTTGATTAGATTTGTTTGTATGAATCTCTGTTGAGCCATGAGTAATATTCCAAAAGAATTGCTTAGTCCCTGTTCCTAAAGGAACATCAAAACTTGTTATAAATTCTGCCTCTGTATTAGTTCCTATTTTTTTACTTGTATATAATGTCCCATTATAAATTAAATTAGCATTAACACTTTCACTTCCACCCGTACTAATATTTAATGTAAATGTTGCATTCTGACTTTCATAAACAGGTGTAGTAAAAGTTTGATTATTCTCTGAAATTGTATAGCTCCAATTTACAGAACTCTGTGCAACATTTCCATAAGTATCATTTGCATGGATGGTAATATTATATTGATTACTTACTAGAACAAAAGTTGTATGGTTTAATCCACAATTTATAGTAACATTGCTAGAATTATAATTATAAAAACAAGTATCCAAATTTGCATCTGAAATTGTCCAATTTAAATCATGGATTTTTCCAATAAAAGAAAAAGGATAAACTATATTTTGAGGGTCGGTAATTGTTATGACAGGACTTGTTGCATCAATAGTAAAATCTCTTGTTGAAGCAGTTGTCTGTTGTCCTGTTGTATCACTTGCTTTACAAGTCCAATTATAACTCCCATCTGCAAAATTGTTAGATACTTCTAAACCTATACTTGTCTGACTTGCAGTTGTATTTCTTGCAGTTTTATTTATTACATCATCTATAAACAAAGATATATTGGCAAGAGATAAATCATCTGTTGCTGAACAATTAAATGTCAGATTTGTTTCTGTCCCTCTAAAATTATCTGCTGGAGAATTTAAAGTAACCGCTGGAGCAGTATCAGGAATTAACTCAGTCCCCCATAATGCGAAGATTCCATCAGTTAAACTTGAAGGTGATGGACTCGCCCATGAACTTCCACTATCAGTTGAATACCAAAATGCCCCATTGCCATAAACATCACTTGTCTTTGCTGTCATTCCCCTGCCTCCTGTGGCAGAGGGAAAATGAACATCAATAGCATACTGAACTCCAGATTCTAGGGTTGTATTTGGAAAATTGTTTATAGTAACCCAACCATAAGGATTTGGCTCTACAACGGATTGAGTTGTTGAATTAATTATATTAGCTATATTAGGTTCTTGAGAAAGTGTAGGACTTATGCTTAAATTATAATCAATAGTAGACCCCTGCCCCCTCATATAAACTTCTACACTTTGCAAAATCCAATTACTATTATTTCTTGTTACATTAAAACTAAATGCTGTTCTGTAAGCTCCATGAGAATACTCGTAAGTATTTTCTGTCAAAGTTTGATTACTAAACCTAACTAGTCCACTTGTTACTTGCCACTCTTCAATATCTAATCCAAAATATTCAGGTACAACATCAATACTTTCTCCCTGATTAATATCAACCTTTTCTCTTATGGTAAAATTTCCAATACCATATTTTGCACTAATATCATAATCAATCCAATCTCCTGTTTTGTTTCTTGTCTTTTCCTCACATTGATAATTATTACTCCCATTACTTAAAACTCCATCAGTTCCACATGCATTATAAGTTTCAACCCATCCTTTATTATCATCCCAAATTTCATATTGATTTTCCTTTCCTTCAATATAATCATCTTTATTATTTAATCCTCCTTTATTTGTTAGAGGGTTATATGCCTTACTTCCCTTATGCATTTTATTATCTCCCTGTTTATGTTCTACTTCATAATATAAATAACATTTATCAGGAATACAATAAGGTTGAGCATTTACTAATTTTATTTTTGATACTTGAGAACCTAAACAGAAACTATTTTTAATTGTTACTTCTCTATTTTCTACATCATACTCCTTACAATTATCCCACTCCCATCCAGCACTAACTAAAGGAATTAAAACTATCATTGTCATAAATATTACCATTACTTTGATTTTCATTTTCTATGTTGTAAATCTTGCTGAAATGTAAGCTCCTGCTACTGCAATTACTACTGCGATAAAATAAGGTAATATTAAATCCACTATCAGACAAGTGGCTTTCTTGCCATCTGTGATACTTGAATTACTACAATCTAATTGAGTATTATTCCTCGTTTCAGTAATTACATCAGAAATCGGGTCAATAAATATCATAGCCATCATGAAAATCATAATACCTACCATCAACCCAATTAAAGCAACCTGACCTTTGTTGTTCATAACCATTTTCTCCTACCTCCTTTTTTCTTTTTTGCTTTAATTATTTCCCTTACTTCTCCTCTTGCAGATAATCTGTAAGGAGCTTTCTGAATCCACACATCTTTTAAAGGTACTCTTTTCCCCTTAACTATTCTGTAAGTTCTAAATATTTGGGGAGATGGAATAAATGAGGGTGTTCTTCTTTTAACTCTTACTCTTCCTTTTTCTACAATTCCAAAAGTTGCTCTTAATGTTTGTCTTGTTCTTTTTGTTCCAATCATAATTGCTTCTCCTCTTGGATATTTTCCTGTTAAGAAAACTTTTCTCCCTTTTCTTTTAACCCAAATTCTATATGCAGGAACATCCTCCGCTCCTTTTTCTTTTATAGGAGGAGTTACGGGAAACATAGGTGCAAAGATAAAGGGAGGTCTAATAACAGGAGTTGGAGTAGGGATTTTTGTAGTAACTCTTAAAACAGGTCTTGTTATTAATTTGGTTGTAATCTTTGTTGCAAGTCTTGGAACAATTTTTATAGCAGGTTTAATTATTGTTCTCGGAGTAATAATAACTCTTGGAATAATCTTTGTTACAGGTCTAGTTATTAATTTTAATGAAGGTTTTGATATTTGTTTTATATCTAATACTTCTTTAGAAATCGGAGATGTAAGAACAAGTAGAACAGGTTGTACTATTGGAACAGGAGGTGCAATAAATCTATAAGTGGGAGAGATAAATTGAATTGCAGGTGCCATTAGTCCTACGAAACCTTTTACCTGAGGTTTAGATGGTTGAACTATATCAAAGGTTCGAGGAGTAATTTGTCGAGGTGGCAAAAGTTCTCCTCTCTTTCCCATATATTTTTTAGGAAACTCTCTGGCTAATTTTTGAAATAAAGTTTCTTTAGGAACTAATGCCCCAATTTCTATCGGTTTAAACTTCTTTGTAATAATCAATTTTTCTCCTGTCAATAAATCATAAGTTGTCCCTCTCATCATATCAATTTTCCTCACTCTTAAAGTTGCTTTTTCTCCTACTCCTTTAAATCCTATTTCTGAAAGTGTAGCAGGTCTCTTCTCTCCTAACTTGAAAGCTTTAGGAAATTCTTTTGTCTTTGATACAAGAACACTCTTGACCTGTGCTTTTGCCACTACTCCTTTCCTTCCTCTTATGTATTGATAATAAGGAGTTTTTTTTCCTAACCTTACTCTATATAGAGGTTTGAAAGTTGCTTCCCCTAAACCTATCTGTATTTCTTTAGGTGATTTAGGTAAAAGAGTTCTCCTCTCTCCCATTTTAGTTAGAATCTTACTTGGAACTTTTAATTTTTTTATCCCTGCCTTTCCTATTCCTAATAATTCTCCTTTTAATTCTCCTACAACTTTATATCTTGCTCCTGCTCTTGTTATCTCTACTTTGGGATATCCCATTTTAGAGGGTAATATCTTTCCTTTGTAAGTTGTAACAGCTCTTGGAGTAACCAATGTATAAGTTCGAGCTGGTGCAAGAGTAACTAGTTTTGGAGATGGAGTAAATGCTTTGGGTAGAGGAACAAGAGGTTTTAATCTTAAAGCTCTTTGTAATGGAGACTCTGCTATTCCCCTCCATGCTTTATATTCTACTTTTACTCTGAAAAGAGATTTTGAAATTACGGGACTAATACCCTTTCTTATTTCAAGAGCAGTGATTGCAGGTTTTGGAGCTTTTAAAGGATAGATTTGTCTTTGAGTTATTGGAGTTAATTTTAATTTATCCATCCCCATTTTTCCTACTTTTGCTCCTATCAGTCCTCCTACAAGGTAAGGTGCACTCCCTATAATTAATTCCTCTTTCCTTTCCCACATTTGTTTATACTCCTCTCTAGTTCCTGTTAATAAATAAGAAGTGAAATATATAGGAATTGCAAGTGCGGCTGCTCCTCCTACTAATTTTGCACCTATGGATAATCCCATACCTGTTAATAATCTTGTAGGTGCTTTATAATATTCTTGTTTTTTTCCAACCTCCTCTGTTGCTTTTGCATATACATCTGATATTTTTTTACCTCCTTTTTCTACTTCCTTCTCTAGTAATAATTTATATTTTTCCTTTGCTTCTTGTTCTGTAATCGAACCTCTTTGTATTTGTCCTGATAATTCTTTCCCTAATTTTTCTCCAAAAACATCTATCATTTCTTGTTGTTTTTCAAATTCTCTTTCTGAGGCAATATCAGGATAAGAAAAATAATGTTTCTTTTTGATTTCAGAAAGAGGCATATCTTTAGTGATTAATGATAATTCTTTTTTCTTTTTTCTTTCCACTCGCATTTCAGTAAGTGCTTCAAGAGCTTCTGTTGGCTTCATTCCTAATGGACTCCTTACTATTTTTCCCGCCGTTAATCTGCCCATCTCAAATTCTTTATATGCCCTTTCTGAAACTATAAAGGGAATAGGTGCAACGAGTTCTCTTTTAATTCCCTCAGGTGTTGGATATCTCTTAAAGGTTTCAGTTAAAACTCCCACTCCTATTTTTTTTAATGGAGGGACAACCTTCGGACGAACATCTCGATATAAAGAAACCATTTGTTGAGGTAGTTTTGTTAATCTTTCTCCAACATATCTAATATCTTTTTTTATTTGAGGGACATCTAATTTAGGAGTAGTTGCTATCTTGACACTAATGTCTCTAATTTGTTTTCTTAAACTTAACTCTCTTAATTGTCTCCTTGCAGAAATAGCTCTTTGGATAAGAGGTTCTCCTCCTGCACTTTCCATTTTAGGCATAGCTTCGGTAGTGGGTTGGATTGTAGAAGCTAAGGGAGTGATAAGAGTAGGACTTCCTATTGCTAAGGCTAATGGAACAGGAGACATCTTTTTACCTACAAATAAATTTTTAACAACTTCATCAGATTTATATCTTTCAGGTTCATCTAAATAAAAAAGTCCTCCTTTTTCTTTTCTTTTTTTACTTACCCATGCCCAATAATCTTTATCATATTGATACTTTTTACCTTTCTCTGCTTTTAGAGGTGCAGTTTGTATTAAAGTTGAAATATCAGAGCCATAAACTTGGTAAGGAGGTGCAGGCCCCCAATCTTTTTTAAATCTTTCATAAGTTTTTCGGGGGATTCTAAACTCAACTTCGGGAGTTTTATATTTTATTAAAGGTTGTTCATACTCAAAGAGTGTTCGGGACATCTCTTTAAACCCTCTTCTTGCAATTTTACTCATCGATGGGTCATAAACTCCCCTTAATGCCAATTTTCTACCATACCCATAAGCAATCTGTTCATCAATACTTCTCGAACTTTCTGCAATAGATTTCTTAATAGGAGTGGCTTCTATTTGGAATTGTGTTTGTTGTTGTTTAAATTCTGTTAATGCTCTTGATTTTTGTTCTCTAAATTGTCTCTGTGCTAATCTTCTCTGTTGTCTTGTAAATTGTTGCCTTTGTTGTCTTGTTAATTGAAATTTTTGTCCTTCAATTAATTTCCTTCCTGCTTTAAATTCCTCTTCTCTTAATCTGACTTGTTCTTTTACTCTACTCGTTTCCCTCATTTGTTGAGCAAGTTCTGCACTTACCATTTTATTTTTACCTCCAACAATTTAGGAACTTTCCCAAACTTCACAAGTTTTTTAGGAATAGAAATAGAAACCTGTTTAGTTTTTTTATTCACAAATACTTTTGCTTTAAACTCTCTTTCTTTTTTCAAAGATGGTGGCTCCTAATTTTACTAGTAAAATGAAATATATAAATATTTCCAATATATTTAAATAGTTTATGGGACTTTTAACTTTGGGAGGATTGATTATAAATGTTAGGAAATTTAATCGGAGGCTTTATCGTAATTTTAGTTGGAGCAACTCTTGCACCGACCGTCGCAGATGAAGTAAAAGGCGCACAGAATAATGGAAACATTACAGGTGCATCTGATACAATTATCGGATTAACTACACTTTTCTATTGTCTATCAGTAGCAAGTGCTGGAATCGGAATAGCTACCGTCGGATTAAGACAATCAGGATTAATGTAAATTTTCTCCAATAAGTTAAAATGTTAGGCAATTTAATTGGAGGCTTTATTGTGATTTTGATAGGCGTTACTTTAGCGCCGACCGTCGCAAACCAGATTCAAGCTGCTAAAGACCCTGATTCCAATGCAACAACACCCTCAAATATTACGGGTTCATCAGCTTCGATACTAGGATTGACAACTCTTTTCTATTGTCTTGCAGTAGCTTCTGCAGGAATTGGAATAGCCACTATCGGATTAAGACAATCAGGATTAATGTAAGGAGAAAATACATGGAATTTAATTTTTATTTAATGGCAGGGAAAATTCACGGGAGTTTTCCCTCCGATTTTTTAGGAGGTGTTTATAGATGACGATAGGTATTTACATACCAGCAGTGATGTTTGTTTCTGCGATAGCATATTTCTTTTTGATTTGGGGATATCAAATTAAAGATTTTGTAGTAATTTGGTTAGGAGCACTTCTGTGTTTTGGATTGGGAATCTTTATCTCCACTCAGGGAATTCAAGAAATAAATAATTTTTTAACGATTATGCTATCTTCTGCTAACTTTGCTCTTGGAGCATATTTTAGTTTAAGAAGTATTTATGAATTGTTAATTATTAAAAACTTATAGGAGGTAAAAATGGCTGAGAAAAAAGATAAATATGAGCTTGTACAAATCCCAACTCAAACAGAGATAGCTTTTAGAGATACTGATATTGAAAAAGAAGAGGAAAGTATCTTACAAGAAAAAGAAGTTTTGAGGAGAATAGCAAACGATATCGCAGAAATAAAAAAGGTATTGGTAAAATGATTCATGTTGCCTTAACCCTTATGGGTGGAGTTGTGCACGTTCAAATAGATGGGAAGGATGTTACTTGCACAGGTTCTATCGATAATTACACAAGAGAATATCCCTTAGAAGATTTAATCCTAGTTGGTGCTAGGAATAATAGATTAAAGGGGAGAGAAGATATGGAGAAACATTTTAAAATGATGGAATCCCTAGAACATGAAGAGGATGTATATGATTATGTCATTTCTGAATTTACAAAACAAGGTTTTCAGATAATAGGGGAGAACAGAAGAGGATGAGATTAATGGGATTGATTTGGGATTTAATATGGACACTGATTATATTTTGTATTGGGTTTTGTATGGGGACTTATTATGGCGTTGGGTTAGTTGATACCCTGTTGGGAGGATTGGTATGAATTGGAGATGGGTTAATATCTTTATAAGAGATATTATGTTAATTATTGTAATTTGTATCATGAATCACAGAACGAATTATGATAGTTGGTGGGTAGCATTTTTGGCTGGTGCTATGTTTGTTTTAGTTTCTTGGCATTTTGAAGATTGTAGAAAGGAGTATGAATTACAGAGATTAAAATGAATTGGGATGGTATTCTCTCCTTTGTGATTTTAACACTCATAATATTGGTGGGATGGAGTAGATATAAAGAACAAACATTAAAAGAAACAATACAAGGAATAAAAGAACAGGTTAAGAACGATGGATGATTACATGACAGACGAAATGACAGATAGCGAATTAATGCGAAAGCATTTACAAGATGCTGGAATTTCAGAAGAGCATAGGTTCGGAGAGATAGACGCAGAGGAAAAACTAAATCATTTTAAGTTTTTTAAAGATGTTGTTGCTGATGAGAATATAAAAACCGCAAACCTAACTGAAGATGAGTTGGGAAAAGTTAGAATCCCTGTAAGAACTAATCTTGAAATATCAGAATACTGCAANGCTATGAAGATGACAGCATTTTCTANGTATTTTAGAGCAAAAAGTCAAGTGATTCAAGCNACCTCATTAAGTAGAGAGGGATTCTTNCCTCANTTNGTAGTAACAACAAAGAGAGAAGCAGAAACAACNTTNAAAAAGACAGGAAATCAACAAGTAAATAGGGGATGGTTCAAACCTAAAGAACCTTCNCCNTATTGAAAGGAGGTAAAATGANAAAAGATTTACCTCTAACNGATAAAATTGANAAAATNGAAGAGATGTTNTCAGANATTACNTCTGGAAAGAGTAAAAAAAAGAAATTTAAACTNCCNTTNGGNATAAGAATGAATAAAGGGAAGTTNAAGAAAGACCATGTCCTCGTATTATTAATTAAAGCTAATAAACAAACCACATTTAAGGTGTGTAAGATAGAAGATGATACGATAATGATTGATAGAGCAATTTATGATGCTCGAAGTGGGAATATTTTGAGATATAAAAATTTTCCTCTACTTATTTTGGCTGAATGGAATACTCAACCTCTTACTCCTGACGGAGAAACACAGAAATATAGGGAATTTAATCCCGAAGATGACTACTCAGTAGCCGAGAGGGATGGAAATTTAACATCTCCTATGAGGTTAATATTAACTAAAATGGAAATGGAGGCAGTAAAACCCTCAATGGCTTTTAATATGAAGACATTAATTGCAATTGCGATATTTATAGGTGTTGCTTACTTTGTTTTAGACTATTTTAAAATATTAGCTTAAATATGAAATCAAGGAAGAGGAGAATAAGAATTATTAAACATTCACACAATCCTAATGGGTTTGTGGGTAAATTTGAGATGTTTGATGAGACATATAAGAAGATTTACTCCTTTAAGTTCCCTTTAAGAGATGATAAAGCCATTTATGATGTCTTAAGAGCTTTAGAGGGGATAATTGATACCTCTATCGTGGGTATCATAAAGAAATATAGTAGTTCACAGGGAGAGTTTTGGTAGTTCCACAGGAAATAGGGGTGTATAAGGTAAATCCCCGAAATCCAACCCCGAAAATAATATAATTACTTATAATATAATGGAAGATACAAAGAAAGTCGCCTTCAACTTGAGTCAATTAATGATGATTGAGTTGCATAGGTTATTGCAAAGGTCGCATAACTATTACTTACAATGTGATTGGAAAAGATGTTTCCATACTTTGAGGTGTATTAAATTTAATGTCATACAAAGTTTAACTAAAGAAGAGAGAGAACAACTTAGATACTTAGAAGATACTACTCTCCTCATGACAAGAAATCAACAACAGAGAAATGAACTACGGAAAAGAACAGAGGAGTATAATGAAATGTTAATGGATGTATTGGAGGCACATGGGTTTTTAGTAAAAGAAAGAGAAGACCACAAGAAAATGTTTTAATGGTAAGAGTTGATGCTTTTAAGGGTTGTTCTGCTGAAAGGGTAGGGATTGGGATTGTAGAAAATGAAATATGTAAAATAATAAAGAAAAAAAGCCACTTCTTTATAAAGTATAATGGATTTGGATTGAGTATAGAAACACATAAAGAGTTAGTAAATCAAAAAGTTGAAAAAGTCCTCTTCATATATCTCGGACAGAAAGTAAGATACTATGTTGCGAGATTAGAAGATTTTAAACAAAAAGGAATAGTATATGAAAATAAAGTGGAAGGAGGTATAATCGACCCCCAATATATTCTCCCTAAAAGCTTTATGAAAGAAAAACAAGTAGGAGATAAAATTTAATGGGATGTTTAAGATGGTAGTTTATAAAGATGTTTATTANGATGGTTATTTATTAACTTTGTTAGANGGATTTAAAAAAAGTGTTCTTAAAANAAATACNTCTGCTGTNGTGATTATTGATGGNAGGAGNGGGATGGGNAAAACAACTTTAGGGAATCAATTAGGATATTTATTAGATGACCANTATNATATTAATAAAATATATTATGAACCAAAGAAATTCCTAGATGGATTAAACCATGCAAAGAAAGGAGACTTCTTAATGTTTGATGAGGCCATGATTATTTCAAGTAGGAGTGCCATGTCTGATGTTAATAAAATGATTATTATGGCTATGAGTATGATAAGAAGTAAACAATTATTTATTTGTTTCTGCGTGAATAGTGTATTTGATTTAGATAGAAACTTAGCATTAAGTAGAGCAGATTTATTACTTCATGTTTACGGAGACCATTTAACTGATAGGGGAAATTTCTCTGCATTCTTTAAGGCAGCAGGAGATATGGATAGAATTAAAAATTTATATTTGAAAGGTAAAAAGTTTTATTCTTATTCAAGCCCTTCTGCAAACTTCTATGGGAGATTTGGAAAGAAGTTTATAGTTGATGAGAAAGAATATGAGAAAAGAAAACAAGTAGGGATTAACACCTTTCTTTCAGGGGGAGAAATAAAACAGACACAGAATAAAAATTTTATTTGGTTGGGAGCTTTGATTTATCATTTAGTTGTTAACAAGATTATGAGTTTGGCATCTATTTCCAGAGCCATAGATATGCCTCCTCAGACCGTCGCTGATAAAAAAGAAAGACATGAAAGAGCCATAAAAGATAAATAACTTGTTCTATTCAAATTCCTCTAATATTCCTAATAACTCATCTATCTCATCTTCTTTGGTGTCTTTTTCGGGAGTTCGTGTAATCTTGATTGTACGAACCTTAATACCTCTTTTGTTTACTTTATAATCTCTGTATTCAAGACGATTGATTTTTTCCCTCATTTTTTCCTTTCTTTCCTCTGTAAGATAAGACGATTTTAATAGTATTTCTTTTAGGAACTTCTCAGGAGGGGGTAGTGTCCATAAATAAATCGTTCTACTCTTCTTTCCCTTACCCTCTAAACAGATTCTATTGTTCTTTCTCCGCCAGTATAATTTCCTTTCTTTCATTTATAAAAACCCCTAGAATCTAAACTATTCCTGACATAGTGTTTACCTGTTAGAGTATAGTATCTTTTAGCATAGGTTTCTATAATGGGCTCTAACCTATCAACTCTGTCTTTGCTTTTCTCATATTCCTTTAGGAATATTTCCAACTTTCTTTCTATTATTTGTTTGTCTTTCATTTTAATTGTCATCACAGGTGTGATGAGAGAGTCAACATCTTGGGAACACCATAGGAGAAAACGTGGCTAACTAGATTATGGACTAAATACAGCCAAAACTCCTATGGTTATAAAGATATTAGTTAAGGTGCAACCCCCCTTTCATTCTCGCGAATAAAAGCTGCCTGTGATGACGAGGAATTAAGGTAAATATTATCAGGGAGTATTAAATTTGTATTTATCATGGCAGGGTTTAGATTACAATAGTCGCACGGGTTCTCTATAACCTCGTAACAAGTTTTTACATCTGTTTTATAGGCATATACACTAAATAAGATTAATGATACGATTAGGAGGGTTACAATGAGTTTTGCCCATGAACCACCCGTCCAAATATTAAACCAATTCAGACTACCATCATTATTCTTGTAAGGATAGATAATTCTATATCCAAACATATCTTTTTTTAGATAACTTCCATCATCGTTATAATCTTCCATCATTTGTTTGCCACTGCAACGGGAATCATATAGCCTACTATTGTACAACATATAATAGTTGTAATAGACCAAAATATGCCCGGTTGCATCGCCTTTGTCATTACATAACCCATCACGAAACCAATTGCTGCAAACATTATTCCAAAGACCTGTGCTTGTGCTTTAATATTCATTTTTATCCTCCTTATTTGTAGTGTTATTTATTTTTATTAATTCTAATCCATAATTATTTATCTTATTAGGTATCATTAATCCTTTTTTTCTTATTAATTTATTTTTTTTAAATTGCCTATAATCTACTTGATGGTGCCATCTATTAAATTTCCATGTTGATTTCACAATATCAGGATGTTGTTTACATAATGATTGAGTAAATTTTAATCTATTAGAACCATCATTATAAACATTATCAGTATTCCCTCCCTTCATAGTCATACTAGCTTTTTTATCACATAAAAAAGAATAAAATAATAAAGTACAATGACCATCTTTTAATATCCTTAAACTTAAATCTGTATCTTCATTATATTTCCCTCTCCATCTATGAGGTAAATCATTTTTAATCAAAATACAAGAGTATATCCTAGTATTCAACATATAAGGGTAATCTCTACTGCCATCATCAGGGCAGAAAAAAGTATATTGAAAACCAGCCATGCCTATATTTTCATATCTATCCACAAAATCCTCTGCCGCTACGAAAATATTTGCCGAATTTACTTTTATCCTTTTATTCCTATTATAAATCCTAAAACATTTAATATTATCATCAATTATCCAATGTCTTTTAAATCCCCTTTTAATAGAATCTTTCCAAACCCAATTCCTTACAGGGATAGAACCCTGTCCTAAATTACTAAAAGGTAATACAAGTATCTTTTTTTCCTCAATAACATTCGCATATTTCTCATACTCTTGAGGTTCAACAACAATATAATAAGGGATATCCATCTCTTCTAATGCTTTGCTTGTCAATCTACTTTCCCATCTTCCTTTTGAGATTATATAAATAGGGTATTTCATTTTCATTTTTTTTTTGGTTTTATGTAGGTATATAAATAATTACTTGGTTTTTCCCTATCATATAGAGGAAATGATATACTCTTAGTTGAAGGGGTAATAGTCTGTCCTATCAATTTACTAAAGTCTTTTAAATCTGTTTCTTTTCTAAAATTTACCATTAGTTGTTTAGTAGGCATTTTATCTTCTTGAACAAACTCAGGCATATCTTTCCATTCTTTTTCCCAATCATTTTTTAATGTGTTATTAAATAAATCTTTTTGTATTTCATTGACCATCAAATATCTCCCTCCGTGAACCAACTATCATATATTTTAGTTACAACAAACTTACTCATAAAATTATCAAATACTTCTAAATCTTTTCCCTCTAAATAAAACTCTTCTTGGAATTTACCATCTAATAACTCTGTTATTTTAATACTTCTCGTTCTTGTAGGATGGGAAGGGAGAGTTACAATAACCTTTTTGCCTCTTGAGGGCGTATTAGGTGTTAATTTTACAATGTCATGTTTTTTGAATTCTTGTATGTATCTATGAGTATTTTTATAATCAAAACCAACCCCTCTTGAAATTTCAGAAATTGTTGGACTAATATTCTGATGTATAAAATCAAGAATATCCACTCTAGTAAGTGTTGCTGGTAAACCTTTTTCTAATAACATAATACCAAACCAAATTCTATCATAAGGCTTGGCACTTTTTCTTAAATGCTCACGATAACTCATTTTTTATTTCCCCCTAAATCAACATAGCCAAACTTATCCTCTACATCTTGTAAGATTTTTAATCGTTGAACAATCCC
>NZER01000020.1 GCA_002690445.1 Candidatus Pacearchaeota archaeon
AAGCGCAAGGAATTTATTGACGAAGAATATGAGATTCTTGGTTATGAAGAAGGAGTAGGCAATCGCACCGGAACTGTCAAGTGTTTCAAATTTAAGAATAAAGATGGCAAAGAGTTTAGCTCTAATGTCAAAGGTACGTTTGAATACATGACTGAATTGCTAGAGAGAGGCGAAGAACTCATAGGTAAAGAGGCGACAATTAAATACTTTAATCTTACTCCCGATGGAGTACCAAGGTTTCCGTATGTGATAGCAATTAGAGATTATGAATAAAAATATAACAATTAATGATAGAGATGGAAAAGTCATTCTATAAAATTATATTTTTTATTCTAGTATTTGGAAGCTATCTGATATTTTGGTTACATATCGCCTTGATAGAGGAAATGAAAATAATATATAAATAGTAAAAATAGGAGAAAATTAATGGCAAAAAAAATATTTGTCTTTGAACATCAAGGCATAAAGAAAAAAACACGACAAGGTTGCAGTCACCGAAGCAAGGGAATGAAGAAGTACCGTGGGCAAGGTGGCCCAAGAAAAAGAGTCAAACAGACTCATAAATAGTTTTAGAATAAATAGACCTAAATATAAACGAGCGTACTTTTGACGTTGACTTTCAATCAAAAATATGCGACAATAAATTATGACCGACAAAGAAATACTAGAAAAAGTTTACAGGAGACTTCAAGACGTAAGCCTTCCAGAGAATTGGAATAAAATGACAATGGATAAAATGTTTGATAGATGGCACGACTTGAAAGATTTAATTGAACGAGAATGGCAGAAACAAGACGACAGGCAGGACGACCTCGAAATGAAAATGTTGAGTGAAAACCCAACCAAAAAGTGGTTCACGGATGCCCGTGACATGGAACGTCACCGTGGACTAGAGATTGGGCCAGACGGTACAGTAAAATCATTAGATTAAATATGAGTGGAAAAGAAAAACAAGAGAAAAAGCAACGCCTAGATAGGATGTTGAGTAACAGTCTCCAAGAGACTCTTGAGCGTAAAGCCCAATACTATAAGAAGTGGGGCATGGAGAAGCAAGCCAAGAAGGTGCGAGCTTTCAAAAAGCAGGTACGAGAGATGGTAGGCAGCTTATGAAAAGCAAATTGAAAAAACTTTTTAAAAAATATAAAAAAGAATTAGAAGATACTGTCGTAATGGACGATTACGATGGAGGTAGAGTAGAAGCACTATTGAAAGTAATCACAGACATAGAAAAGATATTAGATAATGAACATAAAAATTAAAAATACGAGCGGCAAAGGGTTCGTACTAATAAATTGGAACAGGGTTGATTTCGTAACTGAAACGCGGTCTGTTCACGGAGATGAGTATTGCGAAATACACATCGGAAAGCAGAGACTCGGAACTAGCGATACCCTTGATGAAATACAAGCCAAAGCGAATGGAGTATCACGCATCAGCAGCAAGGAGGTGTACGATGAACTCGGAGCTTAACAAGTTCTTATCAATGTCGGCTAGGGTAGCCTCAAAGGCAAAAACAGAACGCCTCCGAAGTCTCGAAAAGGAATTAAAAGAGTTAGAAAAATTAGGTTTAGTTAAAGAAGAACATGGAAAGTGGACTCTCACGGAGAAAGGTGAGTTTTATGTCTAGCTCTCTTTATTTTGTATCAGTGCTTTTCTTTTCAACATTTGCAGCAAGTATGCCAGATGCCATGTTAATTTTTTTCATATTTCTAGTTGCAGCAAACCAAGTTGCAAAAGACTAAAATGCCATTTAAAAAGAAACCAGTAGTAGTTGTAGGCACAGGGGAGTGGAGGGTAAGCGTCCCAAGACCCCCAAAACACGCCACACACGCCCGTATGAGCTGTATTGACCCGTTTGCGGTAAATAGTACCCCAAAGACCGCAACGCTTCCCATACAGGATTTTGGGTGCTTTAAGGGGGTGTCTGGTACGTTCTCTTACATTCGCATGGACAGAAATCGCAAGTTGTTAGAAGAATATGACGGGGAATGGACTTGGAACGGCACAGAGGTAGAAGGTATTGAAAATTTGAAGTAACTGGAGTAATATAAATATATGGACGAACCGAATCGCAAAATACTATACTTGGACGTTTCAGCAAAGCTATCGGTTGAAGCGTCTCCAGATTATGATAGTAATAATCTTGATGGCGATTTGATTATCTTAAATAAGGGAGACGCAGACAACTTTGAAGTGGTTAGTTGCTTGATGGACAGGGTTTCGCCCGTCGAACCAGTTGCTTTTTTTAATTTAAAGGAGGCTTTTGAAGATGTTGGGAAAGCCACAGAGAACAAGTATTGTGGTTTAACAAAAGAGGGAGCGCAAGATATTAAAAATAATTTAAAAAATTTAAAAAAGACCCTCGATGGAGGTGGGTGTACCTCCGTGTCAGCAAATCACATACTGAATAAAGTTTTACATATATTAGAACGACTTTAAATTTTAAAATATAATTTTATATTATGCCATTAGATTCTGAACAGCAAGAAAGGTTGGGCAAAGTTTATTACAAGATGATGCACGAATTACCCTATGATTTAGATGCCAACGAGCTTATAGCTGAAGCGATTAGGGGTTACATATCTGAACATCCAGACACACTCGCAGAGTTTGAGGAAATCGTACTTCCTTTTGAGCCACAGTTTCACCCTAGTTGGTACGACCCAACAGGGCCAACTGACTACTAAAAACTTTTTTAAGAAATTGCTTGACTCGTTCCCAGATTGCCTTTAGTATTGGGTTAACGACAAACAAACCTACTATGAAAGCAACTAACTTCTCAAAGCCTACTGTTGAATCTAACGGAATCAAAGACTCCGTTAAGTTCGGAATCAAAGCGTCTGGACTCCATCACATACTTGGAATCTTACGCAATCAACTCTACTCTGACAAAATCCTTGCGGTTGTCAGAGAATACACCTGTAATGCGGTGGACGCTCATACCGAGGCAATGTGTCCAGAACGAGCTATCGAAGTCACTCTCCCGAATAGGATGAACACAAACTTCAAAGTGCGAGACTTTGGCCCTGCACTCTCTGACGAGGACATTCATAACATCTATGCTTTTTATGGTGAGTCAACCAAGCGCAACACGAATGACCAAATCGGTATGCTTGGAATCGGTTCTAAAGCAGCGTTCGCTTACGGAGACAACTTTGTTATCAATTCATATTTAAACGGCAAGAAGAACACTTACAACGCATTTATTGACCCATCTCAAGTCGGTCAGATTTCCAAGTTATCGACTGAAGATAGTGATGAGGAAGATGGCATCGAAATTGTTGTGCCAGTAAATGACGATGATGCAGATGAGTTCATCAGCAAGGCAAAAGACCTCTTTGAATGGTTTAAGGTTCGCCCAATCATTCATGGTCACAAACAATTTGAATATAGCGACGAAAGAACATTATTCTCTGGTAACGGTTGGAAATGGACTGACTATACAGGCGAAAGGTATCATCGTAAGAACGAAGCAATCGTTGTAATGGGAAACATTGGGTATCCAATAGATGATTACGCTCTAAACCTCAAGCATGAGGATGATTATAGCAATCTATTGACCGATAACCTCGTTCTCAATGTTGAAATTGGCGATTTAGAGATTTCAGCCTCGCGTGAGAAACTTCAATACACAGACTACACTCGCGAAAATTTAAAAAAGACTTTAAAAAGAGTCCAAGAGGAGTTAACTACCGTAATTGGTAAGGAATTTGACGGTTGCAAGACCTTATTTGATGCAAAATGCTTGTACGGAAGCACATTTACTACGACTTCTCCCTTATACGCACTCAAGGATGTAATTAAGAAGCACCTAATGTGGAAGGGTAAGCCCGTAGGTGACAGCACATTCAACTGCTACAATGTTTCTGGCGTGACGCTTCACAAATTCAAACAGGGTTACAGGGGAGGGTCAAAGTATCGCCCCGAAGAAAACAGCTCGATTCATTGTAACAAGAATACGCTTGTCATAGAGAATGACCTTGGGCATCGTCGAGGAATTATGGGTAGGATGTTGCCGCTCATAATCACGCAAGACAAAACTCCCCATTTGATTCAGTTTGAGGCTACTGCTGCTGATGGAAGCGGCAAGGTGAGGAGAACCGCTGCACAAGTTAAGGCTAAATTCTTCAAGGATGAGGAATTTGACGGTGAGTTAATTAAACTTTCCTCCTTGCCACAGCACAAATTGAGCGAGTTTGGCTACGGCCCAACAAGCAAAGGTGGAACTTACGTCAAAAACTCAAAACACGCTGCAAAATGTTTTGCTTTCGACAAAAACGCGAGTTTAAGCCATTATCACACTCCAAAGTCTGATTATTGGGACGTTACAGAGGTAGATGTAGAGAATGAAAGTGGTGTTTATGTAATCATAGACAAGTTCTGCGTAGTCAAAAACGATGAGTACGCTACATCAACGAACCCAAACAACCTCAAGACCATTACAGACCTTCTCAAGAACATGAAGATTAAAGTTCCAAAGATTCACGCCTTCAAGGTCGGTCAAAGGAATAAGATTGAAGGAAAAAAGGGCTGGACAGAGTTCCACTCATGGGTTGAGAAAGTTCTCTTTGAGCAAATGGAGAAGCAAAAACTTCTACAAAAGTACGTTGACCGCAATCACGCTAAAGATTTCGCTCGAAATAGCGATGTTAACCGTGCGAACGCTGTTATATCTTTCATTAAGGATAACGGGATTTTTGGAAAGTTGGCCGATTCAGATGGCACTCTTGCGAAACTAATCAAATGCGAAGAAGAATGTCGTCATACGTCCGACTCAAAGGTTCTTGATTCTTTTCGTGAGGTAGCGAGTGAGTTGGGTATGTCGAAAGACCTCGTTGATACAGAGAGCAAGTTAAAACCCGTTCACGACTTGACGCAAATGATGAAAGAAGTTGGCGAGAAGTACGAAATGATTGAACATATTGAACATAGTGCCTTGAGTTGGAATAAAAACGATTTCATTGAGCCTTTCGTAAACTACGTTAATGTGATAGACGTATGCAACAAGTCTTAATTCCCCGCGCTTTGTAGGTTAGTGTGAGGGAATCGGGAGTGACTCGGAGTAGGCATCGGGTCACTCCTCTTTGTAAAAAGGGAATGCCTTAAAATTTTTTAAAATTAATTAAATTTAGCACTCCTTCTCTCTGAGAAGAATTTTTAAATGGTAAGAATATGAAACACAAGAAAACAAAAACAATAATATCAGTAAAACCAAATGGAAACAACTTTAGCAAATCAAAACAAATGGTATCGAAGGATACTATTAACAACAAGAATAACAGCAAAATACATAACAATGCTTGTGGGTTGTTCTATTCTTATCCTAGCAATGTTTCACGCTTCTCCACCTTTGTTGTTTGTGATGTGGATAGCACTAACGATACTTGCTAAAAGAATAAAAACTTAAAAAAGTATTTGACACACATCCAGATTTAGATTAGTATATAAGAAGTAAAGGGAACAACAAAAATTATGATACCATACATCCTAACAGAAAAAAGTCTCACGGTTGTCATTGAGGGCAAAGCGCAATCAATGAACTGCGAGCATCCATCTTGGCTTCAAGCTCAAGATGCACTCAAGGCCCAAGATTGGGACAGACTTGAGAGTTTGTTTGATGTTGAAACTGCCGTCTTGGATTACCTAGATGCAGAAGCCAACATTGAAGTGAAGGACGGTCAGGTGTTTTATCAAGGCGAGTCTATGCACAACATGGTTGTGGACAAGATTCTCGGCTTTATGAAGCAAAATCTACCGCATCAACCCTTGGTTAAATTCTTGGGTAAATTGATGGGAAACCCATCTCATCGCGCCACAGACGAATTGTATTCGTTCTTGGAGCATAAGAATATGCCAATCACTCCCGAAGGTAACTTTCTTGCCTACAAGGGCGTGAATCAAGACTTCACTGATTTTTACAGTGGAAAATTCGACAACTCCGTTGGCGCGGTGTTGGAAATGCGTCGAAATGGCGTGTGTGATAATGCCGACATGGGTTGCTCCAGTGGATTCCACGCTGGTAGCTATGACTATGCCAAAGGCTACGCCCAAAGCGGCGGTCACTTAATGATTGTGGAAATTGACCCATCTGATGTGGTCAGCGTTCCGCATGATTGTAGTTGTCAAAAGCTACGCACTTGTAAATACAAGGTTGTTGGGGTGTATGAAACCATCGACGCTCCACCGTTGGATGAAGGTCTAAATACGACTTTCTCTGACTACTTGGAATATGACCCCGATGGTGAGGAGTCTGTTGACGCATACAACGATGCGTGGACGGAAGGTTATCAGCAAGCCCGAAAGGACATTGCCGAGGACTTAAAATCCGACGAGGACAAGTTCTCAAACAACTAGAGTTCCTCAACTCAACACTGGTTGTCTCCGTTGCGGCGGGGGCAACCTTTTTTTACTTTATATGGGAATGTAGTTCAGTTGTGTTAGAACGCTGGCCTGTCACGCCAGAGGTCGCGGGTTCAAGTCCCGTCATTCCCGCCATGCGAATGTAGCTCAATTTGGTAGAGCATCTGCTTGCCATGCAGAAGGTTGTGAGTTCGATTCTCACCATTCGCTCGTTTAAAAGGGCGGTTAGCTCAAAGGCAGAGCATCACCTTGACATGGTGAAGGTTGTAGGTTCAAGTCCTGCACCGCCTAGTTTTTACTTCTTTTTGATATATGAATAGGTGATATTAGACCCCTTGTTTATATATGAATGGCTTTTCTTTTTATTTAATTTTATTTAAAAATGACATTNGCCCCAAAAAGTGCCAGCTTTTTTCAATTTCTTGAAATANACCTTGTTTTCTTGTTGATTTAGTAGGGGTATAAAGTATAATGAATGTAAGGAGTGTTNAATNTANGGTGTNTTAAAGTGNNNTAANGTGTNGNAATGTGTAGTGGACAANTTATATATTTCCAAATATACACCACTTTTTTAAGTTATTAATATATGTGTAAGACTATGTATGCCAAAGAAACGTACAAAAAAATCTAAAAATTTTATATTCAAGAATAGCAAGAATGTAGAATATGAAGTATTATATACTAAACCTAATTCACACCACTATGGTGATGCAGATGGCACTTGCGCCCCTCCAGATGATGAGACTCCCAAAATACACATCAACCCATACCTAACAAAAAGAAATGAATTAAATACCATTATACATGAATTTACTCATGCCTTCTTCTGGGATAAATCAGAAAAAGAAGTATATAAATTTGCAAACACATTATCTAAATTTATTTATCTTGAATGTAATTGGCGCAAACTAGAAAGAAGCAAGCCTAATAAGTACAAGGGCAAAAATTAATTAAAATTTTTTTAAATTGGCGCGAAATATATGATATTTTGTTGTCTTGATTCTAAATATGGTGTATAATGATACCCTATGTCTATTGATGAAGAAAAATTTAAAATTAAATTAAAAAAATGCAAGTCATTAAAGGACTACCGGAACCTAGCAAAAGAATATAATATACAACAAGAAGACTTTTCACCTGAGTATAAGGAAAGAATATTACTCAAAGTAGCAAGAAATATGCTCGAAATTAATTAAATTTATTAAAATTTTTGCCGGTTTTTGATATTTTGCCGAAATATTACTAAATATGGCCCAAAATGGCCTAAATATAGCCCAAACGCAGCCTTTTCAGATTAAGAATGTAATATACATAGATTTTAAGTTTATTATGTTTAATTTCACTGATTTAATTAAATTTTGATAAATTGTTGCTGGAGATTTTTATTGTTTTTTTATTGTTTTTTTATTGACTCATTTTTAGATTTGGTTTAATCTTGTATCAAGATGAAACAAGCAAAGAAACGCAAGGTTGGTTCTGGACGCAAAAAGGGGAGCGTGTCCTTTAGTCAAGTTACTCTTGAGCAACTCAACGATATGCTAGGCCCGAAAGCGACAGTGCTTATTAGCCGCAAGTGGGCCGAGACAGTTGGCATCGCGGGAGAAATGGTTACAGCCACTCCACAGACCATCAAGACTGCCGCTGGTGTAGAACCCACACGCAAGAAGAAAGAACCTAAAGAAGAAGTAGCCGTTGAGGTTCAACTTACCGAGTGGTAAATTTTAAGTGTAATATATAATAGAACAATGTCAACAGCACAAAGATATAATCTTGCATATAATTATGTGTTTGATAAACAACCCCCCTTCAAAAAGAATGTACTAATCAACGGAAGCGATTCCAAAACAGATGAGAGGTATATGAAAGAGTTCACAAAAGCAGTTTGTAGACTCGCTGAGAGTGACAGTGAAATACCAGCAGTTAAATGTAACTATGTTGTTCCACAAACAACAGGCGTAAATAATTAATACAATGATTGAAAAAGATTCCCGTTACTGGGCCTTACATAAAGAAACTTATTGGGATGAGTTGCTAGACCTAGACCAAGATGTTCAAGATAACATTATTAAACACCCACACGGTAAAGAAGCAAAATTACTAGAGAAGAGAGTGGAAAGAATAATGGAAGAAAGATTAGTATTAAATTAAATTTATTAAAATTAGTGTTGACTTAATTCTAACCCCCTGTTATTCTTACATTATGCCTACAACAGAACTATTCCCTCAAATCATCGGCCAAGAAAAAGCCAAGAAAAAACTAGCCTTCTATCACGAAGGTTTCAAAGCTACGAACATCATACCAAACCTCATGTATGTCGCACCCAAGGGTTGTGGCAAAACCTTCTTGGCGACAGCGATGGCGAAGAATCTTATTATGATGGGCGAGGACAAACCCAAGCCATTTCTTGAGTTGAATTGTTCGTCCATTAAAAGCGTACAGTCATTCTTTGATGGTGTGGTTATGCCTTATGTGGACGGCAAGGATGTTACTATCTTGTTTGATGAAGCGTCTGAACTTCCACGCGACCTTACTATGGCGTTGTTGACTATCACTAACCCCAACAAGGAAAAACTTACGTCTTTTACTTCTCCAGAGGGATACACTGTTAACTTTAACTTTCGCCGTGTCTCATTTGCGTTTGCTACCAGCGAGCCTCACAAGGTATTTCATGCTCTCATGGACAGGTTGGAGCGCATCGAGCTTGAGGATTATACCCATAGCGACCTTGCTGACATTGTTAAGTTGAACATTGGCGAGGAGATTAGCTTTGAGGGTGATGTGTTGAAAGAGGTTGCCCCTATCCTCCGTGGTAACGCTCGCGCTGCCCAAAAAATTACCGACAACTTCCTTTTACAGTTGAAGGGGCGCGACAAATTTACTTACAGAGATTGGAAGGATTACAAAGCAACATTTAATGTGCTTCCCCTTGGTTTAAGCGAGGGAGAGTTGAAGATTATGCGAATCTTAAAAGAGAGCAAAGAGTGCAGTCTCACCAACCTTGCAGCAAAGACAGGACTCACTGTTGAGGCTATTCGTAAGGATTCAGAGACGTACCTATTGCGCCAGAACCTCCTTGAGATTCGTCAGCGTGGTCGTGCCTTGACTCCAGCAGGAGTGAGATACTTGCGCGAGTTAAAAGACTTGACAAAATAATAGAATCAAGTTAATATATAATAATGTTGTATAAAAGCAGCAAATGCAAATGGAATAGAGGCGGAAGAGAGTTCCGCACGGGGTGCGTGTTCTGACCTTCATTGAACACCATTTGTTACTAAATAAAAGCGTCTGTCTTTTTGATGGGCGCTTTTTCTTTTTTGAAATAAAAGTATGATCTTCCAAATAATGCCAAATAATGCCCAAATAACGAAATAACAACAAATAAGTATGTATATTATAATCTTGGCGGGAAAAGAGTTGGCACGCAAAATGCCCCCCGCGCGGCCTAAGTCCTTGATTTGCAACGACTTACGAATATTTTTAAAAAAGTTATTAACAATCGTACCGCCAGCTCTTGCGCGAAGGGCATTTGTGTGTTATATTATAGTAATGAAAGCAAGAAACATCATCAACGCGAACAACGAAGATTCCGCAGAGACTTTTGCAGTCTCCCAACACATTATCACACGCAACTTCTGGGAGTATTACCTCGAGGAAGCAGACGAAAACGGCCATGCCTTTGGTTATGTGATGGGCATTGAAAATGAATGGGGCATGGTAGACATGGCAGAGATTAAGCCTTACATCATAAGCAAGACATCAGGCACGGGACTTAACGAGATTATGGCTCCCGCTGGCTACTACTGGGAAGACGAAAAAAAAGTTTTAGAAAACGAAGAAAAAAGTTTGACAGGAGTCTAGACTTACTGTATTATTATAACAGTTGAACGAGAAATCGTTCTTTGACAATTTAAGTCGCGGAAATTGGTGCTGGTCTCACTTGCTAACATTGGTGAGCAGCAGTCTGACGCAGGAAAGCAATTATGCTGGGGAGATATCCCAAACAAGGCATGGAGGTGATACGATACTGGTCGGGCGGGGTTCGAATCCTCAACGTGGCGACAATTTAAGTCTTGGGTGACGTAACAAACGTCCGCATAGAGGAAACGGCCCAAGCAATTTTTACTCCGGTGACGGCTGGAGTAAGGGTGTGGCTGAATATCCCTCCATCATAAGGGGAAAGGCATAGGGCTATCGGAGAGAGTGCAATCGTATGACTCTGGTAGTGTTGGTAGACCGGTTAACTGAACTGTATTGTGCGCTGGTCTTGTAGGTAATGCAGGAA
>NZER01000021.1 GCA_002690445.1 Candidatus Pacearchaeota archaeon
ATTAAGAGCAAAACTTATAAAATGAATATCAGCAGCGCTTTCGCTAGGTATCCATTCAATATCAACACTGAGCCCATCTATTGATAGACGCGGAACTAATCTAATTTGTCTTTTAAGCATATATCCTGTTATAGTATATGGTCCCCATTCTTCATAATGATGTTTTAAAGGTGATCCTTGTTCACCAAGACTTATTTGATATGGATTATCATCATACTCAATAGGTAATCCATCCCCCCAATCCACAAAAGCAATATAATAGTTACTTAAATCTGGTGCACCATCTTCAGGTTCACTTGAATGAAAATTAAATTGAACTTCAGCAGGCGCTAAGCTATTTTGATATTCAAATGGACTTATATCTTTATCATAATACACTGTAATTGGTACATCTATATCTTCTTCAAAATTTATTCTAAGACCAACATCTACATTTGGTGTAAATACTTGATCACCTGAATTTTCATTATCCCCTACGGCTTCTCCTTTAAAAAAATCTGTAAAAGTATTTACGGTATTGTTCACTTTGTTTTGCCATGTTGAATACTTTTCTCGACTTGAACCATACAATAGTCCTAAGTCAGGTCGATCATCTCCTATTCCTCTCCAAGCATCTGCAACAATACTCACTATCTCCCCAACCTCTTCTTCTTCTTGTTCTTCTTCCTCTTCTTCTTGTTCTTCTTCCTCTTCAAGTAAATATTCACTTAAATATTGATTTAAATATGTCTCAAATTGAAGTCGATATCCTGCCTGTTCTAAGTTTGTTTTATTATAGAACTCATCTTCTACTATAGTATGATTTTCAAATAACCATATAAAAAATAATTCACTATCTTCTTCAAGTAGCTGCTCACTTACATATACCTGAAATTGAGATCGATAATCTGACTGTTCTAAACTTGTCTTATTATTAAACTCACCTTCATCTATAGAATGGTTTTCAAGTAACCATACAAAAAATAAGTCATCATCTTCCTGTTCTTCTTCAGGTTCTTCTTCTTCAGGTTGTTCTTCTTCGGGATCTTCTTCTTCGGGTTCTTGTTGATCTTGTTCAAATAACCCCCAATAGGATTCGCGCGCAGTGGTCCCAATAGTATCATAAAATATTTCTTCATCTATAGAATGATTTTCAAGTAACCACTCAAAAAAGTCATCATTATCATCCCAAGGGTCACCCTGAGCATATATTAACTCTCCCTCATACTCATATGAATCTTCATAAAGAACATTATCATATGTTTGGGTATTATCATTCCACCCAAGAGTTATTTTATTATATATTTTCATTTGTTTTCTTAATCATCCTCAGATTCTGAAGTACCTGACACCCATCCTTGTGGTCCCATATAACCTGTAGTAATTGGAGTTGTACCACCTAGCCAATCAAAACCTGAACCGAAATTCATACCTCCAAGATTAAAACCTTGTGAAAAGTCAATACCTAAATCTAATCCTGCTAAAGCAGCAGTTACCGGATCCTCCACTGTAACAATAGGTTCTTCCTCGAGTTCTGTTGTGATCGGGATTTGACCAAAAGTACTCGTGTCAAATAAGTTACCAAACCCGTGTGAAATGTCAATACCTAAATCTAATCCCTGTAAAGCAGTAGTTACTGGATCCTCCACTATAATTGGATCTGCGGTACCAGATACCCACCCGTCTGGTCCCATATAACCTGTAGTAAGTGGAGTTGTACCGGATAGGACATCCCACAAACCTGAACCAAAAGTCATAGCCGAGGAACTATAATCCCAGGGTTGGTCAGTCATTCGCTCTTCTAAATCCGCATATATTCCACCAAACATTTGTTGGTTAAGAACATCCATTGCACCTTCTCCTGCCTCAATTGCATCCAACAATTCTTGAGCCTGTACCGAGAATTGGGCTTCTTCTTGTGGAGTAAAACCAACTACCGGCATCTGTGTTTGTACTGCTTCCTCGATTTCAACTACAGGTACTTTATACCCTCTAGCTCTAAGCAATTCAGTTCTAGATATAATTTCAACTTTACATTTAGCACCACGCCCAGAATTAGCTGAATAACCCCAAGCAATACCTCTTCTTGCTATCTTCCATCTCCAAAAATCTGGATCGCGATTCAACATAAGTTCCCCAGGGCCCATATCTGCCATTCCATATGACGTATCCTCATCAATATTAGGATTATAGTTAGCAACTATAAAATACCACTCATTTAAATTAATTGGAACAAACGTTGAAGTCAATAATGATATAGAATCAGCTCCATTCTTACCGGCGTTCATATCATAATCATACCTAGGTAGATTTCCTTCATCTGGATTACGTTTCGCAATCATTCCCCAGCCTGTAGTAGAATCTCTCCAAGTATTATCTCCTTCTCTAACAACTAATCTAATAAATCTAGCAGCATCATTAGAATCAAAAATAGGATGATTGTTTGCAATACTAGGTAACATATCTTTTTTATTTAAAATATAAGTTTCTAAACTAAACCCATGCGGGTCTTCGTCTCTGAATGGATTTCCAAAATTAAATAATGTTCCACCACCTACTCTATCTAAAAATCTAGCCCACATGGTAATAGTAAATCCATTTGTTAACCACGCTGGGTTATCAGGATCATCACCAATTAATCCAATATCGCTACCTCTTTCATTTCTGATAATAACTGATTGATTAAAATTTCTAATTTTTAAATAGCCACTAGATTTTGATTCATATTCAGGTCTTTCATCTAGTTGGTCTGCAAGTGTTTCTTTTTGAACAAAGTAATTATTCTTAAGATCATTATACAACCATTCTAAACTCTTTGCTACATTTTCATCATCTTCATTTTGTTCAAGCCAAGTAATAAATTTATTTTCATCTTCTAATGAACCATATTGACCAGAAATATCATAAAGGCTAGAATATCCTTCTGCACCGGTTCTATCTATAGTATCAGTCAATCCGTCATTATCACTATCAAATATTACATTTTGATCTAACGCAGAAGGAGGCTTTAAAATATTATATTCTGAAAAAAAATTATTTATTTGTTGTTGTCTTGTTGTTATAGATGGTAGCAACTCATAAATATTTGTATCTAGCATTTGCTTTGCTTTTTTTGGATCTATAACTAATCGTTTTTTATCAAACGCTATAAATTGATTAAGACTATCAAATAAACTATCTGTAATTGGAATAACATTTCCACCAGATGGTGTTTTTATCAAAAATGAAAACGTAACACCGCCACCTATACCTGGATCAACATCACTTGTTAATGTTATATCTTTTAACTCCAATACAGTTTCATGTACAGTATCAGAAGGATACATAAATCTATATATAGTATTAACTAAATCAGTAATGCTTTCATTTGCTTTAATATTACTTTCATGCAATATAAGCTTTTCATCTTCATCCCTCCCAGGTTTTATAGATCCACCTCTAACTGTTTTTTGAAAATGCATTAAATCAACATCACCAAAATAAGCTGATATACTATTAAAATTTTGTATAAACAACTCTGATATTCTGTTTGCAATATCTTCTTTTGTTACTGGCATGTTTGTTCTTTCCTATGATCTAACGTTAAATTCGAACCCATCATCATAGAGTATTTCTTGACCATCTCTATATTTTATTCTATATACAATTTTATAAGCTCGATTTGGTTGAAAAGTATTCATCCATTGAATAAAATAATTGCTCGTTGAATCACAACTCATTGATGTGTAAGGACTAAACGGAACAGTTGTCTCTCCTGTTGCTAAGTCAACTATAGAATACGATCCGCTACCTTCAGGTATATATGACCCTGTTACTGTTTGAGCTGATGTAGAAAAAGTTTTTTGTATATAACGTTTTCTAGGCATTACTCTAAATTTAATTTTATCGTTTTCCTTGTAACTTTCTTTTAACCCTTTCATATATAAAGTATAGTCAACTTCTCCACTAGAAGTCATCTGTAATAAACTTCCGGTATTACTTCCAGTACACGGTTTATGATCATCCCATTTGACTTCAAGCTTAGGTGAATAAATTGTATTTGTTTGTTTAGAAAAGAATTTTAATTGACCGAACGTTGTATTGTCTGTTTCTTGACTACCGCTAAACCGTAAAAGAAATCCATAATTTTTATTTGTACCACCCAACCAATTATTTACAATATCAGTAACGTCCATATTTATATCAGGTGATTCATATGAGAATGATTGTGACACTTCATTTCCACTACCAGTAATAACAGTACCTCCTTTTTCATTTTGTCTCACACCACCACCAGCTTGACTCCAAGTAATCGCACTATTACCAGGATAATAATTTATATTATCCCAGCTAACTCCATTCGTTACTTTTGGATCATCACCAAACTTTCCAACGCCCTCTTCCCAAGATTCAGAAACTGGAAATGCTGCAAGTTTATACTCAGTTGTTAAGTCTTGTGTTCCTTCTGCCTCATATAACCTTAAATTAAATTTTGGATTCACAATATGTCCATTATGAATTGATTGTGAAACTTCTGTAAATTCAGATCCTGCAAATGAAACTAAAACTCTAGTTTGATAATCAAATGCTTTATTCCAAAAAGTTTTTTTTAGTTCTAAAATTTCATCTTGACCAACATTTTGATCTGTAAAAGATGTTCCATCAACATGGCTTGATCCACTTGAAATCCAAGCATCTTGTGTTGCGTAAATAAAATAGTGCATTAAAGTACCCTCCCCTTTACATTTAACTTAGGATATTTCAATTCAAATACTGCAGGTGTTGCTGGTGTTTTAATAATACCGCTCTCATGTGCAGACTCAAAATCAAAATAATATCCATATCCTGAAGTCCCGGTTTCTTGCCACCCTCCTTCTTGATTTTCTCCACCAGTAGGGTTCCATATTTTAAGCCATAGAGGTGGATCAAAAGCAGCTGCAATAGTTGGAACAGCTCGCCAGTTCGGTCCCTGTGTGGGACAAACATAACTAACTGATCGTACTCCATCTATACCCATTAATTCATATTCTAATTGACTAATATATACTGGTTGTTTAAATTGCATTTTATCAATATTAAAATAATCAATTATTTTTTGTGTACATTTAAATTTAACATCTTGCTTATTTGCATTTTTATGAGCAAATACTTCAAATAATACACCAAAATTAATAACATAGCCCGGTCTAAGTGTGACGTCATCAGTCAATAATCTAAATTCATTTAAATATTTTTTAAGATTTATTCCTATAGGATCAGTAGGTGTTTCTACTAAATTTTTATCGATATTATATGAAAGTGTGTAAGCATCAATTGTAGGTATTCCACCACCTTTTAAATCTAATAATATATCTAATATAGATTGGTTATATCCTTCTAAAGCAGTAAATGGTATAAATCCATCTTCATCTTGTTGTGCTTGTGCTTGTTGATATGCATCACCGACTTTAGTATTTAAGACTGTAAATATATTAGATCTAGCAACATATACTTTTGCTATATTACCAAACTTAGCTGACATATTCAAAATACGAGCTTCATAATCTCCTCTTGTTACACACCTATTTTGTGTTGTAAAAAAAGCAGCAGCGCGCTGTCTAACTTCATTAATTGATTCTTGTTCAGATCCTCCTCGTGCTGGTATATTATTTGTTACTGTTACATTGGCAGTACTTTTTGCATTTAGTGCACTTATAGAACTAATAGTAGTTAAATCACCCGTAGCTACATTTGCAGATATTCCCCCACCTATTCTATAAGTTACAGTTAATGTTGTGTGAGCAGGTGCTTGACCTAAAGTTGAATACTCATCACCTAACTGTGGATCGATCGATGAAAGTAAATTTTGATTAACGCCAGGAATATTGATCCCAAATTGTTCAGTTTGATCAAGTGTAGATTTCAAAGCTTGGCCAGATCTTAAAATTCCGTTTCCAAAAATAAGTGACATTGTATTATTATCGTTAGTTTCAACAATAAATCGCTTATCTGTTTTAATAAATTCTAAAGTATAAGGTGCCGGTAAAGATACAGTAGATGTATCTTGTATTTTAGAATAGGAAGTACTTCTACTTTCATCATCTGTATAATGTGTTTCAACAGGTATTCTATCTTGTGCTAAATAATCTACTTCATACCATTTATTATTATTGGAATCAGTAACACTAATTATTTCTACAACATTTGTTTCTGTTAATGTTAAAGTTAAATATTTTGTTGGTGCACTCACACTAAAAGTTTTATTTTTAGTTTCACCAGAAATAGCTTTTATATTTCTAGTCAACGTATATTCTGTTACTACTCCCTCACTGTCTGTTGATAATTGTATAGGTGCGGGATCACTAGAACCACTAGCAGTAAAATCAACAACATCCAATGTTTCAAAAATAGTATCAGAATCAATAGTTGATGTTACTTTCATTCCTTTATCAACCGTTACCGCTTGAGAATAATCTGGTTGAGGGTCATCACCTGATGTTGCATCAACAGTTTGCTTAACTGTAAGATCAACATATGCTGGAATAATAGGTTTAGTTTTATACCCTAACATTTTAGCTATATTATTTACATTACGTCTCTCTTCTGCCAATGGTAATAACATTTCACGATATTGTTGATCAATATAGAAAGATAAAACATCACCAACATAAGCTGACATTTCTAATAACATCATTCCTGGTGATGTTTCATTAAAGTCTTTATATGTATTAGGAAAATATGTTTTAGCATATTCAATAAGAGTATTCTTAATACTTCTAAAATCTTTATTTATATAATTAATATTTGTTTCTTTAAAGTCTTTACTACTATAAGGCATCCTTAATCTCCTATTTCCACTTGAACAGATTCTAATGTATTTGGATCTCGTATTATATTAAAAGCAACATAGATAGATAACTTATTTTTTCCAATAGGATCATTTCCAATCATTTCAACTTCTAATTCTTTTATCTCAACAAAAGGTAACCAAAGATTAAATGCATCAACAATTTCATTTTCAATTGCGATCCTTGTATCAGGTGTAAATTGCTCAAATAAAAACTTCTGCAATCCAATTCCTATTGTTGGCTGAAATAATCGTTCTCCTGGATAAGTACTTAGTAACATTCTAACATTATTTTTAACTGCTTTAATAGTAGTATCAGTTGATGCAAACCATCCTTGACTGCCATCCGATCTATGAAACGGATAATCAATACCAATAAACACATTAGTATCTCTATCTTCAATAAAAGGTTTTTTTGTTGTATCTCTAAACGCCATTATTANATTCCTTTTGTANTATCNGGATCTAATTCAACAATACCATATCTATTAAACTTNTCTGTTTTTTTACTTCCNTTTACCTGNCTTGCTGGTCTTCCTANTACTGCCTTTCCCTNAGCAACAACTTGAACATCNCCTNNTAATGTTNTAGGATTTAAAGTTGCTANACCCATAANNGGTGCAGGTACACCTGCGGGGGTCACATATGTTAAGGCTGCGGTGTTAATANGAAGTGGNTGTAAAAATTGAAGCTTAGTAATTTTAATATCAGCATCTAAACTCGTAATATTAAATTTTTTATTTTTAATATAATTATCTATAGCTGTAGATATACCTTCAGCAAGTTTATCTACATTACCTTCACTTCCCTCTCCATACTCTTCAGCACCAGAAGATTGTAAAAAGACCTTTTTTAAATCACTTTTAAGCCCCATTAAGGTCTTCCAGTTTTTTCATTAATTTTTGTCATAACTTCAGAATAATCTCGATTTAAAGCTTTTGAAAGATAATCTGGAACAGTATTAGGATCTACATCCATTGATGCTACCATATCTGGATTAGTATTACCGTTTGGTTGATTCATTAAATTACTGTAAGAATCTTGCATTACTTCATTCATTCTATCTGTAGTATATGTTCCGTCACCCAACGTTTCCCATTCAGTAGAATTAGCTGTTTCATTTAACATTTCATTAAGAACTGAATTTTTAGTATACTTAGCTTTTTTTATTGGTTCTGTTGACTTCTGCACTTTCTGTTTTTTAGAATTAACAGTAGGCTCTCTCATCTCCTTAATAACATATTTAATAGCCAATGCTACTTCTTCTTTAACTATGTTTCTTATTATTGTTTTTAGTTCTGTTTTTTTCATAATTGTCTCCTATAACTATTTTAATCAACGGATTATAACCAATCTTCATCGGTAACATCTTTAATTCCTATTTCACCCTCTCTATACGCATCTCTAGCGAGAGCTAACTTATTCAAATCATATCCATCTACAGCTGCACCTGCCATACCTACACTCCAACGCTTTCCTAACGCATATTTATTAATTATCTGCTGTACTTCAGCTTCATTGTTTACTGTACGTGCAGACTTTTGCGCGGTAGGGGCTGGTTTTTCAGCTTGAGATTTTTTATGTGTTGCTTTATATTCTTTATCTTCACTTTCAATAAAATGTTTAGTACTAATAAAAGAATTTGTATCCTTAGTTAAAGCTGTTTTTATTTTTTGGAGCTCTAATTTTAAAGTTCCTGGAGTACCCATTTGAAACCCCAAAGGTATTGGTGCTGTTTGACAGTGACCATTCATTTCTATTAAAATATCAACCAAGTGTTCTAAAAGTGCACGTAAATTTTCCCCTAATAAAAGTCCTTGACCTTTATCTTCTTCTTTTTCAGTCTTAGCCTGCTTTCCTAAATAAATATTAGATACATCAAATATTGAGTCTTTATTAGCTGAAAAAGTTATTGATTTTCCTGCACCTATATGAGTGTTTTGTAATGCAGATAAAAACAAACTATCAGATCTTGCATTAATAGTTATTCTATCTGAACTTTGTAATTGTTGTGGTAGTTCATATTCATATATAAGTTTAGTTGCATCTTCATCCCCATTAACCATAGACACTAAACTACCCATGGGTCGTTTAGAATCTTCTACTGTGTCTGATGCAATTACAAATGGCTTGAATTTATATTGATCTCCTTCAAGAACTATATCTTGTATAAAATGAGAATGAATTGTACCAGTTTCAAGCATAGCAAATATACTACCATCTAATGTACTTTCCATAGCTCTATCTAATGGTCTACCATTAGAAATAAAAATATAAGGGTTAACATCACGACTACCAATTCTTATACTATTTCCATGACGTCCTTCTAATATCATGTCACCATGAACTTCACCTTTTTCTCCAGTCTCATTTGCAACAATATTTTTATCTTCTCTCGGATCATCTAAACTTGAAATATGATATTTTTGCATTCGTGGTAAAGCAGATATTCTCATAAAATCTCTTGATAATCCAATTACATCTCTAGTATTTCCTGATGGTGATTTACTTAATGTGTCTGAAAATGTTTTAATAAACCCATCTTTATCAAAGTCAATAACTTGATTATTTTGACGTCTAAATCCACGTCTAAGATTAACATGATCAACATTATAATTTGGACTATTTTGAGTATTAAGTGGTCCTAAATAATATCCCACTTCATCAAACGAACATAACAACACAGGATCTCCTATAGTAGGTACATCAACTATTCCTCTCAATAAAGGATAATACCTATTTTTTTCATCATCTAACCCTGGTGTATAGAACTCAGTTCCATAATGTGGTTTTGCTAGTATACTATTTATATTTCTTAAATTGTCTGCAAACGTTCCAGTCTCTTCGCTTGTAACAACCGCAGTTACTACTCCAGGTGTAAACTGTAGGAAGTGTGGTTGTGGTCTAGAATCTCCAAATAAAGATTTCCTATCTGACTTAATTTTATCAACTGATTCAAAAAGTGAGCTCATATTACCCCTCAGTAAATGTTTTACTTATTTGTGTAACTTTATTTAACCTATCATTTTTTCGTTCTACTTCACTTATAGTTTCTTGTAGTGTTTGCATAAGTTCTTCTTTTTCATTTTCTGTTAGTCCATAACTATCTTCATCAGATCCATCTTTAGACCTAGTAATAATTCTTTGCAAGACACTTGCCAATTTAACAAGATGTTCATCATTTTTAACAGACACTTCATATATTTCTTTAACTATGGGTGATATTATAACAGCATCATCAATGCTTCGAATAAATCCATGTATTTCCTGTATAAGTAGATCTAACTGTAGTTTTTTATTTTTTGAATTTTCATAAATATCTTTTGTAAGGTCTTCAAAAGTTTTACCTTCAAAAATTTCTAATGTATCTTTCATATTATTTTACCTAATTATAGATTGAAACTAACAGACATTCTCACATATAAATATAAATTTACCAAAAAATATAAATGATAATAAAAAAGCGACCAAAGGTCGCTTTTTTCATTAAGTTAATTATGTGATATAAATATTATAAAATTTAAATTTTTACCTTTTATTAAAATTATATAAATCACCAGATGCATTAAACTCTCGTAATAAAACACTATAATGAGTCTTCATTACATTAAGTACTTTTGTTATATAAGCGGTATTAACACCAGCCATTTCTCTAATTAAAATATATAAACTTTTCTTATTAAAATTATCAATTTCTTCACGTCTTTTCAATAATTCAATAATTGAATATGCTATATCAATATCTCGTTTTTTCTTAAAAATATTTGGAATTCTATTTTCAAAATATTCAACCATTTGATCCATAAATTCACTCGAAAAATCTTCTGTTTTATTATAATATGGATTTTTTGACAATTCTTTAACTGTTTTTGTAGCATCTAAATTCTTATGTATTTTTAATTTTTTATAATTCGAGTTATTAACTAATATTAAATAATTTTTAGCTACAACTGAAAAATAACTAAATGCTTTAAACCCTTTAGATTGATCATACTTATGAAGATTTAGTAAGAGAAAAGATAGAACTTCTTGTTTAACATCATCAAACCCACAATCAAAATATGAAAACTTAAATGTATTAATTATATTTTCACATAACTTATCTAAAGCATAAGCTATTTTATCTTCATATAATTTATTTCTTATAAGTGGATTAGTTTCATGATTATATTCAACAATTGCATCTTCAACCTCCTGATCAAAATAAATTTTATTCTTTCTCTTCCTACCCACTTTGAGCCTCCTTTTCTTCAAAAATGTTATTTAATAATAATTGTATATCTTTTAATTGTTTAAAGAAAAATGCAGTTTCATCATCTGATTCATAATGACCGTCTGCATCAACTTTTTTCATTTGTTCAGTTGCATATTCAATTACTTGTTGAAATTGAATAATAAACTCTTCATATGTATTTATTCGCTTTAAAGCTAAGATTAATAAGTACCCTATAAATATAAATGTACATATTAAACTTATTAAAAGTATTTCTATAACCATTTGACCCTCTTAAGATGCATCACTAAATAACTCATTAAACTTATTTTTTAATTCTTTAATATTATCTGGTACAGTAGAATCATCTTTTATTGATTTTTCAAATTCTTGTTTTATATCTTCATCTACTTCTAATGATTGTTGGTAATGTTGTTTTTCAGCAACAGTACTCATCCAGTCAGCAAAATGAACTATATAATGTAAAATATTTCTAGTATCTGGTTGTCTAAAAAGACGATCATTTCCAGGTTCAAACAACCCATCACTTAATTTTATTGCTTTCCAAACTTCGGGTTTTAACTCAATATTAAAATATTGTAACAACCATAACGACCTATCAGTCACACTCATAGGTTCAAGCTTATTATTAAATGTATACCATTCTCTTAATTTATTTCTTCGCCATTCATCTGTTTGAATTATATAATATGGATTATCTAAATCACCAATTTTTCCTAAATCATGAAACATAGCTGCTAAAATGACTTCTTGTTTTGATGCAGTAACTTTAACATCCATAGATTTAAATTGCTCATATATATCTAATGCTGTTTGTACAACTCTAACAGAATGATCTAATAATCCGCCTAAAAAACAATTATGATATTGTGGTCTACTCGATGCTGGGGCATCTATCATTCTATCTTCAAAATGATCAAATAGCTTCTTTATATTTTCTTTTTGTTGACCTTCAAAGTTATTATCAACAAATTCCATTAAAGTGGTCCACCTCAATAAAATTTGCTCTGATGTTAAGCTCATATAACCTCCATTATTTAAATTAAGTCTCACCGGGTAATTAAACCCGGTGAGACATTATACTACTTGCTTGCTACGTGTTCACCCACGTTACCAGCTGCGTATATTCCAAAGACCCATTTCATAAATTCGGCCCAACCTGCAAAATCTGTTTTCCCTAAAAAGAGAGCACCGCATGCAGATAAGAATAATACAACTGCGCAGACAAGTTTTCTGCTTTTGAGATCCATAATCATTATCTCCTATTTTATTCCCAAAAACTAACTAAAACTGCAAATGTTAAGAAACCGACAAACCCAGCATTAAGAAGCTGGTCAATTAATCCAATAATATTAGCAACTATGTCGACTCCAAAAACACCAGCGCCAAAAATTATTTCGCTGAATATTCCTAGAACAACAACACTTGAAAGCACGCTAGTTATTCCACCAACTGCTTCTGTTATAGTTGCCATTAGATTTTTGGTATTCATTGTATTTCTCCTAGTTATTATTGATTACGTAACGTGTAACCAGCAAATAACCGTTTCAAGTTTAAGTTTAGTTTTCTCCATAATTATTGTATCCTTGTATTAATCCAAGGAAATTTAAAAATATTTGCATTAGTAAATTTATACGGTTTAACATCTGTAGATTCTAATATATCTACAACATTTACCCATTTAGCACTCATTGTATCTCTAACTTGATAAACCCCATCTTTGTAATCTGTACCCTTTAATAATATAAAATCACCATAATCAAATGGTCCTCCCCACCTTTTCAATAAATTCCTAGACAGGGCAACATATTTATATCTTGATGCTTGTGTCATATCAAACTTAGTACCATCAGCAGTAATATCTGGTGTACGATCTGTTTGAGGATAAATAGGTTGATACATAGTTACATCAACCTCAATACCATATTCATAAAATGTTTTAAGTTCCTCTTCAAGTTCTCTATTTTGGACTGATAAATAATTTAGTAAATCATTGTAATGTAACTTTAATATAGTACTATTTTGTTCCATAAATTGTACAGCAATAAAACCATTAAATATTGTAGTAATCACTGCTGATATTATATACTTATTTAAATTCATAATAGTACGCTCCCATATTATTACAGTTAAATTTAAATAGTTGTAGATTAAAATAGAACCTCTTTTGTATGATTATATTTTTATTCATAATCTCTGTTGTTGTGGACCTGCGGGGAATCGAACCCCGGTCCAGTTTGTCTTTTTCAAAAAGTCATTCACAACTTAGTTGATTTCCATTAGTAGAAAACAACAAACAACTATGTGGATTTCTTTTGCTCAGAACATATCCCTTAACTGTTTGTCTCTTTTATACTCTGACAGCGAGTTGTGTTTAACTTATTTTATGCTCGGGTGTTAAACAACCCAAGGACTTATGCGTATGCGTAAGTCGGTTCGTAATTCGAAATAGGCTCAACGAA
>NZER01000022.1 GCA_002690445.1 Candidatus Pacearchaeota archaeon
TTTTTTTTAATAATCGGAACTGGGACAGAAGGCAACAATACGAGATAGAGATCGAGGGGATCATTCGTTCGGTAGAAGAATTTCCCAAGCCAAAACTTTCCATTGCGATACATAGCGGCCTTTATGATTCTTGGCCATTACTCCAAAATCTATTAAAGTCCTTTTTAATTTGCAATGAATACCCAAATATTGAAATTATGCTTGTTGAATCTGATGGTAATAAAAAAATACGAGACTGGTTTGAAAAAATTGATTTTGATGATTTGTTCATAAATTTTGATGGACAAAAAACCAACATTAAAAAACATCCAGGGGTTAAAATAGAAAAGACTTTAAAATTTATAGACCTTGACTCTTCAGTTACTGGTTTGTCTTGTTACAATCGAGCTATTAGTCAATGCATAGACTCTTTCAAAGGAGATTTCTTTGTCATGATGGCGGAAGACAATCAATTTATAGTAGAGGGAGACCTAGTAAACGATTATATTAAAATATTAGATCATTTTGGCAGAGACTCATCGATGGTATCGTTCTTTTCTCTCCATAAGTATAAATTATACAAAAAAAACAATTTAGCTACTGGGCCACACAAGATCGACTCTACTGATATGCCATTTTTTACCCCAGTTCAACAAAAGTGGAATTTTGACTTTATTTGTAATAGGGGAGTGTATAATCGAATAAATGCGATTAGAGCACAAAAAAATATAAAAGAGGAAGATGGCTGGGATATAATTCACGGCCTAGTCCAACAAAATAACGACATAGTTTCAGACTTGTTTCCAACAACTGGATCAGATTTTAGAAGAGTGTACTCATGCATACCAAGTGGTCTCTGGATGGATAACAACGATAGAGAATGTTTGATTAAAAAAATTAAAGACTCTTCTAAAAATAACCCAAATCACCTCTTATATAAAACAATTAAAAAAGAAAAATTATTAGAGTCTCTAAAAGGCCGCTATTGGAAAAAGCCCATAAGCTCCGAAGACTTTTCTATTGAAAATGAACCCGCCAGTTAATAAAACTTTTATGGAAAAAAACTTAAACTTTTTAAGAAAAAAAATTGTCACAACGGCGAAGAAATCGAGAGAAGGTCACATAGGAAGCTGTTTATCTATTTTGGATATACTTTGGATTTTATATCAAGACTTTTATGAAAAGAATAATATAATCATACTCAGCAAAGGCCACGCATCATTGGGTTTATATACAGTTTTGAATGAAAAAAAACTAATCAGTGACGAGAACTTAGCTTCTTTTTGTCAATATAGTAGCGCTCTTGGCGGACATCCTGACAAAAACAAAATTAAGCAGGCATATGCCTCAACTGGATCGCTAGGCCACGGATTTCCTATTGGAGTAGGAGCTGCGATAGCTAAAAAAATCAAAAATGAAAGAGGTAGAGTTTTTGTAATTATAGGCGACGGCGAAAGCAATGAGGGCACGATTTGGGAATCTGCGTTGCTAGCAAAACAACACGGATTAGATAATCTAACCTGTATTGTTGATTATAATCATTCAAACGATAGATCTGTCAAGCTTGGAAATATTGTTGAAAAATTCTCATCATTTGGATGGAATTCTTGGGAAATCAATGGGCATAACCACTGTGAAATAAAAGACTCACTTGAACGTTCAAACTTTTCCCTGTCCGCTATTATTGCAAATACTGTCAAAGGCAATGGAATTAAAAGAATGGAAAATCAACACGAATGGCATCATAAATCTCCGAGCGACAAAGAATATGAAGAAATTATGAAAGAGCTTTCTACTTCATGAGGAAACAGTTCGTATCAACAGTTAGCCAACTAATCGAGGAGGACGAGAAATTAGTTCTACTACTTGGAGATATTGGCGTATTTGGATTTCGCAAGGTATTTGAAAAATTTTCCGACAGAGCCTTTAATATAGGCATACTAGAACAAAGCATGGTTAGCTTGAGCTCAGGACTTTCAATTGAGGGACTAATACCCGTGGTTCACACAATTGCTCCGTTTATGGTTGAGCGTGCGTATGAACAAATTAAAAATGATTTTTGCTACCAACTACAAGGCGGAAATTTTGTTAGCGTTGGCGCGCCATATGATTACGCGGCCTTGGGTTGTACGCATCATTGCCCTGGGGATGTGACTATATTAAATACTCTTCCTAATATGCAAATTTTAGTGCCTGGCACTGCCAATGAGTTTGATATATTATTCCGCCAAGCATACAATAATAGCTTTCCTACTTATTACAGATTAAGTTCAAATCAAAATAAAGAAGATAACAACGTCAAGTTTGGTAAAGGCGAACTAATTAAAACAGGATCCAGAGCAACAGTCATAGCTTTTGGGCCAACACTTGATTTGGTTTTAGAGGCAACACACGATATAGATGTTACAGTTCTTTATTATACAACGGTTAAACCCTTTGATCGACATTTAATTAAGGAGCATTATAATAAAAAAATTTATGTTGTCGAACCATTTTATACTGGAACTACATACAAAAATATTCTAGAATCATGCAAAGGTAAATCACTAACAATTGATGGCACGGGAATTCCAGATAAGTTTTTGCACAGTTATGGAACAAGAAATGAGCATGATCAAGCGCTAGGGTTTACTGTAGATAATATAAAAAATAAAATTAATACATTCTTGTAATGGATTTAAATCTCAATAAACCTACTTTACTAGCTCTTTCTAGATTTTACGATGAAAGAGGCTTTTTGGAGCCGCTTTACGAATCTAAAATTAATAGTGAAATTTGCATAAAAAGGTCTTTATCGAAAGAGGGCGTGATAAGGGGACTTCACTGGCAAAAACTTCCTAATCCTCAACGAAAGCTTGTTTATGTCCTAAAAGGCGCTATAATGGATGTGTGCCTCAAGGTCGAGAAAGATAATATTTTAAAATCAAACAAACACGAGTTCATTATAAGGGAAGAAGATAAGAAATGTTTATTCATACCCAGTAATTTCGCGCATGCCTATCAGGCAATATCTGAAGAAGCAATAATATTGTATATCTGCCTTGACAGGTACAGCGCAGATTCGGAAATTTCATTCAATCCACTAGCTTATGATATAAATTGGCTTGAAAGAGATTTGATAATTAGCAAAAAAGACCTAGAGGGAAATTAACTTTATATGATTAATGAATATCCATTAGCCCAAAGTTCATGGGGCGCCGAAGAAAAACAGGCAATACAGAGAGTGCTAAGCTCTGGCCGCTTCACAATGGGAAGCGAAGTTGAAAAATTTGAAAGCCAGTTGTCAGATTTTCATAAAACTAAGCACGCGATAATGGTTAACAGCGGAAGCTCTGCGAATCTTATTGCTGCAACTGCGCTTACTTTTCACCAAGAGGGGTCGCCATGCATCGGAGTGAAGAGGGGATATGTGATAGCTCCAGCCGTTTCATGGTCAACTACATATTTTCCATTTTCTCAGCTTGGCTACAAGATAAAGTTAGTAGATGTCGATGAATCGTTTAACATAGATGTGTCTAAGGTTAAAAAATATATCGATAAAGATTGTCGCGGAATTATAACAGTTAATACTTTAGGAGTCCCAGCACAAAATAATAAACTAAAAGCAATAGCAGACAAATATAAAATATTTCTATTTGAAGATAATTGCGAAAGCTTTGGCGCCAAACTTAATAAAAAGCTTTGCGGCACTTTTGGCCATACTGGCACACTAAGCTTCTTTTTTAGCCATCACCTCCAGACAATGGAGGGCGGAGCAATCTTGACAGATAATGACGACATAGCTAATCTATGTCGTAGCTTAAGGGCGCATGGTTGGGCTCGAGATGGAGACTATAAATCTTTAATTAAAGAGGTGGCAACCGACGAGTTTTATGATCAGTTTAAGTTTGTTTTGCCAGGATATGCTGTTCGACCTCTAGAAATGTCGGGCGCAATAGGACAATCACAATTAAAAAAATGGCCCAACCAACTCAAAGGCAGATTAAATAATGCAAAAATTTTTCAAGAACTTTGCAGTAAAAAAAGCTATATTCAACCGCAGAAAGAAATTGGGGAATCTAGTTGGTTTGGATTTGGTGGGCTTTTCTCACTAGGCAGGCAAGAAAGACTTAAGCTTTGGAAGTTTTTATTATCAAAGGGCGTAGAATCTAGGCCAATTATATCTGGAAATTTCTTTAATCAACCAGTATCAAAATATTTAGATATAGAAAAGCTTGACAAACTCGTGAATGCTGATAAAATAGATGAATCTGGAATGTTTTTCGGCAATCAAGAAAAAGATCTTTCTCAAGAAATCGAATATTTATTTAAGAATTTAGACGCTTTCTTTAAACCATGAAAACTTATTTAAAAAACTATTTAACTGAAACGATAGAAGAAAATAAAACAATTAATCAAGCTCTCGGTCAACTGAATGGCTGCAGTTGCTTAGTAACTGGAGGGAATGGAATAATTGGATACGCAATGTCAAATCTTCTGGACGGCCACTCTAAATGCAATTTAAACGTCGCCATAAGAAATAACGAATTTAAAGGCAAAAACTTGCTGAGTGACAAAGTTAAATTTTTAGGTTATAACCAAATAAAAAGCCAAAAATATGATTATATTTTTCATTGTGCTTCGTATTCCGAGCCATCAAGATTTTTGTCAGAATGGGAGTCGACGATGAAACTAAATATTGAATTTCTTTTAGAACTACTATCTCAAACAAAGAACAAATTAATATTCTCGGGAAGTACGGAAGTTTATTCTGGAAACGAAAAAGAAGTCACGGAGAATACTATTGGCCAAACTCAACCACAGCATCCGCGAGGTATTTATATCGAATCAAAAAGAGCAGCAGAAGCTGCATGCGCTATTTCTGGCGTTGGGAGAGTTTCCAGAATAGCGTTAGCGGCAGGCCCGTTTCCCAAAGAAAACGATACGAGAGTACTGTACGAACTTATAAGAAAGGGGCTCAGGCAAGGCTTTATAGAATTGATGGGAGGCCATAAAAACATTAGACAATATCAATACAGCGGAGCCTGCGTCATGCGAATGTTGGTGTCAGGATTACTAGGAAACGAGTTAGTCTACAACAACGCTGGACCCTACTTGATAACACTTGAAGACTTAGCAAAAGAAATATCAAAAAAAATTAATGTAGATTATGTTGATTCAAAAACAGACAAAAATATGGATGGAGCGCCTAAATCAGTAAATATTTCAATGAAACTCTTTAATTCAGAGTTTCCGCAGATGCAAAACATCGACCCAACATTTGATAAATTCATCGAGTGGATAATTAATGAGTGCCAATAACAATAATTTTAGCCCCGATAGCTCAACTGGACAGAGCATCTGCCTTCTAAGCAGGAGGTTGCTGGTTCGAGTCCAGCTCGGGGTNCCACAAAAATGATTATATACGTAGACATAGACGAGACCATCTGCAATACTCCNGANAANAGGGANTATAGTAAGTCCACGCCNATAAAAGAAAACATCAATAAAATAAATAAAAATTATGATGAAGGCCATACTATNGTTTATTGGACGGCCAGAGGNGCAACCTCGGGAGAAAACCATAGTAAGATAACTCGCGAGCAATTAATAAAATGGGGAGCTAAGTTCCATCAGCTTAAANTTAAGAAACCGATGTATGATTTATTCATTTGTGATAAAGCGATTAACTCAAGAGACTACTTTTTANATGAAGAATAAAGNTTTAGTAATAGGCGACAGTTGTATCGACAGATTTGTNTANGGGAGATCTGAAAGGCTTTGNCCNGANATCCCCGTNCCAGTATTTATACCAANAAATACAGAAGAAAACATGGGTATGGCAGGCAATGTATACAATAACCTCAATGCTTTTGGTGTGGCTTGTAATTTAGTAACGCCCAACGAAACAATAACCAAGGAGCGTTATATTGACAAACAGACAAACTATACTTTTTTAAGGGTTGATAGAAACGACAAGGTTGGGCCTGTGTCTTTTATTGGCTTGGATTTAAATAGAAAAAGCTTGTCTGAATACAAAGCAATAGTTATAGCTGACTACGGAAAGGGCTTCTTAAATGAGGAGGCAATTGAACATATTTGCAATTTAAATGAAAATGTTTTTTTGGATACGAAGAAAGTGTTGGGGGAGTTTTGCTCTAAAGCAAAATTTATAAAAATAAACGAGCCAGAATTCAAAGCTATAGAACACAAGATTTTTATACAGGATTGGGCGAACAAGCTAATCGTAACTCTAGGCGCAAAGGGCTGTATGCATGGCGAAAAGTTTTACCCCACCGAAAAAGTAGAGGTTTATGATTTGTCTGGCGCAGGAGACACGTTCCAAGCTGCCCTCGTGTCAAAATATTTGGAAACAAAAAACATAGGAAGCGCAATTGAGTTTGCCAACACTTGCGCTTCTAAAATTGTGCAGAAAAGAGGAGTTGCTGTGCTTTAAAATTAACGCCAAAACCGCGAAACTGAAAAAATTTTCCGAAGAGAACTCAACTTCTAGTGGACTATAGATGAAAAATAAATACCAAGAAAAATACAGCCAAACAAAAAAGGGCAAAAATGCCCTAACGCGCGCGCAAAAGAAATATGATGAAGAAAACCTGGAAAAACGCCGAATGCAGAAAAGAGAATACATGCGCCGTAAAAGACGCGAAGACCCGAGTTACGGCAAATGGCGATAATCGTGTAAATATATCTTGATGAAAAGAAAACATTATGATATACTTCCTGAAGATTCAAGCGGTGATGACTATATCGTTTGGGTCTGGTAGCGCCACCTTAGCTCAGTTCGGCAGAGCATTCGATTTGTAATCGAAAGCGCCTTGGTTCAAATCCAAGAGGTGGCTCCAATTTAATGATGTATAATTATAAAATAATTGGTCAATCAGAATTGTCAGTATGGAGAAAAAAAATAACACTTCAGGGCAAACAGGTTTGCGCAACTAACGGGTGCTTTGATCTGTTGCACGCGGGACACATCAAATATTTATACGAAAGCTCTAAATATGGAGATGTTTTAATTGTTGGGTGCAATGGAGACGAATCCGTTAGGTCTCTTAAAGGAAAAAAAAGGCCAATTCAGAAAGAAAAAGATAGGGCTATTATTTTAAGTGCGCTTGAATGTGTTGATTTTGTTTCTATTTTTGAAGAAACAGCGGCCACAAATTTTCTAAAAGCAGTTAAACCAGATTTTTATATCAAGGGGGGAGATTACTCCCTAGATTCAATAGATAAAGACGAAAAAGAAGCTATAACCAAAAACGGGGGCGCAATAATTTTTGCTCCCATGTCAAAGGGCAAATCGTCTTCGTCTATTATTAGTAAGATTAATAATGTTTAAGAAATTTTGGCTAATTTGGTGCAGGACGGTAGACCACCGCATAGGAAGAACGGACAAAGACCAGCCCGATATACCGATATTATCACTAAAAGACGCACAAATAAGCTTGTTTTTTAGAACTTTTATTATTTTGATTAATTTGATCACTTGCTTTTTTATTGTTGCAAATATTATCCACAAATGGTAAAATAAAGATATTGAAATGGACCTAGAACTCAATATAATTTTAGCAGCAGAGACAAAGTGGTTTATGATCTGGGGGCCAGTAGTCGTATATATTATTATAGAAATAATAAGCGGCGGAGATGGCGGTTTTGGCGGAGGCTCTGATGATGGATTTAGTGGGTTTTAATTAGTGTAATATAATTTACGGGGGCGTTCTGGTTTCGACATTATGTTGGAATATGAGATCGCAAGCAGTAGTGGAAATCTACTTTAAAAATTCCAAATAACCTATAACTGCTGAAAATAATGTAGTTAAAATGGCAAAGGGCTTGGTAGCCAGAATGGCCAAGGGTTTTACTGCTCCTAGAGCAGCCAAGGCCCCAAAGTCA
>NZER01000023.1 GCA_002690445.1 Candidatus Pacearchaeota archaeon
GGGTACTACATCTGCGAGGTAGACCTAGCCGGCGCGGACGCACAGGTCGTTGCATGGGACGCAGGCGATGAGGACCTGAAAGATGCTTTCAAGGCAGGAGTTAAGATCCACCTTAAAAACGCTAAGGATATGTTCCCTGATGTTGTCCGTGGTTGGTCCGACGAGGCCATCAAAGCTACTGATAAGCCGGGGGGTATATACTACAACAACAAGAGGTTTATTCACGGAACCCACTATCTCGGTGGAGTCTCTACAATTGCTCTTGCTACGGGATGGACACAACATGAGGTTGGCCGTTGCCAGAAGCGATGGTTCGATCTTCATCCTGCGATACCTCGTTGGCATACACGTCTCGATCAAGAGTTGGCTGAAACACGTTCTGCCCACAATGCCTTTGGTTATCGCATCAAGTATTTCGAACGCCCTGATCGTCTCTTACCAGAAGCGGCAGCGTGGGTTGCACAATCCACAGTCGCTTTGGTATGTCGAAAGGGAATGAAGCAGTTATTCGCAAAGCACAAATCCTGGGTCAATCTTCTTCTGCAAAACCACGACGCTTGCACTTTCCAATTCCCTATGTCCCGCCTTGCTGACCTTCCCTTAATCAAGCAAAGCCTCTCCGTTACCGTTCCTTACGAAGATCCTCTTGTAATCCCTTGGGGCCTCACTATATCTTCTGAGTCGTGGGGTGCAGCCAAGGATAGGAAATGGTAGAACGGGCATTGGCGAAATTGCCCCAACGCCCGGTCTTTTGACGGAGGATGCTATGTCGTTTGTTTACTTAGCTTCACCCTACTCCGGCACGGAGGAGCAAATGGAGGAGCGCTTCCACCTCGCTGTCGAACACACAGCGTGGATGCTGGATCGTTCTGTCACAGTCTATTCGCCCATTGTGCACTGCCACCACGTCAGGTCGTATCTTCCACGTGACCTTGACTTCTGGCTCTATCACGACTTCAACATGATCCGTGCGAGCCACGAACTCCGTATCCTCAAACTCGATGGATGGCGCAAGTCAGAAGGGATCGCCAGGGAGATCGACTATTGTCGCGAGATCAAGCGATCGATCACAACCGTGGAGTTCAAATCCAGCAGTGTCTCGCCACTTTCCTAACTGGCTGGAAGGATACGCCGACTATACAGCATACAGTGAGTCACCGGCCCTTTTCCATTTTTGGACAGGGGTGTCCACCATCGCAGGTGCACTGCGCCGTCGTGTCTGGATAGACGAGCGTTTCTTCCAATGGACTCCTAACTTCTACATCATCTTGGTGGCACCACCGGGAGTTGTAGCGAAGTCTACCTCTGTTCGCATAGGATTGAAACTTCTCGAACAGGTCGAAGGTATAAAGTTCGGTCCGAAGTCACTAACATGGCAGGGCCTAGCGAAAGCCTTGCAAGACGCAGAGGAGCATGTTGCTGTCAGCCCAACCGCCGTGCTTGACGGCGAGGACATGCTTCCAATGTCCTGTCTTACCTGCTCAGTTAATGAGCTAGGCACATTCCTTCGTCCCGAAAACGGTGAGATGCTGGACTTCTTCACTGATGTCTACGATGGTCAGAAAGGCGTGTGGGATCGCGCACTCGCTACCCAGGACGGATACAAGATCATCAATGGCTGGGTCAATGTAATATCAGCCACCACACCCGGATGGCTGCGTCGGAACTACACCGAGACCATGATCGAGGGTGGTCTAACGTCGCGCATCCTGTTCGTCTACGGGGACAAGAAGCGTCACCTTATGCCGTATCTCAGCGATCGTGTAGACAGCGACGACTTCGCTGAGCACGGCAAGAAGCTCGTTGAGGATCTGCGACAGATAGCAGAACTCGTCGGGGAGTATCACCTCACCAAAGAGGCCCGCGAGTGGGGACGTGCATGGTACGAGAAGCACTGGACACAAGAGCGTCCTCGCCACATGGCGTCAGACCGCTACGCTGGTTACATCGCACGTAAGCAAACGCATATGCACAAACTAGCGATGGTGATTGCTGCGGCGCATCGGAACGAGTTGGAAATCCACCAGCGCGACCTGTTCCTCGCAGACCACATGGTGTCAGGGCTTGAACAGTCCATGACCCACGTGTTCCAGTCTATCGGTATGGCTGAAACCTCACGCAATGCGATGGAGATTGTATCCTATGTGCGCGCGTACAAGGAGATCAAAGCCGAGGAGCTTTGGCGCTGCGTCATGCGGATCATGGAGCCAAAGCCGTATCAAGAAGCGTTGGATATGGCAGTCAAGGCGAAGTTCATCAAGATCGTAGTTCGAGGAAACACGCTGCATTACGCAGCTGTGTATGAGAAGAAAGAGGAGAAGGAAGATGCTGGAACGTCCTAGCTGGGGTGAGTGGTTCATGGGCTTGGCGATGTATGCCGCGACACGTTCGAAGGATCCCACCACAAAGTGCGGCGCCGTGTTGGTCGGAGTGCGTAACTCTCAAGTAGCACTCGGCTACAACGGATTTCCACCTGAGGTGATCGACAGAATAAGCCGCTTGGAGGCACGTACGCTGCGCCTGCGGTACACTCAGCACGCAGAACGTAACGTCCTCGACAACGCAGCGTTCGACACGCAGGACAGCACTATGTACTCTACGCTATTCCCGTGTCAGGAGTGCGCGAAGTCACTCATCACCAAGCAGGTTGCACTGGTGGTAGCTCCGCAATACAACTGGGGCGAGGAGCGCTGGGGAACGCATCCCAAGGAAACGGAGGCGATGTTACGTGAGGCGGGGGTTGCGTACTTCGCTATGCCGTTGCAGTTCGACTTATTCACCGTAGACGGCTTACGTCCTCCACCTCAATCCCGGATAGGGGATCGTCTGCTTCCTCCTGAGGATAAACACTCCCCACATCCCGAGCAAGTGCGCGGTAAATCTTCTGACTCGGAAGCCCAGCTTCGCGGAGGCGACGTCGGCGGAGACGCTCCTTCCGACTAGCAACCAGGTCCTTCGTCTTCAAGCGCATCCCGCCAAAGGGTGCCTCGTTGTTGAAGCGACGGATGGCAGTCAGCACATCTGCTCGCGCTTCCATATCACCTATCTCAGTGGCATGGTCGAACTGCTTTAGAAGCATACCCCGACGAACTTGCCAGAACATCACAGTCTCTTGCTGCATCCGTTCGCGGTCCCAGGTACGAGTGAGCCGCGTTGGCATGAAACCGAGCATTTGTGAGATTGTCTCAGCAAGCTCGTCGGGATCGTTGGCGTCGAACTCCAGTATGGTAGCGCCTGTGGTTGTCTCCTCACGACCGCGTTCAAGGTAACGGAAACCACGCATCACATTCCTGACAGCGCGAGGCATTGCTCGCTCCAGCCTTTTCGAGTCGTCCACAGGCAGGTTCTCGTCAGACAGAAACTTCGCCAAATTGATACCTATGCCGAAGGCCGCGCCCGCCACATCGGTCCCAGTACGGGAGAACCTTTCGTTAAAGTCCAGCCCAGGCGTCCCCATCTCAGCCATGCCTGGAATAATCCTTCCCAGACCAATGCTTGCACTCATGTCGAACTTTGGCACAGGAACGCCCAGAATATCCGCAACTGCTGGGATGCCGAAGCCTTCACGACTGACGCCATGCAGGATCATATCCGCCGCGCGAGGATCGTCGGTCAGCTCCGTAACGAACTGACGTAGCTCCAGCTCCACGTCGAAGTTCTTATCGAACCGCCGCGCTGCCCATTTCGCGAAGCCTGCTAGGTCCTCTGCTCCAGGCAGTCCCATCGTACCTGCCGCCAAGAGCATCATGAGGAAGAACCGTCCCCGACCTGGGTTGTAGCGAGCGAAGTACATCATACCCTGGGTGAACATCCAGAACATGAACAGCGCACCCTTGCGTCCACGCATGAACCGCGGACGTGCCCAGGATGCGTATTCGAATTGTGTCCTCCGCACTGCATCCTTACCGGATAGGTACGCCTTGGCTTCTATGTCAGACCAGCCCTGGTCGCGCATGTCCTTATATTCAAGCCCATGTGTCTTCTGCAGCTCTGTCAGGTGTTTATTGTCCGGATCCTTCAATGCCAGCTCGCGTCCAGCGTGGAACACCCAGCGACGATTGAGCTTCTCACTGTGCTGGAACATGAAGGCAGACCAATGTGAGATAGACATGAGCGCTCTTTGCGCCTTCGTTCCCGGCAACAGCCGCGAGAGGTTCCCACCTTCCGCCGTCGCTGCCAGCTCTGTCGCTTGTGATTCGTCCATGAAGCCTTCACTCACGGCGCGTGTGATCGCACGAAGCTTTTCATCCGTGAGGTCCTTGTGGTTCCCTTTGTACATCTTGCGTGTGCTCAGTACAGAGTTCTTAATCGCATTGATTGTTTTCAGGTCACCATAGTGCGCGCTTAGATAAGGCACTGCCACCAGCGGAACCTGCGTGAAGTTCAACGCGGCGCTGGCTGGACTGAACCCGAGCCACCAAACGAACGCGGCGGAGCGTAGCTGTGCCCAATCCTTGCCGGGGTTCATCGTCGTGTTCAGATGGTCCTGGAAATAATCAATCAACTGAACCCGCTTGGTCGTATCATAACCTTCTTTGTTGAAGTCTCGAACCTCCGCTTCCATGTCGGTCAGGTTACGCTGCAGCTGGTCCTTGAATTCTAGCTTTGACATGAAGTTGGCAGCGTGCCAGAAGTACGTCGCATAAGTCCGCTGCCCATCCATACTGAAGCCAGGAATATTCTTTCTCCTGGCAAACTGCTTACGGAAGCCGTGGCTTGGGGACATCCCGATAATCAGGTCGTCCAAAGCCTTGGTCTGGGTTTCATCGAGGACAAGCTTTTTCTTCAACAACTCAAGAAAGATCGGAGGCAACCCGCGGAAAGGTGCTGCTTCCTTAGGCAGCATACTGACGCTGATTGTCGTATCAGGATTACGCTGTCGAATGCGTTGCACACTCGCACGCGCTTGCCTCCGCGTGTCGAACATCTCCATGTAAGTGGTCGTGCCTTTGTTATTCTTGGCAATAACAGTATGATTACCAAATCCAGTATGTGGAAAGTACGGACGCGCCCGCAGCTCTCGTATGGTCTTCTTGGTGTTCGATATCTCAAGCTCTTTCTTGATCGCTGATTTCTCTTCAGTAAAGGTGCGTTCAATATCCTGGATCAGCAACTCCTCGATCTTATCCAGCACTGCAATGAAGTCGTCTTTGACCTTACGGTAAACCGACACACCACTTTCATGCAAGCCGTAACGAACGGCGAGCTTTCCAATTTCCTCGTCGGTAGGATGCCGTGCGGGCTCGTCAGTCTTTAGGTAATCCATGCGTTCCAAGGCAAACATGAAGTCGGAGAGGCGACTGCTCTGCCTCTTACCCAGTGTCTTCCACTCCTTAACCCTGGTATCCGCGCGTGCCTTCCAGTGCATCGTTGCGTTGTGCCACATGTCGATAAACTGAACATGCCGCTGGATGCCTGGGACATGCTTGTTCTTGGCAGCAACCTGGAGGATATTATATCCCCACTTTGCCAAAAAATCGAAGTCATCTTGCAACGACTTCAATCCGGTCTTGCCAGAACGAACACCAATTCGCTCCATCATCCGAACCAGTCCGTCCGTGTTCAGTTTCTTCGGTACGAAGGTTCCATCCGAGTCGATCGGATCGTGTGGGATAGGCTTGCCATCGACCTCGGTAATCACTACTTCGTCAGGATCAAACAGCACATAGTTAAACGTAGGCTTGTCAGTCGGAGAACGGCTTGACGCATCCAGATAACGCAAGCCGGGTACACCACCATCGCGCAAGGCAAGGCTCGCCGCGCGCTGTCCANCAAANANNCCACGCAGNTCANTGTAGATACGAGCNCCTGANATTTCTTCCCGCATCTTGGGNTCAAGCTTNTCCCAATACTCTTTCCANCCTTTGACCTTGCTGAGCGCAAGCTTGATTTGCTTNCTNTGCTTNCTATANGGCTGNTCCCACTGCAACCACTCGGTAGCGCTTGGTGCAAGACGGACNGTGAGCAANCGACGCTTGATCTTACCAGACTCGATCGCGTCGATGACCTGCAGCATTTCTGTAACAAACGCAAGGTCGGAACTGCGATTGACTTGTTGGTGAAGCTCAGCCAGAACAGCCTTCGTATCCGGGTTTCGGTTGAGCAGCTCGACGGCAGTATTCGTGGGGCTGCTTCCTTTCCTGGGCATGTCACGATACCACCTGGCAACCCCAGGACGCTCTGCAAAGTACAAGCCCCATCCAAACGCCTGGTGCCCCTCCCCCGTTCCGATCGCCTCCAGCGTGAACCGAGAGAAGTGATGCAATGTGCCGTGGAAGGCCTTAATAACCCCTGTTGGATCGCCTGACTGCTCCGATACCTCGTTCTCAGTCACGTCCATCCTGGGGTCGTTCTCTGTCGCCAGTGCACCACCGACGCCTCCCAACACACCACCTGTGAGGAAACCGGCGGCGCCTGCTTCAAGCAAGCGACTCCGTGCGTTAGGCCCAAGTACGTCATAGTTATCATCCACGAAGCCACGAATGCCGATGTCTGTAGCTTCCTGTGCAATCTCGGTCGCAGCCTCCAGTATGCCAAGCGACCCGGCGCCTGCCGCTGCCCTAAGTGGGGTGCTGGCCACCCGATCGACCATCCCAAACACTCGATCGAGAAGCTGCCCAGACTGTCGTGCGTTCAGTCCGAACCGACGCATTATCACCTGCGGGACGATCGCTTCCAGCCCGCCCTTGACTATGCCACCTGCCAGTGCCGTGGTGTTATTGACCTCACCAAGCGCTCCCTGCTGCTCCAACGCAGTCGCGCCAGTCTCGAACAACCCAGCGGTTCCATACGCACCAACGCCTTGCCCAACCTTGTCGGCGAGCGCCATTCCACGAGCGGTGGAAACTGCGCCTTGTCCGATCAGCCGACCGATGATCCCACCAACACCACCACCCAGGACAATGCTCGCCAGCACCGGGACTTGTTCCCCCAGCGTGCGCGCAGCCCATTTGACGAAGTCACCGGCGCTGTCTATGTCGTCGATCCCTTGAACCTGCTTGGGGAAACGAGCAGCGATGTATTGTTCTTCCTCCAAAGCCATTTGGAGAAGCTCGGAGCTGGTCTCGCTTGCACCCGTAAGACCTGCAGCTACACCAAGAGTAGCATCAAGATCGGCACCTATGCGAGAGACACCAGCACGAACACCGCGGCCAAACTCGCCAAAGACACCAATGTTCTCTTCGAAGGCGTCCGGTGGCAGCACTCGTCTTGGCTTGATTATCGTGTTGGTCGCTTGTCCTATAACGGCGTCGAGGTCAGTGGACTCGCGAAAGTTGGTCGAGGGAGCACTCTGGGGAAGAGCAACCCCAGTGAGACGCTCGATGAAATCGTCGTTTAGTCCAAGAGGGTCAGACATGATTACCGCTCACGCCCGACCGCGGCGGTGCGAGACTGTGTGCTCTGCTCTGCAACGTCAGCCTGCTGGGCAGAGAACTGCCTACCTTCTTCCAGCCCAGCACGAACTACCTCCTCACCCCACTTTCCTACCGCGGCAGTAATGGCAGCAGGGCGGATAGAAAGCTGTGCCCAGGCTGGGCCTGTCATCATCAGGGCAGCTGCTGGAAGTTGATCTTTGAGTGTCTCTACATCAGCCAACGGATCAAGCGGTAATGCGGCGATCTGCATAGCAATCTCATCACCTGTAATCGCCCCTGGCCCGCCAGCTTGCTGCGCTTCGACCGGGACCGAGGAGACAGTTGATTCACCAGCGGCTGTTCCTGTATCGGCAGAGGCAGGCTCGACCCTCCCTGTCGACACTGTTGCAGCAGGCGCGCCAGGCCCGCCCACCCTTGCTCGAACGGCAGCGACCTGTTCAGGGTCTGCCATGCTCAACATGGCTTGTGCCTTGATGTTGTCTGTTGCACCAATCAAGGCTGCAACGCGCTCATCCGTCATAGCAATCGGCTCGCCTGTCTCAGCAAAGTTTTCCAGCGCGCTCATGAAGCCCCTGTTGTCCTTCAACCCAAGCTGCAGATCATTGAAAGCGGCAGACACCTTCTCCATCCTGAAGGGGGTGAGCGCCTCTCCCGTCCTTGTTGTCAGCGACTCGCTTTCCACACGCGTTGCTTCAGCGTCGATCAAGGCACCAAGCAATACAGTTGCATTGCGGTCCTCTGCGATGCCTTGCTCGGCAGTGATCTGATCGAAGACCTTCTGCTGATCACTCTTTTCCTCGTACATTGTGATCTGCCAGTTGTGCGCAAACCTGGCACGGTATTCGTCCTCGGCTGCGTCAAGCTGGGTACCAACCAGCTTTGTCTCGTGCTTAAGCCGTTCACGGAACTCCGCCGCACGTTGATCCAACTCCGCACGGGACACCCGTTCGCGGGAGCCAATATCGGCGCGTGCCAGGATAATAGCCGAGTTGACCTGCATTCGGGCCGCTTCTCTCGCCTGTTCACGATCCAGCGTGGCGATGTCCACTTGCGCTTTGACCTGCGCTTCCCATTGATCGCGCCGCTCGGCCCATTCCTTGTCCGTCAGGTCATAGGTCTGTGCAAGATTGGCGCGCTCGAGTTCCCAAGCTTGGTCAAGCTCTGCCTGCGTCATATACCTTTCATGCGCATGCTGAGCTGCCAGATTATTCGCACTGGCCTCCAGCTCTGCGCGCCCAAGCTCATAACGATTGCTGACGTCTTGCGCGCTAGCCTCCGCAGTAATCCGTTGGCTCTCAGCGCTGGACTCTGCCGCCGCGACTCTACGCTCGTTCAGCGCGTTTATTGCCGCTGATTGCTGGTGCCTACCGATGGCTTCGCCGCCAGCCCCCAACGCTGAACCGAGCGAGCCAAGATTGCTCTGTCCCCGTTGCGGGTTCAAGATTGTTGCAGCGAACTGCGCCATTCCAGCACGGAATGCGGGGTCACGCAGCCTGGCCGACCAAGCCTCTCGCAGCCCAGGTTGCTCAGCCGGTGGCGCGGCAGTAGCTGGTGCAGGAGCAGCCACCGACGCAGGAGCTGGCGGAGGAGTCACTGATGCAGGAGTCACTGGCGGAGCAGGAGCATCCGCCCGCCTTCCTGGCGATTCCGGATCAAGTACTACTCTTCTCGCTACTGGGTCACTCATCCTGTCGCTCCTCTAACCAGCTGTCCGAAGGTCGGACGATCGCGATCCGCCTGAGGGGACAGCAAGTTTATGATCTGTTGCAGGATAGCCGGGTCTGTCCCACCTGTTTGTGGAGGCACCCCTGGCGCACCCGGCTGTAGTTGAATAGGGGACGCGGCGGCAGGAGCTTGCACGGAACCAAGCGCGCTCAGCACGTTGGCCGGGCCGGTTGGAATGGCGGCAGCCGGCGCCGGAGCGTTGGCGACTGAAGCTTGCTGTGCGAGAACGTCCGTTTGTGGATTGCTTCCCACAACTACGTTCTGCTGGGCCGCCGTGCCTGGCAGGTCCGGAGGTGGTGTCCCCGTACTCACCGCCAA
>NZER01000024.1 GCA_002690445.1 Candidatus Pacearchaeota archaeon
GAATAACCTAAGTCCTCTTTACCACGCCAACGCTTAATAAAAGCATCTATATTACGGTGGGTTGAAGGATCATAATCGGTTTCTTCGGCAGTAATATTCATTAATGTATTTACCATTTCATCGTAGTCGTCTTGATAAGCCCTAAAATCTTCTTGGGACATACCCTCCACTTCTCCATGACCACCATAGTCAAAATGTTTTTTATACTTTTCATTACCTAATAACTCTTCATTACCCTCATATTTTTTAGCTTGCTTTTTGTCCCAACCTCCTCCGTGTAACAGACTCCTTTTTCTATCATTAATAAATTTTCTTACAAATTCTTCTTGACCCTCAAATCTACCTTCATACTTCGGTCTAGTAAAATAATCTTCAATAAGGGTTTTCGTAACTTGGTCAGGTCCAAATGCAGATGAACCTTCTTCTACTTCATCTACAGTTCTAATAAAATCACTCCTAGGATCGTCTTCTTTTCTATAACTTCCCGTTTCAACATTTCTTATAGCATCCCTAATTCCACCCACATCGAAAGTCTTTTCTATGCGAGCCGGTTTGTCTGGGACTTCGTAGCTGGTAGGTACAATCTCGGCAAGTTGCTCTGTAATGAAATCCTCACCCCCTAGCATATCTATAAAATCTTGCTGCGGTTTTGGAGGTGCAGGAGGTGGAACCATCTCAGGTTGGACAGGCGCTTGAACTGGTGCTTGGCGCTGGTAACCAGGATCACCTGGCATAGGATCAAACCCGGCGCGTGCGTCGAGAACCCATTGAGGAGGTCGCATTTGCTCTTCTTGAAATACTCTTTCGGGAGTTAACATACCATGAGGTTTCGGGGGAGCTTCACCGGCAACTCCTGCAAGACCCATCTCATAGCGTTCGACAAGACCACCTACGTCATAACCAATCCAATCGGAAACCTGTCTTATAACTTCATCTCTCCCTAAACCCTCAGCAAATTTAACTAAGCCACCTTCTTCTTTGCCCTGGACAACTCTTCCTTTCTGCTTTTCAAACATAGCAGGAATATTTTCTACAACAATATTATCCTCCGCAATAGAAGCCTCATCTTCACCAATCTTAGCCATGAGCTTTATAACCTCAATGAAAACTTTCATGGCACGATCTTTAGTATCTTTTTCTTCTTTTGACTGAATGGTAACTGCCTTCTCTACGGCATCAACTTGAATCTTTCTTTCCTTTAAATCCAGTTCTCTGTTCTTGAGAAGCATCTCTGCAGCAGAACTTGCGGCCTCATGTTGAATTTCCTTCTCTTCCAACTGTACCTTGGCGCGCTGAATATCTAAGGTTTGTTGTTCTATGCTCCCTTGCTGTGCTCCAACGGCAGCCATTTGTTGCATCTGTTGAAGTTGTTGAGCCGCTTGAACCATTGCAAATTCCTGCTGACTAGGATCAACTGGACCCTGCTCCTGCATAATAGCCCCTATGCTTTCCTGATATTTAAGAAGCATGTGCTCTGATATGTTGGCTTGCAAAAGAGGTCCAATCACTTGCATCTGAGGATTTTGCTGCTGCGCTGGATCGGAAAGGAATGCACCCTTGAACTGTATGTGCGCATCATGGTTCTGACCAGGGAAAGCTTTAATGGGCAAACCCTGAGATACACTCATGATATCCGCCATAGGATTCTGGGGAACTTCCTCCTTCTTGGGAGGCATAACCTGCTCTATATTGCTGATGTTTGCAGCCGACAGGAGACGCTTATGGACTTCACGCATATCATAAATGCCTGGAGGTGCCTGCGAAGCCATTTGTAAAATCAACTGAGCCAGGGCAAAACGATGAGCAGAGGATGGAATGTTAGGATCGGATACTGGAATGACATCTACACGCCCATCAAAATCCTCCCGTGCAATAACCATAGACCCACCCACAACATCATAGGGATAATTGTCTGGGAGATATGCATAATTTATGCGCGCAAGTATATTAAATTCATCCCTTTGCGCTTTATGAAGACGCTTATGCACAGCAGAAAAGAACTTAGCGCTAGCCTCAAGAAGAGCTAAGGTAGTACCCACAGGCCCATAGTTAGTGGCATCGGAAACTACCTGTTCTGTCGAATCTGCAAAACGCTGGCCTGCCGATACAATGAACTGCAGCATTGCCATTAAAGTTTGCGACGGCTCCTTGTAAGGAAGCGGGATAATAGACTTGTTAAGGTCCATTCCTGTAGCTTCAACTTCTTTAAATTCACCAGGAGCAATGGGATCATTACCGCCGACGATGCGCACACCCCTTACCTTGAAGCCCCCAGGAAGATTTGCAAATTGGCCTGCATCGACCAAGGAACGCATAGCTGCAGTAGCTGTTAAGGTAAGATTTCCAAGGAAATGTATGAAACCAAGGCCGTAAAAACCAAAACCTGGAACAAACTTGTAATGAACAAAGTGATTAATTTTTCTGTAAAGGTCGTCATTCTCTTCGTAGTTGCGCCTAATAGAAAGAACTTGACCCGATTGCTCTTCCACGGTTACTATGTAGGGCAACGGGAAAGGCCCCTCAAATTCACCGGGCAACTCAAGATAACAATGCTGTTCAAGGAGACAATATTCAGGGTCATTTAGGCTATCAGAGTTAAAGCCCATAATGGTGTCAATCTTCTCGGCAATGCCCGTTCTCTGAACAGCAGCAGCTTCAGGAAGATTTATGTCCAAATACATCTCAACGGCAATTTCCCGCATGAGGTCTTTGGGACTTCTATAAATTACATGGGTGTACCTATCTGCTTTTTCTAAGTCTACAGCATTCGTAGGGACATAGAACTGATCTACAGGCACAAACTCGGAGACTGGGCGTCCTTCTTTTGCATCATAATAAACTTTTTTGAAGGCGGAACCGAAGAGAGGAAGATGAAATAAAAGCCTTTCAAATTCATCGAAGTACTCAGGCATTATCTCAGTTATCTCGAAATTCATAAACTCGCGGACACGGGTAGCCTGTTCGTCTTTCTCGTCGGTAACCTCACCTATGATTTGTGTGCGAACTGGACCGCCTGACGGGAACAATTCACCAGAAGCTTTTGACTGGAATTTAACAGCCGATTCTATCAGAAGGGGATGGACCGCTGTACATGCTCCCTCGAAAGGATCGGAGGACTCTTCCAGCTTAAGACCAAGGAGATCGAATCCGTTTTCGAACATCTGCTCCCATTCACCGCGAGACTCCTTATCATCCTTGTACATACGAATAACTTCGGAGCCTATTTCCTCAAGAGTTTCCTTCTCAAGAAACGAGGCAATATTTTCCATATGTTCGTGCTTTACAGCTTCTTCGGTTTCCTCTTCCTCTAAAATGGTAACCTCGACAGAACCATCAGGAAGAACTTCTACAGAATCTTCTTCCTCGATAAAATTATCTTTGTCTTCTTCATAAAGAAAAGGATTTTTTTCAGTAGCCATAGCAGCCTTCTTTAATTAACTTGCCAATAGGTCGCTTTTTTGCGTGGGGCTTCCTCATCATACTCTGGATCAGTCGGGTGTCCAAGCCGCCAAGACTCCCTAACATAATGAATTGCCATTACCATTGCATCAACTTGGTCATCATGTGCAGCATTAGGAAAAGAAATAGCCTCTAACATTAAGTCTTCTGCCCATGGCTTAACTGGTAACCATACACGACCAGATTCCAACAGAGGAGATGCAGCATTAACCCTTGATATCTTATCACGATCTGGCAAATACTCAAGAACTGGAAGTCCAGCCCTTCTCATATCTTGAATTAGTGACTGACCGGAAGCTTTCTTCTCCACTAAAAGCGCGTCAGGTTTATGTTTTTCGTAAAGCTCTTGTGCCTTTGCTCTTAACTCCGGGTATTCGTACCTACCCTTTACATTAGAAATAAGAATTAAATTAGGTACATCGTATTCAAGACCCGCGCTATCTTGCTCATGTAATTCAAATATTCCCCATGTTTGAATAACAGAAAAGTCTGCAGTAGTCTTAGTAGAAAACGCAGTATCTAAAGTCTGAAGAACAAAATCGCAAGTTGGCGGCTCAGGTAAAGACCATTTTTTAAACCACACCTTCTTTAAAATGCCACCTTCAGCAGCAACAGGATTTTGCATAAATAATGATTCCCAATAACGAGAGCCATTATTTCTTTTTATTTCCTCCTCATCTTTTTTTAAAATTTCATTTGGTTTCCATTGAGGAAAATAAGAATCACCTGTTGGGATATCTAAAAGTTTAGAGGATGCATCATCAAGCCACGCAGGTATTTTAATAACCTCCCACTCACCCTTATTTGCATTTTCAAGAAGCCAGCCTGCAAGATCGTCTTCATGGTAACGCGTATTAATAATGACTATAGAACCGTTAGGCATAAGTCTAGTACGCAAACCTGCAGGATACCACTCTTTTATATATCGACGCCCAGCTTCGGAAAAGGCATCCTCTTCAGACATTACATCATCCAATATAGCAACGTGTGCGCCACGGCCTGCAATCTGAGTTTTAACTCCAGCAGCCACATACGTGCCGCCCCTATTAGTTTGCCACTTTCCTGCACTTCTAACATCCGCTCGAATTTGAACTCCCGGAAAAATACCCATGAATGTATCGGACCTTATGATATCACGAACATTACGCCCAAAGTCAGACGCCAATTGATCCGAATGGGATACAGATAAAATCTCATGAGCAGGATTATTACCTACGTACCATGCAGGAAAAAGCTTCGAACATATAAGAGATTTACTAGAGCGTGGTGGAAGAAATACCATTAGACGCTTTAGATCACCATCAGCCATCCTCTGCAGTCTATTACAAATAACTTTGATGTGGTTCCCCATAACAAAGTCAGCAACCAATTCAGGCGCAACCAGCTTAACAAAGGTAAAGAAATCAGTCTTACCCTTGGCTAACACATAGTTTATTAATTGATCTCTTAATTCTACAGACGGCAATTAAGGTTTACCACCCTCTATCAGCTTTAGACCTGCGATATCAACTAACTTGTCGATATCCTTTTTTATCGCGTCCTGGTCAGTTCCCGAGTCAAGAGCGCCATGACGAATTTTCTGCTCTGAACGATCTATAAGCATCCCTAGATGTTTGCCTACAAATTCCATAGCTCTGTTGGCATTGGCAAAATCATTCTCTTCAAGAGATTTATCGTATATCTCGCTGAAACGATCCAAGACCTTGTTGGCGTTAAATTTAATTTTATCGATGGTCGCCTCCCTTATCTCGTCTATGCGCGCCTGAATCTTGGGGCTATTTAAGAGAGCCTTGGCGTTACGCTCACGAAAGCTCTTGTAGCCTGCTTTTTTATAGGCTTCCGGCAAGTCTCCGGTACGCATATATTCTAAGCAAAATTTCTCTTGCCGCGCAGTTAATCCGCTAAATTGCAAACCTCCCCTGGAAGTCGGTTCTTCTAGCATACCTTTTCTCCGTTTCAATTCCCAGCGAATACCCTCTACATCACGACCATTGGGCTTTTTTCGCAATTTGACCAAATGCGCATAAATATCTACAAGTTCATCGGTACTATATTTTCCGTAAAGCACATGAGGTTTATGTTTCATGGGCTATTCTACCACTTCTAGACGGAATTTACGAGACCTTCTTTTGCAAGAAGTACGCCAAGCCTTACCATCTCCCTTATCCAGGCCATATATCTGAATGCCATGTTGCTTAAGTGCAGGCTTGAGACGGCGCAAATTATCGAGAAGCCACTTAACATTAGAAGGTATTGTCTTGGGAGGATAATTTTTGACGGTGTAGCATAACTGCACAAAATCGTCATAGGTGCCTTCGAATATCTTTTTCTCGGTCATTACCTCCACAAGTAACTTGGCGAAAGGATCGACATCTATGACATTTGTAGTTGTCGAGAGACGATTATTNTTATANATATCAAGAAACTTTCCTGATTCCCAACCCAAGGCTTCAGCACCTGCCTCTACCCACTGAACTACAGANCGGAANCCNAAGGTTGCNTCCACATTCAGATCATACTGCTTTCGATAACATACAGAAAGGACATTCAAAAGACCACCNAGGATTTTAGCCTTATCCTTTTCAAAGGCGTCCAGTATCTCCTTAATACTTCTAGGGTCTTTAAAGGGCGAATCATCCAGATAGATTGCCATGACACGGCGAGCCAAATCATCCCTCTCCACCAAGTCGGGAATACCGTTTAGAATTACCGGACGAGTGACAGTATACTGATTAAGAGTGTGATTAGTATAAAGGGCCCGTTTCATTATGGTAAGGCCTGTGGCGATCTTACACAGGGTATCAGACATATCTCTCTTTATATTGGATATATTGTCATATACCAGTACATGCCTCGCACGGGCTGCTACAGCTATATCTTCCTCTCCCTTCGGAAAGGTTGCGGCAGTGTCGTGATGAGGGTCTATGAGGGCTAGGAGGATGTTACAGATGGTAGTCTTGCCGGAGCCTTGGACACCAGATATAGAGAGGACTGGATACTCTTTTTCTTCGCGCATAGATGCCAGAAGAAAGCCTACAATCAAAGTCCAATTGACATCGGAAAGCTGTGAACCTCCGAGATATTGGCGCAAAAGTCCCAGGTCACCGTTGGGGTCAGGCTCTTCATAACTTTGTGCAGAATTAGCTCTTATAAGAGGAACTGAGTCTGGGATGGACTCGACAATTTCCCAACCGTCTCCATCTAAACGAATGGCGCGAAAATCCTTATCGCACATATTATACCAGAGAGCATTACCTACATGCTTTACGCGGACCATAGGGATTACAGGCTTTCCCATGGCGCGCGCCTCATTTAGAAGCCAGCTATAAATAGTCTGTAAGGCTATCTTGGAGGGTATTCGATGGCGCATCCTCTTATATGTGGTCTGTATATGGTGAGTGAACATGGCTGATTCAACAGGCCAGAGAACTTTTTTGTTGCCTGTGCGCCAAGAAACATAGGGTATGTCATCGTTGCCGACATAAAACTTTGTGCCAGCTAAGATGCGATCTGCTACAAGGGTATTAAAATCTTCTACTTCGACTTCGGGGTTCTCGGGTATCTCTACCATTATTTCCTCTTGTGATCTAAACCGGGTTGGAATATACTCCATCTCGCACACGGGACGGGGCCTTTCAGCAATGGAGGGCTCTTTCTTTTTCGGGTCTTCAAGGTAGCAGCTCCAGAAACTGGTGTCAACCTCCGACAGCCTCCGACCTAAGTACTTGAAAAATAACAATTGTCGGCGGCAGCGGGTCGTTCGGAGGATGTTTTTCTGATATATATATATATTTTCTTTTTTCTAAAGAAGTTGACGCCTCCGACCCTCCGAACCTCCGACAATGTAATGAAATCAATGACTTAGTTCGGGTCGTGTCGGCGGCAAGCTAGATAAGTATTTGATTTTATTGGGAAAAGACGACCCGTAAAATAATGCTGATGGAAGTGTAGAGCGGGGAGCCTCAATTGACCACCCGAAAAAATCAATTATGCTCGCGTCACATGGCCGCATAACCCGCCCTACGCTATACACGATATATCATTAAATACTGGTCGTCAAGCGATCCGAAAAAAAAAATGCTGAAATGTGCTAAATTTTTTTCACCTCGTATTCCCCACAAACAAGCACCCCCCTGTTTTTCCTCCCCCCGGTGGCCCTCTCGACGTCCAAACCAAAAGAACAAACCGTGAACAGACTAGGGCAAAAAAAATGCCCCGCCGATCTCAGTTTTACCTGAAACCGACGGGACCATTTCACCAGCGGAGGAAGTCTAGCCTAGGGTAAACTTGCCCCGCTTTCGTTTCGCAGAACCGGCCTCTTCGGATACTTCCTCGAAGAGTTCAACCGGCGCGTCATACCACTTGAGGTATTTGGCACCACGAAAGTCGGTGACGTCGAGGTCCGCACCCTTAGCGTCTCCAGTACCCTTAATGCTCTTCACCTCGCAGTAAAGAGTGAAATTCTCATTAAGCTGGCGGACGCGATAGGTAACGGTTACCTCCGCTTCACCGGTGAAATCGTAACGGGTCGTCTTGGCATTTTCTGCCATAGCTAGTACTCCGGGCATTATCTCAGCCCTTATGCCGTTAGTGGCTCCCGATTGACCGCGCCCATTGTGTTGCTTGCGGTATCGCTCCCGTGCCGAAAACGTGGCGTCTAGACGGGCTATGCCTGTTGGCCCCTTACATGTAAGCGCTCAGCTCTAAGTTACAACCCCTAGGTGAAATTATTTCTGTTCCTGCTTTGTTCCCTCAGTACAGTTTAGAATGGTTCTAAGCCCTAAGTGTCTGAGATGTAAGGATATTATATATTACTTTCAAACCGGTAACCATGTACGCCTAACACCTATGGTTGAACAATCAAACCGGAACATAAGGTGAACATCAAACCGGATGGCGGGCTAAAAGAACAAAAGGTGAACAAAGGAACAAAAGGTGAACAGTTCGGGAACAAACCGGGAATAGTGTTGCAAAAATGTCACTGTCAAGCACAAACCGCTCGGATCGGAAAGAAAATTTACCAAACCGGGAACGGAGGGGGAACAAAGGGGGAAGAGTGTGGCAAGGATGTCACAGTCGGAGAGAAAAGCGACACGAGTCGGCCCTTGGGAATTGACGTGATTTCCCCAGGTGGTACTGTCAGCCTGCAAATTTGATTAACCCAATAACTTAGGAGTTACAAGACGATGGCACATAGACAGATCAACGGCTGGTTCGAAGGATCAAACGGCGGCGAATACTTTGAGATGGGCGGCGAATCCCTTAGGACAATCGCCCTGGCAATGATCAAGGAGTTTGGTGAAGATGAGGTATGCGGCGTGGACATCGAGGCCGAAGACATTCACGGCGACGACGTATCCCAGGCGCTGTATCATTGGCTTAACCCAAGGGAGGCATGAAGGATGACTGAAAGGATGTTCGATGCGCTTGAGTATAGCATCGTTTCTTGTTTAGAGTTTGGCGATGGGCATGTCGAATGTGTCTGGGAACGTGAGGCTGATGACGAAACATTTTTGACTGAGGCGACTGCCAAGCAAGTAGCCCATCATCGCCTAGTATCAGCGAACTGCGCAGGCCCCGTTGGGTTTGACGTCTTTAACATTGGAGAAACATCATGACAATATGGCATTTTGATACCACCGGAGAAGCCTATGACGCATGCCAGTGCGATGACAGGCTGAAGGACGGCGATACCTTAGTTTGTGGGCATTGGTGTGACCTGCCTGAGGGATGGCTTCTGCGGCGTTCAGCTAACTGCGAAGACGATGGTGACCCACTATCGATTTCGATCTTAGCTGATTGTCAGCGGGGACAGGGGCAATACGATACCGTAGTTGGAATTGTTAGCACATGGCCGACTGCCGTGACCAAGATCAACGGGCAACTGCACAAATTCAAAGACCCTCACACCGTTCAATTGAATGCAATGAAGGAAAGCGCAGCGTTTCATGGGGTTATGGAGGCGCTAAAGATTGCCGATAACATGGGTTTAGAACTTGACGACGGGTTTGTTTGCCCACGCATCGTTGAGGAAATGCATTTGCATGATAAAGATTTCTCCGGCCTTGCCAATGGGGGTACACGGAAATGAGTACTATAACGCCAGCATATGGCCGTGATTATACCTCAGCGAAACAAGCCAAGCGCGATTGGCATGACGGTAAAGATTTTATCCTTCGTGATATCACAAGTCGTTGGGACGGCAAGCCATGTTCTATTCGTGACTTCAGCAATGGCGCTAACCTATTCATTCGCTACAATAACTTGCAAGACCTAGTAGCAGTGACGGGAAAGGAGGACTGAATGATTTATTTACTCGTAAACAATTGGGATGTGGCCGTAGCTCTTGCGGCTGTTCCCTTTATTCTGTGGCTTATGCTTTCGCCACGTTTCAAACACATAGGAGAATTCTAATGGTCTTAAATGGAAGAGAGATTAACTATATCGACGCTCAACTCAAGATGGCATGCAAAGCTGAAGCGCAGGGAAATCAGCGTAAGGCCGAACAGCATTTTATTTTGGCCGAAGACGCATGTGAACGGGTTACGTCGGAGAATGCATGGGTACAACTGATAAACGTCTTAGAGGATGCCGAACAGGGAGTGAAAATCTAATGCCCCGCTTCATAGGCAATTACATCGCCACTGGTAGCAATCCAAAGATTGTTAAGGGCGACAACAACGTATACCTCACTGCCATACAGCATTTCCTGCCTAGCGATATATCAGGCCATCAGATGTGCGGTATGGAGGAGATAGCAGGATGCCGAAAGGATTGTCTTAACACTGCAGGCAGAGGTCAATCCCCCATGGTAGTAGCAGCCCGAACACGTAAGACCTTGGAATTTGCAGAACACCGTCCCTTGTACGATTACCTCATCGACAAAGACCTGACTAAGTATGAAACATTCTGCCACCGGCATGGGCTTCGTGGTGCTGTACGTATGGCAGGGACAGACGATAGGCCCTGGCATAAAATCCTTGATATGGAAGCCTACGACTTACAGTTTTACAACTATACCAAACACTATCGCCGAGCATATCATCCCATGCCTAAGAATTATCACCTAACCCTGAGCTATTCCGAGGCCAATAAGAATTACGCCGAGTCCGTTCTGAAAGCATCAAAGGATACTGGCACCAACATCGCTGTTGTATTCAAGGGCGCTTTCCCTAAGCGTTTCAAGGGCTTAGAGGTAATCGATGGCACCAAAGATGATTTGCGTTTCCTTGATCCTTCGCCATGTTGCGTAGCTCTTAAAGCACTCGGCAAGGCTAAGCGTAACACCAATGGCTTTGTCATAGCAGCATAGGAGAAGCCTAAT
>NZER01000025.1 GCA_002690445.1 Candidatus Pacearchaeota archaeon
TACAACTTGGAAATTGATAATTGACTCAGTCGCGCCCCAGCCGAAGTCGGTGTCCTGGATCCCGCTGGACGCCCCGGTATCCTGGGCGGCGGATCCATAGCTCCAGGTCGCACCGCGGTCGTCTGAGATAAACCGTTCGACGCGGAAGCTGGTATTTCCAGTGCCGCCCGTCTTCGATGTAAATAGCAGCAAACGACCTGACGGGAGCTCGACGAGCGCTGTCGGGCCTACCTGATTTACGCCGCCTTCGCTGAGCGTAGGATCGCCGAGCGCTTGACTGTCTACCGGTTGATGTGTCCAGGTCTCTGTCGAAGGGTCGAGCGTTGCAACATAGATGTGACCCGCATTGGCTACACCCAGGCTGGACTCCTCGACCCAGCTATAGGATACATGCACGTAATTATCAGAGGTCGAGATCGCACTCGGCCAGGCGAAGGTCAGCTGTCCCGCGGTCTTCTCCTTGAAGAGATACGCGCCCGAGATGAAACTCTGCGGCCAGTGTCCGTGATATTTCGTCGGATCGGCTGAGTCGGCGGTCTTGCGCCAAGCGTATCGCCCGGCCGTATCCTCAGACCACCCGGCGCCGGGCTTGACACATTCGATATCATAACCTTGACCGGCCGTGCTCGTGCCGGTGGCTTCTAAGGACATATAGCCCTCAGAACCCGCGCCATCGGCGAATGTGTCAACCCCGGGCCCGCCCTGTTGGGTCGCCGGTGTGATCGTCGCGTTCTCTGCTGAGAACCGCGGATCGCGAAGCAATAGCCCGCGATAGTATGGTTGAGTGTAGGCCATGATCTACCCTGCCCGCCGGTATGGGTTGCGGCGTCCGCGGTCTCGAGCCGTGCGGCTATTGATGGCCCGGGAGATCGGCCCGCCGCGGGTAATGCTATCAGATAGCACCGAGTCGAGGACCCGGTGTTTATAGACCTGCTGTACGATCAAGGGCTGAGCTCCGCCGCCGCGATTCGCGGCGTCCAACCCCGATGGCCCGCCGATAGCGTTGACGCCCTGGGGGGTTAGCACGCCCTCACCCACTCGGGCCCGGATCATCTGGTCGCCGATCATTCCGCCACTGTGGAAGCTAGGAGGCTCCGCGGCCGAGATTAGCGCCACCTGGGACGCCCCGAGCGCCGCCACTGTTGCGGCTAAAATTGGGCCGACTGGTGGAGGAATGCCCATTACTTGCGTGATGGCAAGGGCCGTATTCATGATCGCTTCACTTATGTTGGCGGCCTGTTGGACATTCCAAGCCTTCAAGATCGCCCGTTCTTTCTCTTTCTCGATCGTCTTCGATGCCGCCTTCTCAGCCCCGAGCCGTTCCTGTATTCCGGCGATCTGGTCGTCAATGACCTGTTTGTCGCGGTCAGTCACGCCCTCGGCTTCGTCTGAGTACATCTCGTCTCGGGCGGCCTGGGCCTCCTCGAGTTGAGCCTCGAGCTCGGCGATGGTCTCGGCCCGCGCTTCCAGCTCTTCGGATCCAGATTCGTATGCGTTCTGAACCGCGAGAGAGGCGAAATTCGAGATCGCCGATGTCATATTGGTGAGGCCCTGATGCATCTGAGACGCTACCGACTGGATGTGGCGGCGCCAGGCATCCGCCCACCGCTTGCCCTCCCGATCGGCGCTGTCGGCCATGTCCTTGGTTTTGGCCTCCACCTCATCCCACTCTGCCGCCATCGCATCGCCGACCCGATGAGCCGCCGCCGCGAGCTGGTCGGCGTCGCCTTTACCTTCGCGCATGGCGGCGTGGATCTTGTCGAGTTGGTCTCGCAGCTGGGCGAGCCGGTCGATCGCGTCTGGCGGCGCTAGCTTGTTCGTTTGCTCGATCAGCGCGGACATCTCCGCGGCGGCCTCGGCGGCCTGGATCGTATTGATCGCATCAGCCACTTGAGCGATCGACGGGGCGAGCCGTTCCGCGTTCTCCGCGCTGTCGAACGCGGCCTGACCGAGGAGGTCCAATTGGGCATTCAGTTGCGAGACCTTATCAATGGCCTGGCGTGGGATCATCCGCGCGGTCGATGTGATGAGCTCGTCGATCGCGTCCGTGGCACTTCCGAACGCTTTATCGCTTTCTTCGGTCTCGTCTGTGAGCTCCCGGATCCGGGCGATGAGCGCGGCGGCCTCGTCCTCGACTCCTTGGAAAGCGTCCGCCGTGCCGAGGGCTTTCCCGCCCAGACGGCCGAGACCGTGGGCTATGGCGAGCGGATGCCCGGCGAGCACCCCGAGGGCCACGGCGGCGCCTTCGATGTGTGGGGTGACGGCCAACAGTGTCCCGTCGAGCTCTGACACCCGATCGGCGAGCCGTTTGGCCACGATGGCGCCCATCAGGAGACCCGTGGCCAGCGTTTCAACCACTGGAGCGAACTCGATCCCTATGATGACCGCGGCGGCCATAGCGGCCTTTTTAATGCCCGTTATCGCTGCGTTCGCCCGCTCCATTGCATCGATCTTCGACTGGTCGATCTCAGGTAGAAACCCGGGGATCGTTCGGAGTTCGTCCAGCTCTTCTAGAAAGTCGTCCGCTTTAAGCGTCGCCGCGATTAGTCCGGCCGATACCGCGAGCACACCGGCCGATAGCAGAGCGAGCGCGCCGACCGCCGCGCCGATCGGGCTCATCATGATCGCGAGCGATCCGGCCATGTCGCCGAGACCTGAGAGCGCTGTCTCTGTCGCCGGGCTGATGCGCCCGATACCGCCCGCTAATTGCTTGAGAGCGCTGTCGGCCCGCTCGACTTGATCCGACATGGACTTGACGTTCTTGCCGCCTTTCTTGAAACCGGATCCCATCTTCTTTCCGGCTTTCTCTGCCTCCTTGACTGTTTTCTTCAGTTGCTTCTCGATGGCCTTCGCCATCGCTTTTGCTTCCTTGCCGGTGGCGTCCGGAAGTGTCCGGAGTTGGGCGATCATTTGATCCAGGTTCGCCCTGAATTCAAGATCTACTGTGTGACCGCGGGCCATTACTTCGGCTCCATCATGTCACGAGACGCCTTTATCATGGCATCGACCGCGCGCTTCTCGCGGCTCTTGATCGCCTTGAGCGCGTATAAGCGCCAGTACGGTTTGCCCGAGCTCGGCGCGCTGATCGGGGCCTTCGCCATGTAAGCGTATTTTGCGCCACCGCGCCGCGCGTCGTTATGAAGTGACGCCACAAGCACGGGCCCGGGCTCGACCGAGAAGACTGCACGCCAGGCCTTGCCAGACTTGCCAGTCGCCCGCCAGCCCTCAGGGCGATACGGCGGATCCATGTAATCCCAATAGGTAACCCCGATCGGGGTTTGGCCCTGAGATCGGCGGGATCGGCGCTCCGCGTTTGCCTTGCCGATCGCGACTTCGCGGCGCCGGTCGAATTTCTCCCGGGCGCGTGGGTCCGGCCAGCTCGCGCGGACCTCTTCGACGGCCTCGGTTATCAGCCGCTCCATCGCCGGGCGAAGGCTTGGCACCGCCCGCTCCAGGACACTATCCAACATCCGTTGGAGCCCATCGGAGATCTGTATGCTCACATCGCCGGAGCGTACAACAGTCGACATAGCTACTCGCTCATCCAGAAACGGCGGGCCTCTTCGCTCTCAACCTTGAGCCCGGGCGGCAGCTGGCCGCGGTTCGACTTCTTCGGNTTNTTCTCGATTCNGTTGTATGCCANCACGGCGATCTGTTCTCTCTTCGTCAAGCCGTAAAACCACTGGGGATCCCCGGCGAATTTCAGACCGAGATGGAGCGCAACTAGGTCGCAACCACCGCGGCGGGATCGATAAAATCCTCAACCGTTCCGACCTCCTTCTCTCGAGGGAATAGCGACTGGCACGCAACCTGGAAGCATTCAACGGCGGCCGTGGCCAACTCGTCGCGATCGTGTCCGGTGGCCATGAGCGCCGAATAGACGCGCCCGCCGAATTTGACCAGATCAAGATCGGCCGCCTCATATGCCGCCAGCCCACCGCCGAGCTCAGGAATACACAGCCCCAACGCGCCCAGAAGGGCCCGCTGTCGCCGTCGTGGGCGGTTCTCTTCGGCGGTGAATCCGACCGCGATATCCTCGCGTTCTGCGTACCCGGGCAGGGCGATCTTATATGTCCTGCCCTGTAACGTGACTGTTTGCGACCCGTTTGTCATGTGAGCGCCACCGATCCGAAAACAGTTCCGCTCAAATTAAATGACGACGGATCGCCCTCGCTCATGTCTATCGTTAGGTGGACATCGTCGGCGATGACCTTGTGAGTACCTCCGCCGGGCTCGGTGATCGTCCAGGTTACTTTGAGTGTGTAGACGTCGGCATCCGCGTGGTATGTCGACACCGCGGCGGCGAATGGTGATCCCGTGGTCCGCCGGATGATATCGGGCAGCGTTTCACTGGTACCGTCACTGAGATCCGTCAGATGTGCCGAAAATGAGATCGTTGGGAATGTCTGGTTAGTGTGCCGTATGGAACAAAGCGATCCGCGGTCGAGATAGGTAGCTACCTCTTTTTGGCCGTCACCGAGCCCGGAGATGGAGAAATCCCCGCCCTCATATTGGACGGTCAAGTCAAGAGCCGTGGGCGTGGTGCCATCTTCCAGGGTGATCTCGCCGTCGCGGAAATTTTTAACGAATGTACTGATGGGAGCCATGGGTTACCCTGCCTTTTTCGCCGGTTTGGTTTTCTTGGGGGTGTGTTTCTTGGGTGGGTTTTGAGACAGCCAGAACACCGCCCGCGCGGCGGCCTGGCGATGCTTCGGATCGATCCGTTTTACGAATTGCCGGGGGTCGTCCGAATCGCTCCACCCGGGGGCAATGCCGTTGAGATACGCTTTACAGGTCTTCCGATCCATTACGACATCGCCAGGGTGTGGAGGGAGGAGAACAGCAGCTCCACAAGCGCCCATTCGCCCGCGGGATCGACGGCGCGTGATGGCGTGCCTTCATAGGACAATTGCAGCTCGTCAAGCGTGCCCGATGTGTCAGCCATCACAGCGTGCACAACGTCGGCCTCAGCGTCGAGGATGGCGTCATAACTGGTGATCTGATCTTTCGGTTTGACCCGATGCGCGAATGTAACGACCACCTCCGTCCGAACTAGGGCGCCATCGCTGAGCCGTTGCCGACTGCTAACGGTGGTGGTTCGGGGCGTGCCAACGCTGAACCGTTGATGTAGCACCGATGCAGGATCGCGCCCGAATAGCCCGTGGGGCTGCTTCGCTTCCGAGTAGCCCGTCACAGCGTCGATCGCTGTCGCCACCCGTTGCCGTATCGTTTTTACGTCCAACGACATCAGAACGACCAGCGGGTAGTCGGCGCGCGGTTCAGGTATACAACAGGCTGTACCGACTTTCGCTCAGTGCTATCTGGTTGGCCGTCGTGGTCCTCGTCGTAGCGCAACGATAGCGACCGCCAGACGAACGCGGCCTCTCGTTTATGGTTCTCAGATAGAGCGAGATACCTGCCCTCGCCGATACTGCTCGCGAAGTCCCGAAAGATGATCGCAAGCGTCAATTCCAAGTGGAGCTCGCGGAGGGCGAAACTTTCCAAAATTAGGTACGGAAAGCGGCCTTCGCCCATCGCCACGAGACGCCCCAGGATCTGGGTCCATGCCTCATCTATGTAACTCTGATATGACGCCATCCCCGCCGGGCGGAGATCGTCCAGGTCACTGTATTGGGCCTCGAGATCGCTATCCGATATGCACGGGTAGAGCGCCAGCAATACAAGCGCGCCCGGGCGTCTGAATGTGTGACAATTTGTGTCAGGCATTGTCAGCGCCCATTCTTCCCACCAGCCCTCACCGACTGATAGCGTCGCCGGCAAGAGACCAGCGCCGATCGAATACTCGGCGATCGACCCGGTGACGGTGACCGCGGCGGCGTCACCCACGGCGACGCCTGACGAGTCGAAGAGAGAATATTGTCCCGCCGTGGGCTCAGCGAGCGCACCCGATCGATACACCCGGAGCTTTACCGTTTGGGCGCGTCCGCGCTCTAGGTATTGCGGGATGTGGATAGCCGCTGAATATGGCTCAGTCCATGTATCGGATGCGCTCACCACTCACCGCCCGTTAGCTACCGTCGATCGGTTCCCAGGAACCAGCGATCCGCATATACAAAGCCGCATCAGCACCTGTTGCGTTCGTCCGAAGAAAAATCGATCCGTTCGGTTCCGCCGCGGTAGGAACACCGGCCGCGCTTGTAATGGTTGGGACCGCGTCGTCGTATTGGGTAGCCGTGGAACGAACGCCCACACCCACAGCTGCGACAGGCTTGCGGTATCTGAATGCGAATTTACTAGCCATTTGGAGTCCCTCCGGAAATAGACGCTAACCGCGTCTGGCTTGTTTTCGTTCTGACTGTACAACTCCGCGGCGGACCCGCTCGCGGGCCTGGGCTTGTGAGATCTTCTGGCCTGTCTTCTCGCCCTGGCGGACGATCCGAACAGCAACCCGATCGATCGCGTCGCGCTTGGTAACTTCAGGCACTTGGGGCCGCCCTCTTGCGCGGCGCGCGTTTGCGACTCGTGGCCCTCTTCGCGGCCTTCTTCGCTCCTGTTTTCTTCTTCTCGTTGGCATCAATGCGGGCCTTGACGCCCGGGATATGGATAGCTTTCTGTCCCCGGTTGATCGTTTGCTCCAGTCGATGGAGCACAGCGTCAAGGGCCTCAGGCTCGGGCGCTGCGATCGTGCCGTTCTCGACGAGCTCGCGACGCCATGCGGCGTACCCTTCGACATCATGCCGAACCACTACACGGCGGCCCATGGCTACCGGGGTGTTCCACGTCAGAAACGCAGACTGCCCGCGGCGACATGGGTACTTTGTGATGTATCCCAACGACCGATCGAGGACCGTCCACCCGCGATCAGTGACCGCCAGACGGGCCGGGGCGTCATCAAAACCGCCCTTGACCTGTCGCACGCCGTTGACGCCCGGGGTCAGGTATAGGGGCTTAAGTTTTGGCAACCACTCGTATTCCCCATCTGGGCGCTCGTAAATTTCCCAGCTCTCCGGATTGTGTATCAAATAGAAGTCAGCCCGGGGCCCCTCAGGTAGCCGGCCGGCGCCCGGCCGCGTCGATGCGTCCGCCCCGGTTACGACTGTCCCCGCGCTGCTGAAATCATGCGCCATGTTTTGTCCCTTCCCTGGTAAAGACGCCCCGAGGCGCCGACGATGCCCCGGGGAAGCGCGAGCCAACGCCACCGCCCCGAGACGTCAAACCTCACAGCCTATGGTGCGTCTGTGACAATGCCTACGCCCATTGAATCCTGGATAATGCTGACCCCGAAGAAGGCCGAGGAAATTACCTCGGTCAATGCGGCGCTTGCGTCCCGCTGGAGCTCCACAACCACGGGCGATCCTGACGGGCGAATGGTATCGCCGAACGAGATCAAGGGCTGAGCGTCCGCATAGCCTAGACAGCCCTGAGCCCACATGCCGCCGTTACAGTCGGCGCCCGGGGCAGTGACTGAGGATGATGTGTACACGGAGACCCCGAGGAATTCTCCAACCCAGCCAGCCGGCTTAACGTCAAGCGCTGACTGAGCGCTCGTCGTCATCTGAAGCGCCCCGGCTTCCGCCCGCACACTGCTTTGGAGATCGGCCCATTGGCGAGGCGCCAGCAGGCAATAGAACGGCCCGTTGTTACTCGACAATTCAAGTTGTGCGGTCGCCGCGAAGAAGTCGTCACAGCTCATGTCAACGCCAGTAGCGCCCACATCGGTTCCGAATCCAGCGATCGCCGTACCAACGAGACCCATGAAGCATTTCTCTGCCTCGCCTACTGCGGAAGCCGCCAAGCGCTCAACGGAGATGTCGCCGAGGTGCCCACCTGAGAGCTCGGCGAGATCGGTCAAGTCGCGGCGGATGCTGTAGCGGGCCACAGCGATCGCGGCGCTGGCGTCCGTTATATCGGTGGTCGCGGTGAGATCGACACCGTCCGCCACCGCGGCCATCGAATCATAACCGTCGAGCCCGGCAAGAGAGACCGAGAGGGTATCGGACCCCGCCGAATTGACCGAGCCGAAATAGGTGACAGCCCCAGTCGTGCGAATACTCGTGCGATCGGCGAGCAAGAGGGCGATCTCTTGAGAGAGAACAGTTGCGAGCCGTAGATCGGTCTCGAGTGCAGCGTGAGTAATTACGGCCATGATAGCCCCTAGCGTTGACGTTATGGGTTCGGTGCCGTCAAACGCTGTTACGGGGGCGACCCGCGGCTATTTATACAGCTTCTAATCTATACAGATCGGCCCTTGTTTGTCAAACCAGCGAGGATTGAATCTCGATGCTGTTTGTATTGCTCTGTCGTCATTGCGCCGATCTCTGACGGGGTAGGCATCGCCCGGGCCGGTGGCGTTGGGATCGCCCCGTTGTTGCCCGATGCTATCGGGGCCGGGGTCGAGCCGTTCGATGTGGATCCGCCGTTCGTTGGGACCGCCTCGGGGGAGATCGCCGCCGGGGCCGGTGGCGTGGTGGGTGTGGGTGTGCCTCCGAGGAGGGCCGAGACGGATCGGGGCAGCTGATCGCGGTCTGTCAGCCAATCGCCCACAGCGATCCCCTCGGGGGCCCGCCGTTCATAGATGGCGAGCAGGTCCGCGACTTCGTCCGGATCGGTGATACCGTGGCGCATCACATCGATCTGTCGGGAATGCCCGCGGGTAGCTATGTCGAGATCGCCCCGGGTTTTCTCCAGGTCCGCGCGGAGTTGGTCGACATCCCCGGTCGATGCGGTCAGCTCGTCGAGCTTCGACGCGAGCTCGGCGGCCTGGGCGGTCGCTTCTCGTTTGTCGGCCGTCGCCTTTTTAAGGCGGTCCTCGGGTACCCACCCGTCGATCGTTTTGCTACAGTGCGGACAGTCGAGACCCATTGTTTCTCCCCTATGGTTAATCAGATGAACCGGCCGGCTGTGCGGCGGCGGCGGTGGCGGACACAAAGCCGAGACCAACAGTGCCCATGATACGGTTAGCGGCGTCGTATGGGATACCAAAGAACTCGACCAGCATTGATAGCCCGGAGTCTCTCGGCAGGTCTCCCAAAGCGACCGAGGTAACGATCCCCTGTGCAGCTGTGACCTGTGCGCCGTTGAGCACCACCTGGGCGCCCGTGCCTGGCTTGATGTTGCCCTCGTTGTCAATCTCGGGGGCATCGCCGATAACGGCGCCGCCGTCGCCACCATTGACCCCCAGGACAGAGGACGTCGGCACAGTGACAGACTCTTCGAGCTGGATCCGCTGCAACTCTTCGAGCGCCCGAGCCCGGGATATCCCCGGGTGGAGCTCCATGTAAGCGTCGACCTTCGACATGAGCCCGGCGCCGATTTTCTCGAGTACGTCTTTGCGAAGGCTTTCCCGTTCCTGCTCGCTGAGCGGGATCGATTGAAAGCGGATCGTGTAGTCGTCCTCGGGTAGGCTTGAACCTGTCGCGCGGTTGAGTAAGATCGCGGAGATTCGAAGCGTCTCGAGCATAGCCGCGCGGGTAGTCCCCTCAAATTTGCGCTGGGCTTCTCTTCGGCCCGACTGCGTGACAGTCACGGCATAGCCTGACCGGGGCGTGCCGTGGTTCCGTGTCAGGTTCGACGGACTGATCCCGGCGTATTCAGCTACCCGGTTTTCAAATTTTGTAATGGACTCCAGTAACTTCTCGACATCGGCGCCCGGGCTGAACTGCCCCAGCTGGGGCTGTGTCTCGCCCTCGTTTTGGAACAACAGGATCGATGCGGGATCAGTTGCTACGGTCTGGCGGGCCGATGTCCCCGCGCCGTCAATGCCGAGACCCATAGGCACCGCGCCGACCGCCCACCGCTGGGGCCACGAACAGTCTCGCACAGCATGAACGAACATGGAAAACAGACAGGCTGATGTCAGACTGCCATAGACAACCTCCGAATTCGCCCACGAATCCCACATATAGGCGGTATTCTCAGCGTGCCAAAGCACGAACGGCAGAACAGGATCGCCCGATGCGTTGCGGTATGGGTAAGCGTCGCCGATCCGGTCTTCGCCGAAATAGTCGGCTGTCAGGTCAAGGGCTGAGCCGCCGCGCGGATCGGTGAGGGTTACCCGTTCATAGGGCGCCGAGGGATCGGAGATGTCGAGCTCGTTCCAAGTCCACTGGTAATCGCCCGTTATCGGATGTTGTCGCAGTCTCAATTCCTTGACGTACACCGGCACATCGGGGCGATCGGGGTCAGCTCCACAGATCAGCCGATTCGGGGCGATCGGGCGATACAGGATCTCGCCGTCCGCCGTGGCGTGGATTCGGATCCCATATTCGCGAAGACCGATCACATTCGCCTGAGTCCGGGCCATCAGCGACCACAGACCCGATCGGGCGCACAGCCGGGCCAGCTCGGCGGCCTGGTCGGGGGCCCCGGCATGATCGATCGTCGGTGGTCGATCGAATAGACAGGCCAGCTGCTTCGTTACACTCCGGAAAACATTGGAGCTCAGATCGGGCACGCCCCACGACGCTCGACGCGTTGGATCTATATGAAGCGAGATCGTCCGATCGAGGTCTTCGGACCACCTGCCAACCAACATCCGAAGGCGAAGCGCGCTATGCTCCCAACGTGCGGTATCCTCGGCGGTCGGGGCCGGGGGTGGATTCGGGATCGTCGATGATAGCAGAGACAGACCCATAGTGGCGCGTCCTCGGGCGGGGGTGGTGGTCAATACATCTTAACCGCGTTGGGCGCGTACAATCGCTGGCGCGTGACCATTTCCAGGCTGTAACGGGTAGCGTCCACATGGTGCTTGTACTCGTCGTCCTTGAACGAGAAGTGACGCAAGCTGCGGATCGTGTCCGCGCACCGGGGGTGAATGCGGAACCGGTCCTGAACCATCGCCGTATGAATCACGCTAACCCCGGTATACACAGATCCCCGGGGTTTCCACGCGGTGCGGATCTGGGGGTTAAGCCCGCCAGATTGCGTGTGCAGCTCGGACTCGAGGGCTCGGGATAGTCTCGAATTCGACATCCGGCCCCCCCAGCGTTTGCCGCCGTAGGCACGATCGCCAACGCATCGATCAAGGTGCGACCATTGGAGCCCGTTTCGCCTGAGCATATCCAATAATCCGCGGGCGTGGACATCGGGGGGGGCGCTCCCGGCCGTGTACTCGTCGAGAATATAGATCCGCGGATCGCCCTCGGTGCGATCGATGGCCACCAGAACCGCGCATTCGCTGCCGGCGTCGGCGCCATGATCCATACCAACGCACACGTTGACCTGTCGGCCGCCCGTGGGTGGGGCCTTCGATATGTGCTGGTCGCCGAACGCATCGAAGCACCGATCGGGGCTGATGCACTCCCAGGCCCCGAGAAGCCGAGCGTCCCGATCCATGGCAAGGTATCGCGATCCGATGTCGTCGATCTGTTCCTGGGTGAGCAATGGGCGCCCGCCCTCGGGGGTTACGTTCTCCAGTGTCAACGGGGCCGGGTGATCGATGATCTTACCCTGCTCGCATAGCTCGCGAAGCCACCCGCACGGGCGCCCCACGGGCGTCATACAGATCCCGATCCCCGCGTCTCGGCGGCGCAATACCCGGGCGGAGATCTCGCCCCAGATGGCCTGGGGGGGCGGCTCATCGATCAGAACATAGTCCAACGTGTCACTCGCCAGAGCCAGCGAGCCCTGCGACGTTGTCTTGATGCGGATCAGTGAGCCGTCCCGAAACCTGACGATCGGTGTCTTGCCCCGGAACCCGCGCCCCGGGCGATACTCAGTGTCCGCGTCGAGCAGGTCCTTGGGTAGGAGCTCCCACAGCTTGTGCTGGATGGCCGCCGACTGTTCCCACGAATGCGTGAGGATCCAAATTCTCTGCGGACCATCGGGCGTCTTAATGAACGGATGGCTATGGGTGCACCGATAGACCACTGAAGCGAGCCCCGCCATGCTCTTGCCGATCTGGTTGGCCCCGCGAAGCAAAACGACGGGTGACGGGTCGGATAGGAACGCCATCTGTGGGGGTGTCCAGCGCATGAAATCAAGAGGGCGCACGTCGGCCCGTGCTTTGACCAGCTGGACGGCGCTTGCTAGGTGGGCGAGATTCAACGCTTCGCCCGTCTGGCCTTCTTCGCCTTCTTCGGCGCGTCGCCGAGCGCCACGATCGCGCCCGTTCTCACGGCGTCGAGCGTGCCAGCGATCTGGTCCTGCACGGTCTGCGGCATTTGTAGGATCGTCTCCAGGATAAACCCGAGGAGCTCCTCAGCCGACATCGCACCCGTAGGATCATCGACCACGGCAAGCGCCATCTCGATCTCGTCAGCGAGCTGGCACTCGAGCCGGTGGAGCGCCGATAGCGCTGTAATGGCTTGACGCTCGCGGCATAGCTCGATGTCGGATCGGATCTCGATCATCTTCGCGCGCTTGTATTCCAGCCCGGTGTGTAAGGTCGGTTTTACCGCGGCCCGCGGGCCCGAGCCGTCGATCCGCGGTGCGCGGCGCTTGCCTCGTTTTCGGGGGCCCGTATTGTTCACTTAGAACCTCGCTTTTTCAAGGGTGGAGGGAGAAAAACTCGAGGTGACAAG
>NZER01000026.1 GCA_002690445.1 Candidatus Pacearchaeota archaeon
TTTTCTTGCTTTTTTCTTCTATTTTATATCCCGCTCTCGCAACAACGATTGCGTCAGCCATATCGAAATATTGTGCTTGGGGGTTTCCGTGGCGCGTGTATTCTACCTTAAAGGCGCTTTCGTTCTCCAAAAGGTATTCCATCACAACTTTCTTTGCTTTCGTGCCGCGTGGAATCTTAATGCCCACCTCTTTGCGTGCGGAGGTGGCGCCAACATATTCAGGCTCAATCTCGAAGAGTTCGTAAAGCAACCACGACACAATGCCGTTAAACTTTTGAAGAACCGCCATTGTCTTAGCTGATGAACCGCCGCTATTAAAGAACGTGAAAGGTTGCTCGATGTAGATGTGTTGGATGGGGTATTCTGCGATAGGATCTAACACTCGTAACTGCCCTCCGTTATAACATTGGTACATCTCAAAGATATCCATTATCTTTTCTTTTATTGCGAGAGTCTTAGCAAAGACACCTTTTTGTTTTCGCAAATCAACATAATCATAATAAACCAGTTCGCCTTCTGCAATAACAGCAAAGCCGGTGATACTGGTTGATACATCTACGCCTAAAATCATATTCTTATTATATCAGATATCTAATCTAATTTTAAACGAATAATCCTGATCTTCTTCCTTCAAGATAGGATTGGATAAAGTAGCAACACCGATCAAGTTTTTATTATCATCATATATTCCAACTCTGGAAATATAAACTTGTCTCCTGAAAGAAGCGCTATGAGCAGTATAACTTGAACTAACAACATTGGTAATCGATCTATTGGGATTTTCTTCATATACTATTGAACTACTTTTTTGAACTTGTCTCTGGCCATATTGCAAATATGTTGGATTGTTGGAAAAGTTAGCTTCGCCTTTGCGAGCATGCGAAAACATTGTGACCGTTTGCGTTTCAGTTGTGCCTCTGTATGATAAGTTAAAAGCTATTTTATTAAAGGCCGCGGCTGTGTTTGATTGGTTAATACCATCATTTGCGCCTGCACCGAAATAAATCCATTTTGGTTTGTCGGCGTCTTGGCCAGGCTCCATTTTTACTGTTTGTTGGTTAAGGGCCCACGAACCAGTCAACAAAACAAACCCTTCATTGTACATAACCACACCAGCCACAGCACCCACATTGGAACCAGATACCTCGATTAACTCACCGTTCTTTTTAGTATCTTGAAGCTCGCCAGCAAGAGATCCCGTATAATACCACTTGAGGGATAAAGATCCTGGCTGGATGCCGCTTCCAAAAAATATCGAAGGAATCGAAATCAGATTAATCTTTTTGGTTTCTTTGTTGCCGTGTGAGGAGCTAACTTTATAATGTTCGCTCAGAGTGCCATAATAATCTAATCTATTCTTTAAAGACCAAAAATGGCGGTGATAGGGTGAGCATTTAAACGTTTTGATGACTAACATCTCTAACAGGTTTTTATCTACGCACGTCTGTCTTTGTCCGGCGCCCGTTGCGTTGACGCCGGCGGCTCCTGTCATGAACTCGCGCGTTATAGATGCCGACATTGGATATTGATATCGTTTGGCTTTGCCAACACCACCACCATAAATTTGTGGACCTTCATCGGTATATTCTATTCGATAGGCTGCGGATGTGCTGCCGGAAATAATATCTCCATAATTGTATGAAGAAAACTCATCATCTGGCATTGTTTTGAAAGTTTGTTTGCTGGAATCTTTAATGATAAAGGGATATATTTGGCCGGTATCAAGAACATATTTATGTGGATTAACATTAAAGGCAGTTTGCCACGATCGTCCAGTACCGCTGGTTCCTCCGCGGGCTTTTCGAGCATCGATTATGCGATCAGTATCAATACGAGGCCGGTCAATATTATACTCATATAAGCTAGTATAGCCTGCCGGCACACCTAAAACATTGTTGCCCGCAGCGCCATGTGATGCAGAGATTGCCGGCGTGTTATTATAATACACCGTCGCGTCATATACAAAAAACTCAAATTTGGGCCGAGCCCTTATTGTATTGACTATTAAATCGTTAGGGCCGAATTTTTTCAAAGCCATTGGCAATCACGCTCCTAACTTTAATAATCCAATCTTACACGTAGAGTTATCTCGTTAGTTGGGTCTTTTCGCAATGGTTCAGAAAGTTTAGCAATAGCCAACAACTCGTTGTTGGCACTGTATAGACCAACAGTTGTAATATAGGATACGCTAGTATCGGTAGCTATCGACTTAACTCTGATTTGACTTGAACTAATGTAAGTTGGGTTAGAGCTGTAATTATATTTGTTATGTGGAACTCGGCAAAAATAGATCGTAGAGTTAATTTCTGTAGTGTTGTTAAAAGATATGTTTTTGATTCTATGTCGCAAAGCGTCACAAGAACCCGAGATAGATGCGCTAACCAGCGATTGTGCTAAAGTGTACCTTAACAAAGAGCCAGCAGCGGAACCACTATTAAAATCAGTTAATGCAGCGGCCCATGACGCAGTGCCCAACACTACAATGCCGGCCTGATAAAATACCAAACCTCTTGCGGTATTGGTGACATCGTATAGCAGGCCATAATCACCACCAATAGTATTATTTGTGCCACCTGTTTCAGATGCACTGGCATCCGTAAGTGTTGCTGTACGTGGACCAAAGGGCAGCGCCCAAGATCCAGTACCAATTATCATACTGAACGAGCCTTTTTTAATTTGATCTTTGGTGATTAGTCGTGAAAAGTTAATGAAGAAAGCTGCCGAAGCTTTACCGGTTCCATCCAAGTTTAGATCAAGCTCGAATTCTCTTACAGCATTGTTGGAACCAGTGTACCCCAACAAAACTTGAGCAAACTGATTATACATGTTGAGTTTTTTAGATTCTTGAACCGAGCTAACAGAGCCTGAAAGTGTAGAGCCAGCACTAAAACCAACAGTTAAATCAAGAATGTGGTTAGCTGACGAACTTAAATATGGATAATCGTAAACTGATTGAAACATTCCATGAGTATAGTTCTTAATATTTCCATCACTATATGTTGCTTCTCCGATAATTGAACCCGTTAAAGGGATAGCCTCGTATAACAACGTTTTTGTGGTTGTTACATCTGATGTCGTGTCTAAGGGTTCGTAATTGATTACTGCCATTTAAAATTTCTCCAACTAATTTTAACCGCTAATATATTTGATTATTCTCAAAGGAATCTGAACTGTGGCACCGGTTGTTGTGCCTTTAACATAAACGGTGGTGTCTATGTAACTATATAGTTTGGAATCACTAAACACATTTTGACTAACGCTTCCGTATAATGTAAATTCAGAATCCAAGTTTGGTTTGACAACAAAACCTAATGCGGTAAAGCTGCCTCTAGGGCCTGCAATTGCCGATACAGTTGTATCGGCGGTTGAATAGGAACTATCTTTTATTACACCGTTGTTGCCAGCACTAACTCTACATGCACTATAATTGCTGATTGTAAAATCGGTCGTTACAGAAGTGGCCCGCGTGAGAGTATATTCCAACGTGGGGGATCCAGAGGTACCTGTGCTGGTGTTGTCGAACTTTGAACCATTGGAAGGCCCAAGACAACTAACGATAAATCGATTATCAAAATACACATGAAAAGAACTATCAACTAGATTATTTGATACCAAATAACTTGATTTATTGGCTGCATCGCCGGCTATTGTTGATGTATCGAGTCCGGTTTCTAACAAAAGAGCAGGGCCGGTCGTACCATCTGAAACCAAAAACTTATTAGAAGTCGCGAGGGCGGTCGTCAATAACAAATTGGTGGTTGTGTCGGCGCTTGTGTCTGCTAAGTAAAACAAATTCGTGGTAGGAGTTGTTGGACTCAAAACTGTATTAGATAATGCGGTTTGTTGATTAACCTTGAGTACAGGCATATAAAGAATGTCGGTTGCTGTCAAAGACAATAACCCATAATTGATGCCGGCATTTGTTTGTGTAAAGGCTTCAAAAACTGGTGTCTGTAAGATATCTAAGTCAAAATATGCTGTGCCACTCGCGTGAGTTTTATTATAAAGCGAGTAGTCAATTTCGTCATCACCTAGGGCAAATTTAGTTATTCTAAAAGTCCCATCGGCCATTTTCTTTCGACCTTCTTCAGTCAATACGGCGTCCAAAATGATGTCGCCAGAGTTATCTAAAAATGCCATTAATGTACCTCTCTTGTATAAATAGTATTTATTTTCTTTATTCTCTATTCAAATTGTAAGTAATGTTTAAATCGATTTTTTTACCTGTTTTCTTAGAAGTCACACGAACTTTAAAAGTTTTATTCCAAATAAGATCTTCAGTATCAGCATCCCCAACAAGAACCCTAGACATTTGCGAATGTGCGCGCTCATTAAAATCTGCACTGTCTGTGTTTAGTGATAAATGCAATATACTCGGTTCTAACTGAATTAGTTTCTTAAAGTTTTTAGATGGCTGTACAGTTTCTGATAATCCTAAAGTTTTTTGATTAAAAATGTTGAATAACGAATAAATGAAACCACCATCATTAATTAGCTCAACTTCATAAACATCTGACCATTGTGCTAATGTGCGTTGTTCGTTTAAAATTCTAAACAAATAATAATATTTTTTATTTGTTCTTATTCTCTCATCATAAAAATCGTTTGTGTATGTATAAGTTTCATGCGGGGCCATTTGACCTGTAAACAATATTTCAGGCGGCTTATAATTTTGAATTTTCATATCAACAGTGGCCACCAAAGCTTCTGAAAAGTCTTCATAGGTGCTCGGCTTTTCACTGACTCGATATATTTCTGCATATCTTGGTCTGGAGACTGATTTGTTTACTATATTTTCATCTTCTAATAAATCATTTGCATTCATATAAGCCGCGCGAAGTATAGAATCAATAGGCGTAACCGCCACAGGTGTAAGATTGTGACTAAAAACATCATAATACAAGCCGAAACCAACCTGTTGTGTTGTATTCAAATGCTGATAAGGATATACGTTTGTGGTATTAGCTGGGTGATCTAGTATTCTAAGAGTTTTCGTATATATTGGAACCTCTATAATTTTAAGCGAGTTTTCGTATTCTAAATAAAAATCGGCCGCAAATGGATATCGTAAGCGAACCTGAGCGGGGGTGGCGTATTCATTATCAATTGTTATATCGTTAAATAATTGATCAGTGTCTTCTCCTGTCGTTGGGTTGTAAAACTCCAAACCATAAGAGGGAAACGTATCAGTATTATCATATCCAATCAATCTTGATAAAGCCAGATTGGAAAACTTATATTTTTTATCAACCACCANAACATAAGCATAAACTTTATAAGTATAATCAACANCATANTTAACTTGTGTATCAATAAANGTAAAGTNATCAAGCTCATTTGTGTTCATGAACCAATAGTTTTGAAGAGCGTTTTGCGTTTTGGAATCGCCGGTGGCTTTCCCACCGATCTTTTCAATTCTGTAAGCCAGCGTCTCGGTATACGAACCAGGGTCTGTATATGCTTCATCAAGAGGGGTTATATCGGCTGCTATATTTGAATCGTCAAGGCTGCTCAGTGCTGCAACAACGCCACTGATGGTTTTTAAACTATCTATACTATTAGAATATCGATGCGCGCCGGTCGTATCCATAGCTGCCTTTCTTGTTGTGTTATTCTCCCCTATAAACATGCAATCATCAGTTACAGACAAATAATTATTATGCATAAATGCCAACATATCACGAAAATCAACGGCTTTATAACTTACATCTTCATTGTCGGATAAAGTCTTGATTATGTCGCTGTCCGTAGAACCTTCACTATATTCGTTAATCAGTTTAAGACTCACATTGTTTATTTTAACGTTATATGGTGGTTTTGACAACTGATCACTAAATGATTCTTTGAGAACTTTTAAAAATCGAGAAGAGCAACCAACATCTTCTATTATAGTTCTATATGTGGATGTGTCTGTATTGTTGTCAAGCGGAAAATCGATTTTCATATAATAAGGAAATTTGCTTCTAGTGTACGAAGATTCAGCTCTTTGAGTTGTGTACAATTTGACTATAGCGTCTGAATCCAAAAAGACGTTTTTCATTTTATGTGTAATGTATGTTTCGGTTGAAGCCGAAAGTGCATTTTCTTTTAAGCCACTTGCTAGATAATTTGTTGTTAAATAAGTATAAGACTTGTTTTTTTCCACCAACTGATCAGAGGATGCAACGCGCGGATCGAAGCCTATTTGTCGTAAAGCTATTCTATTGAAACTAAACAAACCATCAACATCTTCATATTGATTTTCCAAAGTTACAAAGTTTAAAAGATCTTCATCAAAAAGATCTAAGTCTGCAGATCCTGCTCCCAGATCATAACTTTGTAGATCTGTAAGAAGATAATAGTTTGGAATGGTTAAGACGGAACTTGCATTCCTTATATAATCTTGATATTGGGGTAAGTAATTGTTATACTCATAAGAAATTTGTATTTCATCGACCGCGGTTCTCAGCAGCTTTTCTTCTATTTTTGGATATGGTTTTTCATATGTAAAGTAGTGTGTATTAAAAACGTTTTCATTGTATAACCCACTATAGATTTGATCACCGTAGGTTCCTCCCATAAAGATTGTTTTCCAATGCACATCACTGTCTACATTTCCGCTAGCGAGAATTCTGACGGGAGCGCGTTTTGATGGAAAAACAACCGTATCGGATATGTTTTCGACAAATTCTGGGTCCGTATTAATTTTTATAGTATCGAAATAATCACTAAGAGGATCGGTTGTAGAAAAATCTATGAATTCTAATTCATAGGTGGTCGTACCTTCTATGTTTTCTGACTCTTCGACATTCCAATAGCCACCAATGGCGTTTCTGAAAACATCTTCTGAACCAGTTAATAAACTAGGACTTAAAAATTGACACTGTTTACCGGGCATTAGTAGCTACCGCCTCCTGTAGAGGTTCCTGTTGTGGTGATGGTTATGCTTCCAGTCGCTCCAAGAGCGGACATATTTGCCGCTTTAAGTGGCGCTGTTTTAACTTTCCTAAAAGCATATTTACTTTCTAATCTGTAAGAAGATGAAATAGCTGATAATATAAAAGGTGTGAATGAGCCACTAATCACGTTACCAAATCCTGTTATTTCGTCTAGGGTGTAATCGCTTTTATTATATTTGGCATCCAGCTTTGTTATTTCTGCGTCTGGGTATACAATATCAAATGTTTTTGTAGTAGTATCGCTGTCGGATTCTGTGATTGTAAGATCGGAAGGATCGCCAACATTAGAGTAAGAATTCCATATCTCGTCACTGTCCTCTGTTATCTCTTTCCAAATAGCAAAGTCGCCGGCTGCATAGTCAAAGTCCTCAACCCTATCAGGTAGTGAGTGCTGCGCAGCGCCGTCGTCATAATATATACCAACTGAATAAGGATACCATACAATTTTGAAACTATCAGCAGTAATTAAACCATCGCTTCCAACTTCTGTTTGGATACTTATTGTTGGGAGAAAACCAGTGTCCTCATAGCCTCTAGGCGCGCCGGCTATAGATTCAGCAAGTTCTTCTAATTCTTCTTCGGTAAAGACGCCTTCGGTGTATGCCATTTTGTAATCCTTTAATAATTATCTTACTTCTTAAAATATTTTAACGTGCCAGTGCTTTTATCTGCATTTAATTCTGCAAGGTCACCAGCAATCTTTGTAGCATTTTGATTTTTTAAAACTAAATCCGCTGTACTTTTTTTTAATTCTATAGCTCTTGTTAAGTTTTCATCGAGAGTATAGAAGGGGTCAGTTGAGCTTGGAAACTTGCCGGTTGCAGTTAAACTTTTGTTTTTCTTTTTTGATAAGTCTGTATCGATGTTGGGGTTAGAAACAACACTGTCTTCTTCACCTATCAAACTATAATCTTCATATTTTTCAACATTTGTTATTAATGTAATACCGACGGTTTCTAATACGTCTGAAGAGAGTGTTGTTGTATTGTTAACATTGATCTCTACGTGGCCAATATTTGTCATTTTGTCCGCCATCGTTATAATTTGATAAGTTTGACTTTGAGCTTCGGTGTCCACTCTTCTGCCTTTTACGAACTTAGTTTTTGATTGCTTTTTCCGTGATTCTCTAAAGTTTGGGTCTTTAATATTGGTAAATGTAGTTTGTTGAAATGACATTTTTTATTTCCTTATTATACTTAGCGCTCTAATGCAAATATACAGTGATCTAGATCTTCTCCATCTTCTCGAACGTCCCACCTTCAAACGTCTTCTCGATCGTAATCGTCGGTACTTTCTCCATAATCATTATCACATGTATCTGGATAAGAATACATCGCCCCGATTACACTATCAAGCATTGTTTTTCGAAGGTCTTCGTCGTCTGTCAGACCTTCAATTCTAGCAACCTCATCGGCCCACCCTGGCATCACTTCAGAGCATTTGCCTAGGCTTCCTTCCTCGCTCACTTCTTCACCTTCGCCAACGTGGCCAACGCCCACATCCCCAGCGAATGACACATAAAGAACTCCATAAATATCCCCAGAATCCCCATGAGATCCGGCAGAAGAATATGAGATAGTACTTTGAAAAGCTTTTGATTGTGTTGTCCCAACGAGAGCGTTAACAGCTCGTCCTATAGTTCCTGTGATTTTGTGGTATATATCTGTGTGGAAATTATGAAACGCTTCATTGAAGGAATATAAAGCTTCGTAGTTTCCAGAGTAAGGCGCAATACTATCGATAATAGTTTGGGCGGCTTCTAATATTTTTTCTGTATCTCCGTCATATAAATCATAAACTAAATCTTGATGGATACAATAAATAACGGGCGCCATAATCCAGGGAGCCTCTTGAAGATTTCCAGAATAATAATTCGTAATTCCTTTATTAAAAAATTCATTATAATCTCCTGTTGCAGGATTATATGAAAAATCAGACGTTACAACTTCCATAAATTCATCTAGTTTATCTCTAGCAGATCCAAAATGATCCATGAGAGCACTTGCCACCTCAATTGTTCGATCTTCAATTGTGATATCAACCGTATATCCCGTACTATCACTATAATACGCAATATCATCATCATAAAAATCTTGGAACGAAAAACAAGCTAGACGATAGTCTGGGATTCCAGAGGATATAGAATCTGTTTGTCGCGGAACAAAGTTTCTGATTGTGAGATAGTCGGTTTCTTGTGATATTAGTAAAACATCTTCGTAAGCTGGTGAAGCGTCCGAATAATAGCCAGGCGCGGGCAGCCCATATACATCTAGACCCGAATTCGTTTGATTGGAGAATGTAGTTGTTTTGCTTAAGGGATATTCTACGTCTTCATCAAAATCACAAGAAATAACTATGTCACCATCATTCTCTGTTCTTGTAATCGACGCAGCGCTAAATCTGAATGAGTTATAAGGAGTAATATTGATACCAAATTCGGATAATTTAGTGACACTGAAAAATCGATTAATTAGTGCAACTGTTCTAAAAGCTTTTTCATAATCAAAGAAAAAGAAGCCGCGGTTTCTAACCAATGCATCTGTATCGTAAGACGAGAACAGATTGTCTAGGAGGTCCGTGAGATCATCGCTCAAACCCTCTTGCACTGCGAGTGATAGACTAAGATCTTCGACTTCTTGTTCGTTGTCTTCGGTGGATGAGTATATCGCGTTTCTTGATATAAAGCTTTGATCGGGATAAATATATTCATCCGATTTAGATCTCCAATCTTCATCAAAAGTTGAATCTGCTAAATCTGTTATATCCGGTTCTCTTAAATCAAGAAATTTCGAATTTCTATGTAGTATATTCTTTAACGGGGTTCCTCTTTCAACGGCGATATTTGCAGTAACAACCCTCTTTCTAAAACGCGCGTATAGTTTACCAACCGATGTTGCAGAGGATTTACTCGGGAACAAGCTTCTGAGGTCGTCTAATTTTCTTATTATTTTCGCTGTATCTTCGGGGGTTTGTATCGTTGCTGATATTTGATCCAGCATATCATTTAAATCTGTGTCACTTACATCGTAAAAGTCTTCTTCTTTAAATTTGGTAACAAAATCTTCAAAATATTTTACTATTTCATCGTGACTGATATTGTCACCTTTATAATATTGGCCCGAGATGGATTGAATAGGATTTTGGTCATAAACAATTTCTTGAGAATCAACATATGAGGTTACTACACTCTGCAGTTCACCATTAGAAAAAACCTTTTCATATGTTACATCACTGGTTATTTTATCTAAAAGTATCTTATTTTTGACAACATCTGCGATATCTGAATCGCTGTATTCATATAAAGATGCAAACGCGAAAGTGTACCAAAACGAAGGTTCATTATCAAAAAAATCCCAACTATAGGCAGTACTAAAAGCACCATCGTCATTCGCGGCCGTACTATCGACGCCGAGTTTGTATTCAACGGATGTTCGAAATTTTATTATTTTTTGACCAGACTCTGTAAACATATCATCTTGTCTTGTCCAGACAGAATTGGATGCATTCATGTCTAAGGTCAATAAATTATATCTAGTATTATAGAGGCCCGCAATGCCCTCTAACAAACCAAAGTATGTTTCTACTTCTGGGGAGAAAATGTCGGGCTGAGTGCGATATTCATAATAAGCGCTAAAAATATTTTTATTACCATCTGTGACTGACTGCCAGTCCTCCTCTTCAAGCCCAAACATATCACTAGTTGTCGCAGAAGCCCAATTTGCTGCATGTAAGCAATACACATTTAAACCGTTTATTTTTGAAATAATATCATCATCTAATGATGAACCGCCTTCAGCGCACTGAGCGTCTTCAGTACTGGTTATAAAAATAGATATATATGTA
>NZER01000027.1 GCA_002690445.1 Candidatus Pacearchaeota archaeon
GGATCAAATTTTACTGCCATGGTCTTTTATGTATTAATTATTAATTACTATTTTTTTAAGATTTTGTCCAATATCCATACTCAACTATGCAAGTGGCAGTGACTGCTAGAAATTCAATTCCTACAGTTGCAGCTACAGCCATGTACATAAATTCTCCTGGGGCTAATCTTCCCCATTCCACTCCTGCAGCAGTTCTACATATAACATAATTTGTAGCATCAGTGTTTTTAGCATAGAAGTATGTATGAGGATTAGCAGCTGCTGCTGTAATGATCTCAGTACCAGAACCTGTGTGTAATACATCTATTCTTGATAGATTAACTGTAGGAGCTACAGTAGTTAGAGTATCTGTTACAGAAAAATCTAAATTATCACTGGTAGCATCAGTGCTTGATATTGTTAATGTTGGTTTTAAAGTCGCCATAGTGTTTTAGTTTAGAGATAAGTTAAAGTTGCTCTGTCATCCCAGACATTATCATAAGTTATATTTCCGTCAGCCCAAGTAATAGTTGTTGTACCTCCAGCTACCACTACTCTACCTATTTGCCATCTGGCAGCTGAAGTAACTGATCCCGGAGGTGCTTTTCCTATATAAGTAGTTCCACCACTTACCTCTGTTATTAATGCTTTGCCTTCAGTTAAAGATATTATCTCTTGTAAGTTATTAGCTGAAATCTGTCCAACGTATTTTTGTGTTCCTGTTATTGGCATCTTATTTAGTTTTAATTGTTATATATTCTTTTAAATTACACTAGCCCAGGCTCCCCCTTCATAAACTTGTACTTTATTTAAAGTTGAGTTATAAAGTATCATTCCATTTACAGCAGTTAAGGCATTTCTTTGGGTAGTGGTCATTCTTGAAAGTAACAATGACCCTGTTGTACTGGTTAAATCCATTAATGCACTAGCAGCTGGAGTTGCAGTTCCTATTCCTACATTTCCTCCCACAGTAACTAAAGCATAATTGTTATCTGCTCCACTAGCTTCTAATTGTAAAGCTGTATGAGAGTATCCTGCATTTGTATGGTCTAGTTGTAACTCTGCCCCTATAAGACTAGATCCTGTGGTAGCAATCTCTACTTTAAGCCCTTTGCTGAAGGCAGTTCCATTTACATTGATACCATCAGCATTAACAGAAGGTGTAGCACCTCCTACACTTAGTCCATTTCCTATAAGTCCAGTTAAATTTTCATAGGATGTAAAAGCTACGTTTGCAGCAGCATTTTGTACATCTACTATTTTAGAAGCAGTAGCAACGCCAATAACTTTGATCTTAGTATTAGCATCTGGAGCTACTCCCCATCCCATGTGAGAGTTACTATCGTCTATATTAAGAATATCTCCAGTTCCTACAGTTCCCCCTGAAGATATTTTAAAATTATCATCTGTATCATCTATTCCCATTGCAAATTTAGCAACTGCTGATTGAGAAAAGACTATATCTACATCTCCACTTATTTGATCTAACTGAAGAAGAGCAGTGGGAGTAATAGTAGCACCTATGGTTGCATGGTGTGCAAAGTAAATACTTGTACTTCCTCCTATAGTTGTCCATGGAGTAGTAGCTCCTCCTGAGTATGCAGTTTGTGTATTTGCTATAGAGTACCAATTAGTTCCATCATGGAAAAATGTAGCTCCCATTTTATTGTTGTTAATAACAAAAGAAGCTCCCCCATCTATAGTACCTCCTGCAGAAGTTATTGTAATGTTATTTATAGCTGCAGTTCCTGCATCATAAATAGCATATTGAACTCTTGTATTAATAACTGATGTACTGGGATCTGGAAGAGTTATTGCACATGCTCCTGTAGTAGTTCGTGTAACATAGCATGTTCCAGTGTTAGCTGCTGTTAGTGTGTGAGAAGCACTTCCTAATTGTGTAATATTATAAGGGAAGGTATCTAGGACAGTTCCTACTCCTTCAGCAGTTACTGCTCTTGCAGTATCTGTAAGTAATGCAGCTTCTGCAGTAGTTGCTATCTCTATTTTTCCTTTGACAGTTGTTGATGCATCTGAATCTTTGTCTTTTACATACCATACAGTACTTCCATCATTTGCAAGTAGCATGCTCTCTCCATCTGTCTCAATAGTTGTAGTAGCACCTCCATCTACAGTGTTTCCCGCTCCTGCAGTTATAGTAATAGTATTTGTTCCTGCATTATTTCCTGTGTCTACTATCCAATATTCATAACCTAAAGGAATAGTTAAACTACTTATAACTGGAAGAGTGATATTAGCAGTTCCTGCACCAGTATAATCTACAGCAATAGTACCTCTATGGGCAGTTGTTAAAGTTAATGTAGCTGCATCTAAGACTGTCTTCTTTATATTTGTTTTTTGATATATATCATCTTTACTATACTGAGTAGTTGCTACTGCAGTACTTCCGCTAGTTGCAGTTGCTGTAGCTGTTACTGCTGTGGCTCCAGAATCCAGCACAGTGGAGGAAGCAGCGGCTTTTAGTGCTAATCCAGCATCTACATATAATTTAGTGGTAGGATGTAGATTAGCTGTAGGAGCTCCTTGTAAAACTATATCTCCCGTCATAGTGCCTCCTGCCAGAGCTAGTTTAGCTGTTGTTAAAGTAGCCACTTCAGAAGTTCTGGTAGCTATCTCTGCAGTCAAGTTGGTAGTTACTGTTGCTGTAATTTGTGTTGCAGTGCATTTATTGTCAGTCCCTGCATTATTAATTACAAACTCTTCACTTCCTGTTATTGAGGCTATTGCTGGTAAGCTATTTATTGTAGGCATCTGTATATAGTTTTAAAGTTTTAAATTTATTCAAATATGTCTTTATTAAGATCTATATCCTCTCCCTCATTTCCAACTAAATCTCCTCCAGTGTTTAATCCTGTTAATGCTGGAAGGACTGAAGCATCATAATTCGGATTATAAGTTGTTCCTTTTGCTTGAAAACATAGTCCTGTAATAGTCTCTACTCTATCAAATATGGAATCTAATTTAGCTTCTGTAAGACAATTATCAACTCCATCTTGAGCAGTTAAAGTGATTGGAGTATAGCATTCAACAGCCTCTAATAAAGCAGTTACATACTGATGCTTTATTAAGCATGCTTGGCTAATGTCATCTCCATAGTTATAAGAATTAACAAACTTCGTTAGTTCATCGCATATCCAGTCTGCCATATATACTCTTCTTACAAGAAGGTCATTAGTAGTATAGAAATCTGAAACTGCCATTATAATATCTGTAAATAATGTACTTTTAATATCCCTAGTTTCTCTTCGTCTATTGAAGGTAGTGAAACACTAGGATCTAATGAATCAATGTAAGCTTGTAAAGTGTCTTGCATCTGGGTTACTTGAGCCCCTGGAATATAAGTATTTTTAATATTGTAATCCTCTGATAGTGCCCAATAGAAAGGATCTGGAGAAAGCATATCATAAGGACGTACATAGGTCTCATCAATATAATATGTTGCCTGTGCTGTACTTACCCCAGGATCATTTGCCATTCCATCTATTATAATCTGCATCTCATCTGCTGTAGGTTTTATATATGCCCATAAGGATACAGTATCATATTGATTTATGGTATTACCAGAAACACGATCTAGTTGCACTATAGTAGCATCTTGAGGTAACCCAGTACCTGAAACAGTTATTTCTTTTATAGCTATTCTGGTTTCTCCAGTACCATCAGGTCTATTTCCATTCAAACAAAGACCAATTTCTACATCTCCTCCGGTTTCACTAGTAGCACTTATAAGGACTTTTGCTGTTGCAGCAGCAGTTCTTACTTCTACTTGTTTATCAAATCCAAAAGATCCTACAAATCTTATTTTTCCTTCTTTAATTAGTCTATAAGGTAGTGGATTAAGTAATGAAGGTGTACGTAGAGGAGCTTTACCTCCTGAAAATGATATATCAGTCCTTATTGAATCAGGTTGTCCATCAGGACCAGTTACTGTACCAGTTGCTCCAGTTGCACCTTGAGGACCTACAGCTCCAGTATACCCTATAAGACCTTGTGGCCCTTGGATAGAGCTGTAATCTATAGCATTATTATTGTTTGTATAGGTACTCATATTATCTCATTTCAAAAGCGTAAATTCTTGCTTCTATATTTCCTGGATTATACCCATTATTTAAAAATTGTACAGTTACTTTCATCATTGCTTCACTTGTTGGAAGGCTTAATTGTGAGCATGTTCCTATCATAAACTTATGTTGATTAAGAGGAACAGGAGGAGAAGTAAGTTCTAAATCTACACTTCCTGCAGAGGTAGTGGCTCCTGAAGTACTTATCTCGTATAATGTACATCTAATTGTAGTAGTGGCAGAATATGCTAAAAGACTAGTCATTATTTTGAAGGCAGTTACTGGAGTAAATGTAGTTGTTCCTGGGAATATAAAATAAGCGACATCTACCTCTGTAGATGCAGTTGTTGTAATCTCACTATAGGGCAAATCATTTCCCTGAATATTTATATCTATTTTATTTTTACCATCTCTTCCTTGTGGTCCTGGAGCTCCATCTAATCCTATAGGTCCTGTAGGTCCTTGTAAACCTTGAGTACCTTGTGGTCCAGCAGGACCTTGAGGTAAAGAGTAATTATCTATACAATTATTTTCAGAAGTAGCCATAATTTAATCGCATTTACATTTAATATCACAATAATTGTTTACAATACCTAAGGCATCTGTAAATTTACTTGTATTACCACATGCAGCACATGCAATAGCTGCTCTATAATAAGTAAAAGCTTCTAAAGCTCTTGCCATATCACTGCCATCACAATCACAGCAGGAAATATCAATATCTGCTAATAATCCATAAACACAGCATCTTGCTTGTCCTGAAACAAATATTGTTTGGTCATTAGTGTAAGTGACATTAGGAACAGCCACTGTATCCTCTACATAATAACTCATTTCCCATAGACCATCAGGTAATATTGTATCTGTTCCCAGACCAATGTCCTGAGATCTAATAACTACCTCTATAGTTTTGTCTACAGTAGGATGAGTAGTGCTTACATTTATTATAGTTGCAGTACCTCCAGGAGGAGTTATAGATAGTCTAGCACTAGTAGTTACATCTGCAATTGCTGGATTGGGAGTACCCCATCCTCCAGGATTTGTAGATCCATTATATGCGCCAGTAGTTTCAGTGAAAGCAAGCTCCCTAGCATTATCGCTCTGCTTTATGTTAAAATTCAGATATAGAGCCATCTCTAGAAGGAGTTAAAAGAATGAACAAGAAATAACCACAGGGAGAACTTGCTCCCTGTGATTATATTATTTCAACACTACGTCAATGTTACTCCAGTAATTCCTGGGATAGCATTCAGCACTGCTGTTAAACTATTTCCAGTACCTGTAACAGCATTAGCTGGAGATCCAGATCCGTTTACTGCTGAAGGAATAGCTATTTGCAATAGTTTTGGAGAAATGTTATTCTCAAATCCTACTAAAGATCTATCCTGAAAGGAAATGCTGTAAGTTGTATAAAGCAACGCAGCATTTATTGTACCAGTAAAAGGATAGATTGCAGGTTCTCCCATTCTATAGGTCTCACCTTCATTTCCATCTAAAAACCACTCCATTTGGGCCATATCCTGACCTACTCCTCGTCCATCAAGAGCATTAGCTTCTCTGGCAGAATTAGTAGTTCCAAAATCCTTCAAAACTGTTTCCCAACGAGCTTTTTTGTAGAATAATTTTCCTATTTGAAACTCAAGAGCCTGTCCTTGAAGATCAACTCCCCAATCAGCAGCAGCTCCTAAAGCTGCAGTAATAACTTCAGCATCTGAACTTGCTTGTGCTAGAACTTGACTTGCAATTTGAACTGGTCTGTCAACTGTAAAGTTAAGATTAACCGTATCTACTGCAGTTACTCTATAAACATCGTCAGTAAGAGCAGTACCTGCACCATTAGATCCCATTCTAACAAAATCTCCAACTGCTAAAGTTAATGGAAGTGGTCCCCATGTAACTGCAGTTGCAACTGAAACAACTTTTGATCCTCTAGTAACTGTAATGTCATTAACAAAGTCATTAGCAGCGGTTACTGCAGAGTTACAATACGCAGAAAAAATAATATACTGTTCTGCTTCTTTGGAAAAGTTTTGAATTCCACTTCCTGTTAATCCAATTGCAATTTCTGCTTGTGTAGCAGTTGCATCTGATTTGTACTGAAAATGTTTTATAGTTCTTCCATCAGTACTAGAAGTCAAATACTCTTGAATATAAAGAGAAGCCATGTACAGGTTATTATTAATAACTTCAATAGACCCAGAAGTTCCATTATATCCAATGGAATCTTGTTGTTCTACTGCTGCTACTGGAAATTGAGCTGATGTAGCTGGAGTCATATCTGCAACATTTATTAAATCTGTTATCTGATATCCGTTTGCAGCTCCTACTACTGCTGTACCTCCCCTTGCTAGAAAAAAACTAGTGAGAGCCGGAGCAGTAGCTGTAAGTACTCTAACCCCATCTGGGCTAAAAACTCCTACTTCCCCTGCATTTAGGGTGTCAACGGTTCCTCCTGCGGATAAAGCAACAGTTGCTCCGTTTACAATTATATTTGATACATTTCTTTCTTGTTGTGCCATTTTAGTTTAGTTTTAAATTTTTGACAATTAATTTAGTTGAATTAGAGTCTTGAGATTCTTGTTTTTCTGTCTTTTCCTAAATCTTAGACTAGTTTAGTTATTAATTTTATTAGCTTGCATCTACAGTAGCTAGTGTTGAGCCACTACAGTACCAAAAAACACCATCACTAAAAACTTTAATAGTGTCATTAATTGCAGCAGCGTTTAATGTAAGTGATGATACTGTTTGATGTATGTCTCTACCAGTATTTGTAGCATGGTCACTGCCATAACTACCGTCATAGTATATTAAACTTGCTCCCCCTGATAACATAACATGCTCATCATCACTACCAGAAATAATAGTGCAGGTAAATCCTTCAAAGGCACTTGTCATTGCAGGTAATGTCATAGTTATAACACCTCCAGATAATACAAACAATCCTCCACTGTCACTAACTGATAGTGTTCTGCTTGCTGTTACTGATGTGTAAGGGGTCTTCATTGCTACAGGTTCTGGGGTAGCATCGCCATTTAACGCTTTTAGTGCGTCATTAAGTTGTTTTGAATACACAGGAAACCTGTCATCACCAGTTCCAGGCTTGAAGTTCTTATTTGTTACTTGTTTAAATGCCATTTTTATTTAATTTTAGAGTTATTAACCAGTTTTTGCCAGCTTCTTTTCTGGCTCCTTTTTAATTTCTTTTGGTTTCTCAAGAGTCTTGAGCCACCATGCACAATCTTGGATTGCCCCAGATGTTGCTTGATATTCTGCATCCATTTTGGATACTTCTTGTACTAGAGTTGCTCTTCTCTCAGCAATTGCTTCTAGTCTCTTTTCTAAATCTTCTTGTCTCTTTGTTATCTCTTCTTTTGTCATTTTATTCTCCTTGTTGTTCTTCTATTACTTTAATTTGATATGATCCTGGATCTGTTATTCCTGCTGCTATTCTAACTGCAGCGTCTACTACCTCTTCGTGAACTGAAGGATCTAGCTCTGAAGCTATTCCACCAGCGATATCTATATTTGCAGGCATATTTAAATATCTTAAATGATATGTTCCTACACTATAAGTACCATCTGTTACCAATTCATGCCTTTTAGTGGCAGTTCCTGAGACAGGAGCAGTATTGCTATAATCCAATCTCCAAGCTACAGTATGATCAGGTTTTTTAAAAGGATTTAATAAATTAATCGCATACTCATCATGAGTAATTGGTTTTATGTAGATCCTTTTTCCATCTATGCACTCATCATTACTTGTTATTGTTGCTTCCTCTCTCAAGGTATACATATATCCTTCTGGCAAATCATAGAATACTCCATTGGGAGATACTCCTGTTTGATCTGAAGATATACCAGCAACTAAATTTCTAGTTAATTGTGCTAGATCTTTCCTTCTTTTTTCTGTTTCCTCAAACCCTTCCTGATACTTATTGCCTTTTTCATTATATCTATGCTTGACAAATTGTAACTGGGCTTTATTTAAAAAATCAGAAATTTCATCATCAGTATATCCAGGGGCTGCAAGATTAGTTATCTTATCATATAAGATAAAAAACAAATCTCTCATTTCTACCGCTGTCATGATATTAACTATTTAGCGTTATCTATCCTGGCCTTTACTTTAATGACTTCCTCATTATTTTTAGGATTGTCAAAGAACGTTATTGCTTCTTGTAAACTATCACCGATCACTGTTCCTTCTGGAGTTTTAAAGGTTAAACCTTCTCTAACTAAAGCTCCAGCTCTTTGGGCTGTAAATATAAGAACTTTTTTATCGTAGTCCTTATCTTTAGCTAAATGTAAAAACCCTATTAAGTCAACCTCAATCAGTTTTTCAATTTCTGCAATTAAGAATTCCTTTTTAGCATTAGGGGGAACTTGTTTCCCACCAGGCTTCTGTGTATAATACACATTTAAGAAATTCTTCATTTTTGTAGGGGAGTTATCAATTTTTCCAAAAAACTTATAAGCAGTTTTCTTTTCACTAGCTGCTTTAACTCTTTCTTCATGCTGATAGTCTTCTTCTACTATTGCAAACCTATAGGTACCCTTGGCATACTTTTCTGCAGAGGATGGAGCTACAATTTCTCCATTCACTAGCAGTACTTTATACCTAAGGTAATCCATTGGTTTAGAAAGATCTAACTGAAGAACATTCTTATCAAGCTTTACTCGAAAATTTGTCCAAAAGTTATCATCTTTTTTAAGAGTAGAAAGATCTCCTGCATTTAAAGCCAGTCCTGAAGCTTTATTTTCAAAATAAGTCCTCTCTTCTGGTGTCAGGGGATCTTTCAATTCTCCTGTTCTTCCATCTTTCGGCACTACTACCTGAAAGTATGAATGTTTAAATAAAAAGGATGCCTCATGATTATCTGGTAACCACCTCCCTTTTCTCCTTACAGGGACTACTAATACCTTCTTATTAGGAAGAGTAAAAGTAGTTGTTGTCATAGTTTCTGTCTCCATTTCCTATTATTTAATTGATTAATTATGCTAAGATTGATGGAATAATCTGAGCTGTCCTTGAAGGATCTTTAACCATAGCTCCACACATTGACCACTTATGAACTGTATAGCCATCAGTAGAGTGTGCCATGATATTACGCTCACCACCTCTTGAGAATGGATGACGGAGTCCAGGCTCATAGCCCATTCCGTTTTCACCTCCTCTTACATAGACTTTTCGGATATTTGGTTCTCCGTCAGAAGTACCAACATCCAAGATGTCATATCTGTAAGATTCTGCTACACCACCATCTGGAGAGTAGATCTTATTCCTTTCTCTGTCATCATACAGAGAATCAATACTTAGGTTAACTTTAATTCCTTGAGGACCCATGTACTCAATGAATTGTCCTCCATAACCGTAAGGCATTTTCACACCTGACTGGCCACCTGCTTTATACATGCGACTATCGTTATATAGTGGAGTAAACAATTGTACATTGTTCTCAATTGCTTTGTGAAACTGTACTGCACCACGCTCTCCAGTCCTCATTACAAACTCTCGCTTGTCACTTGGAAGTTTTCCTTCAGAAAGATCCAAAAGAATATCAATCAAGTAATCAATTGAGAAAGTATTATAATAAGAAGTGTTTGAAGATTCCATTTGCTGACGAATACCAGCTCCTTGCTTCTTAATGTGGCCAGACTTTCCAAAGTTCTTGTACTTACCATCAGTAGTTTTGTTTGCCTGAGCATACATCAACAACCTATTTTTTTCTTGACGAAATTGTAGGTCAAACTGATAATCTTCATACTGAGTCCAAGTTTTATGAACAGTTCCTTGGTCATCTCTCCAAGCTGTTGCAAAAGGTCTGTCAATCATGTTACCAGGAACAGTGTGCTGCATCCTGATCATTGAGAAAGCATTTCGCATTTTAAATGGAGATACAAAGTTCACAAGACCACCTTTCTTAGATAGAGTTTGCTCTACCAAAGACCAGTCTTTAGAAAATCGCTTACCTGCTTGTAACTCTTCAAAAGGAAAGAATAAAGCGGGATCTCCTGTAATTAATTTTACACGATAAACCCAATTAGTTCCTTCTGGAGTTGGATCAGCAATAATTTGTACAGAGTATACTTCGTTTTTCTCTCCAACAATTACGTTCTCATCTGAGAACCATTGTTCTGGAAAAACTAAAGTAAATTCCGTAAAATTAAGTCCTGGAGTATCAGTTGCAACAATTGCTGTTCCTGCAACCCTTGCTTCTACAAGAGGGACATTCTTTTTTGCACTACCAATCAAATCCCATTCAAAATCGTCATCTGTGTCTAAGTACAGAGGAGAAAATTGATCTAGATAGCTGTCTAAATCTAATCCAAAGTTTGTCTGAGCAATCCTTGTCATTAGTTTAGATGCCAACTGAGGTTTTGACTGATAGATAGCACCTAGGTGGTTCTTGGTTGTTAGTCCTGCCCAAGCCTGTGCTTCTGTCATCTGAAATGGTGAAATTTTAGGCATTTTGTTTAGTTTTAGTTATTAATTAATTGATTATTTATTATTACTTGGAAACATAGTAGCAAGGCTGTCCATTAGTGACTCCTCTGCTCCGGTTTCACTTGATGGGTCTCCTTTCGGCCTTCCTGAAGTATGAGAGGTGGTACCAAGTGCTTTCTCAAAATCTTTGACAGCATTTGTTTTACCTGCTTTTTTAATTTTACTCCAGTCTGTAAATCCCTTTGTGACATCAGCTAAATAAGTTACTGCTAAGTCAAATCCTATGGGATTCTCTGAGCGCATAGCCATCACAAAATTTTGCGGGGTACCTTGCTCATCTTCTCTTACTATTTGAGTCATGTTATGAAATAACTTATCCCTTGTAGTCTTATTTAATTTGACTCCGGGAATTATTTCATCAACATCCTCTATGCTAGATTGTATATGATGAATAGTAGCTTTATTTCTTTGCTCTAATTCTTCCTGCTGCTTAGCATACTGTTGCTTAATATATTCTTGTTCTTTTGCATAATGTTCTTGAAGGTCTTCTAAAGTATCTTTAGATTCTTCTTCAAGACTTCCAGTGTCCTCATAAGTCTCTATTAATTTTGAGATCTTTTTAGCTTTGAAACCTTTAATAGCCAAGCCTTCCTTGATTATTTTTTTCTGTAGTTCAACATCATCCTTTAACTCGGCTTCTCCTATTTTACCGTAGTCTATTTGTTTTAGAACAGGGCCTTTCAATGCATCAAGAGGAACTCCATTGGCTACTGCTTTCACAGTATCAATTAATTCAGGAGGCAGAGAATTAATAAAATTATTATTAGCAATTGCTATCTCTGATCTCATTGCTTCTGCCAAAGCTTCTACTTTGTTATCTGACTCATTGAATTTATCCCAATCTAAGTTAGGTAGAAAGCCCTTTTCATGAAGGAGAGAGGCAAATGGAGAAATAGGAGAAGAGTCTCCCTCACTACCAGGGGCTGTTTTTGTTTCTTTGGATACAGGAGTTTTTTCTTCTTTATCAGTTACCTCTTCTATTTCTGGTTCTGCTGTTTCTTCTTCAGAAGTCTCTCCACTGATTGTCTCTATATCCAGAGTATCTGGTTCTGGTTCCTTTTTGGTTTCTGTTTTTTTGTCTGTTGGTTCTTCTACTATTTCTTCTGTGGCCTCTCCCTCCTCAGAAGTTTTTTCTTCTGCAGTCCCTGAATTAACTTCTTCCATTGATATGGGTTCTGTATCAGTAAGACTACTGAAATCTACATCGAATAATTTGTCATCTGCCATTTGCCTTTAGTTTAAACGTTACAATATTAATTAATTATACTCCTTTTCCCAAATTTTTGTTATACTTTCTAATATTAAAAATTAGTTTTGTATAGCTATTATTTACTTTTTACAGGTTGTGGTTTATTTCTACTTTTTATCTTTTCTAACTTTATTTGTGTTCTCCTATCTTTTTCTTTGTCCTTTAGTTTCTGTCTTTCTATCTCTTTATCTGCTGCTATTTTCTTCTCTGTTGCAGCTAGTTTTTTATCTTCTATTTTTTCTTTAGAGGTTATCTCTTTCTCTTTCATTCTCTCTTGAGATTCTACTTTCTCTACTTCTAAAGAATCAGGAATACCATCTCTATCTAAGTCTATTCCTTTCTCTGCAAACTTAGCTCCAGCTTTCATTTTTTCTATCTCAATTTTATAGCTGTATTCTTTATCTATCTTAGCCATCTCAAAATTCTGAGCTTCCTGCTGTTGTTGCTGAGCAGCTTGTAATTGCTCTTGTTGCATTTTCTGAGCTTGCTCTTGTTGCTTTTGCATTTCTTGTTTTTGTTCTACTTCTGCAGTTTCTATCTTTCTTCTTACAGAAGCAATAGATGGAGTTAAATAAATATCCATCATTTGAGAGAAGTTTATCTTATCATTTTGAAGACCTGCATGTGCAAGTTGTTTCATTGCATTTAAAAGTTCTGCATTAGAAGAATCATCTAATCCCATTACTCCATAATCAGATTCTCTGAATTCTGCTCCACTAAATTTTAAAGTCATAGTAGACATATCATCTAATACATATTGATATCTTTTATCAGTCTCATTTCTCCATGCTAACTTTGCAGTATCTAATAGAACGTTAAGAGCTTTGATTTTTACATTATTATGCAGAGCAAACCATTTCTCTGTAATATGAGAACTTTGGGTAACAGCTCTTTCTACATTTCCTACGAGTTCTCTATTCTCTATTTGTCCTTGTCTTTGCTTTGTTACCCCTGCTATCTCTCCCATTTGGTTCTCCAGGAATTGTAGCATCATAATATGCTGCTGAATATAATTCCCCATCTCTAAATCTATTACCGGGGTCTGTGCTTGCATTTGTCCTGCTAATTTTCCCTGAGCTGCTCCTTTCTTTGCTTCTTTGAAGGAATCTTTGACTGCCCATCCCATTACTTCAGCGTAATACATCCACTTATCTACATCCCAATGGTCTGGAACTTGAGCTAAGTCTAATGAAGCTATCCTTCCTTTAGCTTTAGCAAAAGCTAATTCCGTCCTATACATAAATACATTATATAGGTATTGGTAAGGCTTCATTCTGTCCATTAAAGACTTAGCTTTAGAGGAGTTGATATTGTAAGCTATTCCCACATATCCTGGCTCACATTTAGAAGGGTTTGCCATAGTTCTAAATTGTATAGGACGTGGTTGCATTTTTACAAATATTCCCTCTCCAATTCTGGTCCCTTCCCACCATTCATTGATCCACATCCATTTAATCTTCTCACCTGCTTCTTTATCTATTTTGTAATCTTCAGAAACTAATGTTTCTTGAGGCATTCCCTCTTCATCATAATAAGAGAGCTTACCTACTTTTTTGAAAGATTTCCAAACTACTCTTATGACTCTTATATTTCCTTCCATATCCCAGAACTCCCCAAAAGTCCTCATTGCAGTCATATGCTCAGTATCTATAATACCATCTATTAAAATAGAAGGCTCTGTCTGCCCAATATTAATAAAGCTATTCTCACTTTCTCTAGAACTGGTCCCTTGATCTATTTTTTTCACCTGCTCCTGGGTGAGTTCATCGTAGAACATATCTATTACTTTTCCAGGAGAATAATATCCATCTTCTATTATAATGTCAGCGTCCTCAATAAAAGGACTTTCTCCTGACCTTACAGTATGTATATTTAAAGGATTGCATCTTTTTAATACAGGTTCTCCTGATACAATATCTATGGAATAAATTTCCTCTCCTGCAATAAGGGCATCTTCAAACCCTCTTGCAAATTCTTCCTTAAGATAATTAACTTTATAAAGGTATTCCAGGATTTGAGTGGCTGTTATTTCTCTAAGATCTTGGAAATCATAAAGATGATATTTTTGTAATTCTTTTAACTCTTTCTCAACTTCTTGCTTATCAAAGTTCTCTGCCGTTATTTTACTGGCTATTAATTCAAAAAATTGTTTTTTCTGCTCTTCTTCTTTTTCAGAAATGGCATCAGCATTAATGATTCTTACTTTCCAATCAAATTTTCTTTTACGCTCTTCTCCTACTAATAAATCTATTTTGGGATTAGCAATTGGATAGTTCTGCATTTTAGCAGGAAAGGTTGCTTCTTTAATTCCCATGGGATTACAAACACTTTCTATATCTGCAGTATCCAAGATGTCATTGGCTAAATTATAGTTAGTCAATTTATTTCTATAGGATTCCCTTATACCACTGTATCTAAATATAGCAAGATCTTCTCCTGCCTTAATACAATCTTCTGCCCACTTTTGGGTTTTCTTTGCTCTAGATAATTTCTGAGAAGGGAATTGGAGTGAGGTATTGTCTGGCATCTTTTTCTGGTTTAGTGAAACTTACAATGATAATGTAATTTCTATTAATATCTCAATATTTTTAATTCTAATTTGTTTCTATATAGCTATTCTCCATATAAAAACTCTTCTCTGTTTTATAACTTCTTCCCCAAAATTCATCTGTTGCTAAAGTCTCCTCTGTTGTCTCCATACTAATTTCTAGTCTTTCTCTGTCTGACCTAAGTATCATAAGCATTCCCATAGCAGAAACTCTGTCAGTATTTATGTCTTCATTCCATGCTATTGCCTCTTTTAAATATCCTATGGATCTTATTTTATGGAGATTTAAAAGTTCGGTACCTTCTTCATCATCTTCTTGAACATATGCATTTTGCATCATCCATTGAGCCTGGAGTCTCCTACCCCATGCATTTATTTTTGTAGAAGAGTTAACTCCTTTAGCTTTATTTCCTATTTTGGAGATAGTCCCCATGTCCATATCTCTTACGATTTCAGGAGTATCTGATAATAGATATAGGCAGTTCTTGTTTCTAAAATATGCATACAATCCTTTTTTGTCATTTTCATATAATGCCTGAGCCTTATAAAATATAAGTATCCTGCGTGTTAATTCATAGCATTCAGTGGCATCAAAAGTTCTTCCNGTATATTCCGCCACTATTCTGTCTGTAAGTGTATTCATTACAAACANTGAATATAAGGAATTTGTTGTACTGGTATCATCNTCTATGGGGTCAATACCTGCTATATATAGGCCAGAAGGAACTTGTCCTGTAGAATCTTTATAAGGCATTTCAAAAATCTCAAGAGCTCCTTCCTTATTATTAATGTCTTTAGCAGGATAATCTCTTATTGGTGTTTTACTGTCATCCAGTTTCCATTCCACTTCCCCATCTCCAGTTATGGCAAGTCTTCCTGTCCAGTGAGGAGCTGTGAACTTTCTTAATTTCGGCATAATTTCTGCCAGATAGTCTTTAAGGTCTCCCACAGGGAAAATACTTCCCTCTCTTCGCATGATTGCTTCTTGAGGAGTAATAGGTCTTTCTGCTTTTTCTTGTACGAGAGTATTAGGGTCTGACGCACCTTTCTTAATCTTTGTTCTGTTATTAAGGATTTCAACCAAAGCTTTAATAACATCTGAGTTTCCGTCTTTGTCATAGCATCCTGTTCTGTTGAGGTATTCTGGGAAGAAGAATGCTGATCCTGTTTTTCCATTTGTGTTTTTATCAAATATGTTAGGTAATTCTTTTACATTATATCCTTTCGGAGAATAGAATAATTCTTCTGCACCTGTAAAGTCTGCTCCTTCAGTACCACCAGTACCGTAGGCAATCATAGTACCAAAAGCAAAATCTCCGTCTTCTACTGAAGGTCTTGCTATTTGCCATGCAGTAAGGAATCCTGGAAATTTCCCCATCTCCTCCCAGATCAAATAAGCTCCTCTTTTACCCCTGGCTTTCTGAGGATCATTCTTTAGGGTTACCCCCATAACCTCATTCTTAATGCCCTTCTCTCTATCACTTTTGGGATCTTTATATCCCATTTTCCAGTGCATTTCATTCCAGGAATCCTTTAGCTGCCTGACTTTAGGCCATGGAGTGTGTTTAGAACAATGATCTGCTATATCTATGTATTTATTTAGCACCCCGTCTTTTGTTAGATATTCTCTTTCATTAGCAATTGCAAAAGCTTTAACTCCTACATTAGATTTGGTGTTAGAACCTACTATAAAATGTTTGGCAAGTCCAGACCCTCCTTTAAATGAGAATCCCTTACCCCGGGATTTTAACACTCCACCATGATTACCCTCTTCCCTTGCCTGTTCAACATAGTGGTAATAAAAGTAGTCTCCATCATATGTCTTTGGAAAGTCAATTATTCTGTCTGCTTTTTTACTTCCCTTTTTGGTGAGTGTAAGAAAGATGGGGGAATAGTTTAAATAGAAGTAATAGTCCCCTGGAATCCATTCCCCGTCTTTTCTTATTCTTCCTTCTCGACATCTTCTAGCCTCTTCTTGCCAGAATTTATAGTATTCAGATTGCGGATGCCCATTAGGATAGAGATCTGTATATTTTCCGCTTTCTTGGTAATGTATAGCTGCAGCTCTGAAGTAATTCATGTCTTCCAGAATATGAGGGTTAAGAATATCAGGAATTACTTTTCCTTCCTCATCCTTAGGCATACCTGAAGCATAGGGTCTCTCTTTATTTATTAATAATTTTATAAATTCTATAGATTCTGTAGAATCCACAAGATCTCTCTTAACATCCCTATCTATCTTATCCCATTCATGAGCTTTGAAGTTGGTCTGTTTTTCGTTATACATTATAATAAAATTTAAGCTATGCCGTCCTCAAAGATTGCTTTTGCATGTCCTCCTCTCATACTTTCTGCTTCCTGCAATTCTTTTTTCACTTGCTCTTCTAGTTTCTGTAAAGATTCAGTGATCCTGCTGAGGTTACCCAGAGTATCTGCTATTTTCTTAATATCATGTTTAGGCCTTCCATTAACTTCTTCATTAAGATTTATTCCTCTCAAAAACCTACTGATCTTATCTACTGCATTTCTTGCATCTCCTAATAATATAGTAGACACTGTTTCTTGCCTGCTTTTATAGAAATCAACAGCTTCTTTGAAAACCTTGTCAGGCTTCCATTTATCATCCATCCCTACTATTACGGATTTTATTATATTAAGTTTCTCGGTAGGATTATATATTTCACTAAAATCAGATTTGTAATCTGCATAAAAATAAAGTGCAGCCATTTCTGCTACTGCTACAGGCTTTCCATCTTTCTTGTCTCTCTCCCAAAGTTTGGCAAAAGGAGCAAGTGTAAGGGCCTGTGGAGAAAATGTAACTTGACCTTCCTTAATCTCAAATAGATCCATTACCTTTATATTTCTCTTTATCTAATTTCTTTTTAGTGAATACTACATAAACATCTCCTAATTGCCATTTGTTAGACATAATCTCACTCTCATGCCTTATCCCCTCGTAGGAGCCAAAAGCTTTAAGATCATGTTCTACTTGTTTGAAGTCATTAGGGTGTAATTCAACTTTGACAGGACTTTCTTTATTAAGAATATATTCTGTCCTTCCTTTTGTTGCTTCCAGGATATCTATCTCAAGAGTTTCCAATCCTTGATAACTATCCACTTCTATTGTTAGTGCCATTATAAATTATGTTTAGTATTAAAATCCTTTGCTTTTTTTATTGTCTTTTCTATTTTAATATTAGAAAAGGAATCCAATTCATTTTTTCCTAATCTAGGTTTAGCCTTGAATGTGGCGTCTATTTGATGTTCTTTCACCATTCCATAGGTTATTCCATCTAGTACTAATAATCTTCCAGTTCCATTAAGCAATACCCAATCTCCCTCTTTAATAGTTTTACAATCAGGACCTACAGCTAATGCCTTAGTTACCCCGTTGTTCTGAGCATTTATCTGTGCTCTGAGCTCATCAGGTAATTGAAGTGCCCCTTCATCTGATTCTTTCCATTCTAATAATACGTTACTTCCTGTTAAACTAATGTTTTTCATTTTTTTTTATTTTGATTCCTTTATCTATTGTGATGTCATATGATTTGTTAAACTCCAGTCCTTTAGGGACCGACATCTTTAATTGCTTTCTATAGTATTCTATTTTTCTCTTTCTTACTGCAAACTTTCCAAGATGAGTAAGCTGTATAGTCTTGAAAGTCTCTGGCTTATTCTTCTCTCCTTGGGCCATTACTTCCTTTACGAATTTAAACTGCGAATCTAAGACTTTTTCCACTAAGTCCATTGGCAGGCTAAGTTCCCGTGCTACTTTCTCATAAATTCTCCTCGTCTGTGGATATACCATTCTCCGTAGTAATATTAAAACTAAAGGTTAATTTACAATAGTTATTAGGGTAAATTAGAAAGCCATTTGTGACTTTATTCTTCTTTATGATCCCCTTCTTTCTCAGTGCAGACAAGTTATTATTCAAGCTTGCATCTGATAACTGTAGTTTCTGGCATATCTCAGTTTTAGTATCATAATCAAATATTAACTTCCACCTATGTTTCTCAGGTATCTTTTCCAACTTATGATTATAATATAATATCTCTGCCAGTACATCCAATTCCTTGCCTCTCAATCTAAGGAGTGGATTTAACAGCTCCAGATATTGCCTGAAGAATTTGCCCTTTGTAGTCTTTATAGGTACACTCTTATCCATAGTCTCATTTTTTACAAAGATATATCACAGACAGTGTAATTCCAAATATTAGAGTAAAAAACTTTTCGTGGTAGGTTTAGAAACAGAAAATAAAAAAGGCCACAGTAGATGTGACCTTTCTTAATTGCGAGCAAATTAAATATCCATTACTAACATGGAAGACGTAATCAACAAATATAAGGAATATCTTCCAATATCCAAATATTATTTAACTTCCTTTACTGTTGTATCTGGGGTACTCACTGTATCAGTATGAAATGTTCTCATTTGAACATCGTTATGCTGACTAGGCTGACAGGAAGTGATCCAGCTTATCATTGCCATTCCCAGCATCATGGTAATGAGGAACCACTTATTGTATTCCATCCATCTATAAATCTTCTTTTTCATTTTAATCTATTTGGTATTCTTATTATTTGTCCTTCTTTTAAGGACTTATCTGTCTTATACAATATAACATAATCACTTCGTACACTTATAGTATGATAAGTTCCAGGATGTATTTCCTCTACAACCTCATACTTAGGCGAACAACTTGCTAGTAGAAGCAATGATATTATAATGCATTTATTCATTTTGTCAGCACCCACTCTTACATCTAGCTGTCCTTGGTATCATAAATCTTTTCATAGTTTTAAAAACTAAATAATTCCATTAATCCTTTTGCTGTTTCCATATCAATCTTTCCTAATAAAACTCCCCATACTACGCAACCTCCTACTATGTAGAATGCTACCTTTATGGTTTTTTCCATATCAAACTTAGATTGCTTTAACTCCTTTACCTCTTTGACTATTCCTGAAAGTGGTAGAGGCTTTAGCGTACTTCCAATTACTGTCTTAATTAATCCTATTGATAATTTCATGATCTTATGTATTGGTTCAAACAAATTTAATTAAAATCTTCAACATTTAATAGTGTATACGTGAGTCCTTCCCCCCATATTTCTTCTGATTCCTTACACAGCTGAATAAATATATCATAAAGGTGAGGATCAGCTGTTACCTGGCATCCTGCAGACCACTTATCTACTTGAACTGATTCATTCTTTGCATTCGCTCTATGATGGTTAATCCCGAAGAATCCAACATCTAAATGTCCAGAGTCTAGGTCCAGCACTCCATCCTTATTGCCATCCCTAATAACTGTTACTTCTTTTCTTTGAACTAATGCCTCATAGCCCTTATGTAAACCGAGCTTCCAAGCTCCACGGTACTGATCCTCTCTCAAGATCGCTGTACCATGGGGATTAGAGGGATTATTTAACCAGTAGGTTCCTGGATCTGTGGTACCAGGCCTCCAAAAAGAACTCCAATTACCTCTATACTTCCAGAACATTACTAACCAATCATTAAACTTATTAACCCCGGAAGTATCTCTAATGCCTACGTAATTAATATTAAGTGGCTTAGTATCATTCTCAAACACTGCATAACCCTTAAGGGTCATTACCTTAATTATATCCTTTATCTCCATTCTTACAATTATTATCTATCCTTATTCCTCCATCATCAATAACTGTTCCTAATACATATGTTGTCCCCGCACTAATGAAGGGTACAAGTACTGCATTAAAAAAAGTGAGGTCAAAGTTAAACAAATTTGTGCAAGGATTCAACAAAAATATAATTAATCCTACCCAAAAGCCCAAACAGAAAGGACATTCGAGTACTTTAAGTCCTCTAAAATGCTTCTTTGCAAACCTTCCTTGTGAATCCCTGGTTAATCTAGTCAAGTATTTATAATTGACCATTGCTATAAATCCACAAATTCCATATACCGTTAATATAAAGTATAATAAATCCATCTACTCAGTTTTAGTTTTTAACTCATTAATTATCTCTTCTTCCTCAAAGAATACTTGTAAAGAACTTCTCTTAACGGGTTTTTCAAAATGAAAGTATATAAACCCATCAATATCATCATAGTACTTACAATGCAATATATTATCCCACCCTATGTCTACACCAGAAACCTCACATTTAACATACCTCTCAAACTCATTAGGGGCAGCATCCTTTATTAAATGCTCCCCAATATATAGTTTAATTCCTACTGCTAATTTAGTATCTTTGCCCATAACATTACTACAAATATAAAAAAAGATTCTAAAAGACTTGACATTGTCAATTATTTTTTGTAACTTTGCGTGTAGTTATACACTTACCCCACAAATTCACAACAATTTCCATGATTGTGGCCACTCTTTCTTAGGGGGTGGTATTTTAAAAAAAGGCTACCCCTTTCTTTAGCATTGATTCCATAAAAAAACAAAAGGAGGGAGTGTATGCTCTCCCCCCTAATGCCTACTCTATGAAAGAGAAGGAACCACTCTTCTCTACATATAAGACGTAGAAAGTAGTGTTTTGTCCATTTTTTTCTTAAACTTTTTTCCTCTACCTGATTGAAATTTTTTTGAAATTTTTTTTTGAAAATTAAAAAGGGAATAAAAAAAGAGGTAGGAACAAAATGGCAACCTACCCCTTTTATTATGAGAACATATTATGGAAAGATAATTGAGAGATGGAATCAACTCAATTTCAATACA
>NZER01000028.1 GCA_002690445.1 Candidatus Pacearchaeota archaeon
GATGGACACTTATACAATAGGGGACTGGGTAAAGCTAGAAGGTGAAGAAGACTCTTTTCATATAGTAGCTGTTGCTGACAACAGTGGTTTTATTAAGGTAGAAGATATAAGCGGGCACACCTTTGCAATAGACCAGAGTGCAGTGACCAAGAAGCTTACAAACGAAGAGATATATGGGTTTGAAAACAAGCAAAATGAAGGACTATAAACCCTTGCCAGACAGTTTGTCCGTTGAAAAGTCCAGCATACATGGATACGGCTTATTTGCTTTGGAGGACATTCCCAGCGGAACGGAGCTGGGAATAACCCATCATCATCTTTGGGATGAGGTAGTCAGGACACCTTTGGGTGGATTCATCAATCACTCTAATAATCCGAATTGCAGATTAGAAAGAATTATAGCTACATCAGTATTATATACAACCATACCTATTAAAAAAGAAGAAGAGTTAACGCTGACCTATAAAATGTATAAGGTAGAATAATGTTCATAACAAAGAAAAAGCACGAAGACATTCTTGCCCGCCGGACTCTTGATGGCTTAGAGGCGCGTCACGGGGTTATTTTGATATTTGGTGAGCTTATAGAGAATATGAGAATAATATTTGACAAGCACTCAAAGAATCATATGGGAAACAAGAGGGCTCTCACCAATATTTTTAATTTACTGGATAAATATGGGGAGGCAGTAGATAGTATGGAAGGAGAAATTAAATTAGAAGATGAACAAGAAAGAAAAGATAAAGGGTAGAGGTAGGCAACATCTCTTGACTACAGAAGAAGTTTGTGAATATTTTCGTATTACAAGACAGACTCTGTATAACTGGAGACAAATAGGTCTACCTGTAAAGGTTCAGTTTCAGAGAAAGTTATTATTTTCAATAGGAGATGTTACTAGGTGGATGAACAATTATGGTAAAGCCACAGGCTAAGTGGATCACAAAAAAGCGTACGCAATCGGGTGTATACATAACCATTGCAGAGGGAAGGACACGCAAAGAGCTCATTGATAGACTAAAACAGGATTCAGAAACATACAGAGAGAGAGGCTATAGAGATGGGAAGAAAAAGGCTAACTGACACTGATTTATATGATAAAGAGTGGTTTCAGTTATTAGAGTTAAAATATAAATCATTTTGGGAATATTTATTAAAAAAGTGTGATCATGCTGGTATTTGGGATGTAAATACCCGGCAGGCAGAATTTCAGATAGGGGCTAAGTTTGATCGTGGGGAGCTATTAGAGACATTTAAGAACCGAATAATTGAGCTTGAAGCAGATAAGTGGATTGTTAAGAAGTTTATATATTTTCAATACGGTAAAGAGTTAAACCCTTCCAACAGGGTACATGGTTCCGTGTTAAAAATTCTAGAAAAGCACGGATTGGAGCTTATTGATGGAATACCTGTTTTGCATGATACGAAGCAGTCCAAAAAGGTTTCAAAAGCAACAGGGAATGTATCTAATCGGGAGGGTTTTTCAGTACCTACTATAGAAGAAATTGCTGTATATTTCAAAGAGAAAAAGCTTAAAAATCATAAAAGAGAGGCAGAAAGGTTCTGGAACTTTTATGAATCAAAGGGCTGGTATGTTGGTAAGGGTAAGATGAAGAGTTGGACAGCAGCAGCCACCGGATGGAAGATGAGAGCAGAAAAGGGCTCAGACAGGACATACATTGAAGAAGGTCACGATGAGGACATAGATTGGTAGAAAAGAAGTTTAATATTGGTGATGATGTTGTACTAAAAAAGACGGGAATGCGTTACAAGATTGTTGCAAAGGGTACTGACGGTCAATATTTCTTAAAAGATATATGGGCAAAGAAACAAAGCAGGTTTACAGCAGTAAAATCCGGTGAAATAAGGGAGAGAAAGAGTGAAAGTACTACGAATTGAAGACCCTCCAGATGACTTATATGACAAGATTGCAAAGATGGCTGAAAGGTTTGGTGCAAAGGCAGTGGTCGTTACCGATAAGGTTATTATACGCAATGACGAAAATGTTTATACTTATAGGAGCACTAATCATGACAGCCTTTGGAATGCTCTTGCTTATGCTTTTAGAACCGATCAAATACGAAATTGGTTTGTGGTGGAAAAAGACAAAGAAGAACCGACAAAGTTAAGGGCTATAGAGGATGAAATCTTAATATATTGATGGGAGTATATCCAGAGACACAAGAACGGGGCACCGATATGACAGTAAAGTTTTGTAAAAGCTGCTCAAGATGTTGGGAAAAGACAGAATATCAATCTTATACTGGTGATCATCATATAATATATTACCAAAAAGGTACTTTACCGACCATTGGTAAGATGAGGGAAATTTGCAGGAAATGTTCAGGGAAGCAAAAACAAAATAAAAGCGCAAGTGAAATTAAAGCAGACTAAAGCGCGAGTGAAAGCAAAGCAAGTGGGACTGGCGGGCGGAGGTAACCGCCCTGCTTCCTCGCTTGAAGCTGCTACTGAGGGCGTTGTTGACTGTAGTGTCTGTCGTGGTGACTTTGATCTTGATAGTGAGGGTGGAATATCTGGATACTTAGGTATCTTGCCTGTTTATTTCTGTCCTACCTGTCTTTCTGGTATAACAGATTTGGTAAACCAGCTAAATGACTTTGAACAATAGTTTAGATATTTTAACTACGAGAGGTCAGCTATCGCTTGAGCATGAAAATAAAATGTTATTTACTATTAAAGAAAAATATAACGTTGATATTATAGCAACTAATAAAAACAAACCATGCCTATGTGATGGATTTACGACACGGGATAATGTAATCACGGGTTTATTTGAGAGTAAGTGCAGAAATGCATCATTAGAAGATTTTAAGAAATGGGGTTCATGGCTTATAACTTATAAAAAAATTGACGGATTAGCGTGGCTTTCCAATAAATTATGTGTGCCAGCAATTGGTCTTTTGTACTCGATACCTGATGATACTATATTGATGTGGGAAATAACCAATAGTGAGGGAGATTATTTGTTTAAATTTAATGTAGAAAAAACAGTAACTCAGGAAACCGTAAATGGTGGCACAATAGAGAGGGAGAACGCTTTTCTTCCGATGAAGAATGCAAAGATAATAAGTTAACGAGTAAAAAATGGAACATAATATATTAGTTACAATCAGTGAACATTTAGATTTAATGAAGAGAAAAAAGAACTATTTTGGTTTATGTCCATTCCACTACGACAAAACCCCGTCTTTTGCTGTCTATCCAGACAGGAATATGTTTCATTGTTTTGGTTGTGGTGCGGAGGGGGACTCTAATGATTTTATAGAGAAACTATGCTTATTGGCTTGGGTACGTTTAAGACATACGGCATAATGAGCGAAAGCAAACAAAAAAAAGGAGAGAGAAAATGAACTGTAAAAACCCAAAAGACTGGAAAACAAGCAACCCTGTGGAAGATGTAGAGAAATTTGGACTAATAAGGAACTATGAACCAAACTATAAGCATAGAGGGGCAATAAAAAGAGAAACACTTGATTTACAGGTACAACAAGTTCAAACAATCCATAAGAACTTTCCCCACGTTCGGTTTTACGGATTCCATAAGGCAGCTAAGGAGTTTGCAGAAAAGCACTATGGTTGTATGTGGGACTATGATAAATGTGGAAGGCTACCTGACGGTTATTTCTTTAACTATCCAGAATCAGAGGTTCATCCTGATCTTCCTTGGAATCCTGCGATATTTATAATCGAAATAGAAAATTACTCAAGAGTAGACGATATAAGGACAATGGATTATATTCATTGGTGGAATTTCTTTGATTTTATAGAACAGACTGATCTTCATATTATGGAGTTTAACAGGTTTGGTGAATTTCAAAGGGATATAATTAAAGAAACGCATGACAAGAGGGAGAGTATTGAAATACTGAAAATACCAACCATGTCTCTCTCTCCTGTTCCAGACTGTGCCTAAATTTAGTCCACATACCGGGAAACAGGCGGAGTTTCTTAAAGCCACTTCCGACTGGGTTTTTTACGGAGGAGCCCGGGGTGGGGGCAAGTCTCTCATGCTTGCATGGAAAGCTGCTCTCACCCCACGGAAATGGAGGTATAAGTACGGCTCTGGTGAGATATCACACAGAGAATACCAGACAATGATAAAGCTGGGTAAACAGCCTAAAATCATAATAGATAAAATCAGCATAGATTACCCGGATTATATTGCTTTACTTGTCAGGAGAACATTCCCCCAGCTTGAAAGAAACCTGAAGCCAGAATGTGATAAGCTATATAGATTATATAACGCCACTTGGCAGGAGAGAAACAAATGTTATCAATTCCCATCTGGAGCCAAAGTTTACCTTGTTCACTGTCAAGACCGCAGGGCTTTAGATAACTATATCGGGGGGAATTATAATTTTATCGGGATAGATGAAGCCAATCAATTCCCTGAGACGTGGGTTGAAGAGCTTTCCACATCCGCCCGTACAGACAACAAAGAGTTAAAACCCCAGATATGTCTAACCAGCAACCCCGGTAATATTGGTCATGTCTGGCTTAAAAGAAAGTTTGTTGAAAGATGTGAACCTGTTCCTGATGAGAAAATATATAGTGATACCTTTGATGTTGAGTATATGAAGACAAAATCTGGCAGACCGTATAAAGACAGCGAAGGAATAACATGGCAGTTTATACCAGCTACTGTCTTCGATAATCCGACAATATTGAATAATGACCCTATATATGTGAGAAGGCTTAAAAAATTAAATCCAATACTGCGCTCCATGTGGCTTGAGGGAAGATGGGATGTTTTTGCTGGAACCTTTTTTGATAACTGGAGTATGACACATCATGTAATACCGCAGGAGAAGTTCCAATATGACAAGCACTTTAAGAGAGGGACTCACTCATTTTACAGGTTTTATGATTATGGTACAAAGGCTCCTTTTGTGTGTTTATTTGCTGCGGTAAATGAAGAAGGCGTTATGGTCATATTTGATGAAGTGGTAGAAACAGGATTGTCTGCATCACAGCAGGCACGGCTTGTTACCAAGCACGCTTGGAAGAAATACAAATTAAGGGCTACTGATTTTGATGAAGAGATTGCAGACCCCTCTTATTGGACGAAGCATGCAGCTGGTGAAGTTTTCTATTCCCCGGCTATGTATTATGAGGACGAAGGCATCTCTCTTTCTAAGGGAAATAACGATAGAAAAGCGGGCGCAAAAGTAGTGTATGAAGGGTTCAATATACCCAATGAGGGTGTCCCGCGCATAAGTTTTACAGAAAACTGTTTGTATTCCATTGAAACAATACCGAATTTACCATCTGCTGAAAACAACCCAGAAGACATAGATACCAAAAGTGAAGATCACGCTTACGATGCACTAAGGTACGGTTGTATGAAGCTGTTGTTTGGTTTATTACCATCCTATCCGAAGGAAAAAAAGGGATGGAGAGAAGAGATGCTTAAAGAGAGAGGAGGCGCAAAAGGTGAAAACTGGAAAACTCTATGAGTTACGAATCCAAGGGTGCAAACACAGACCCGCGGTCAGACAAAGTAATAAAATGTTATAACTTTTCCAAGGAAGCGTTCGAAAACGCTAGACAGGGCAGTGAAAAGTCTGTCCGTTATATAAACAACGAATCTTGGTCATCCTCAGAAACCGCTGCTGCCACAAAGCACGGAAAGCCCGCCCTTAAATATAATATTATAATACCTATCCTTTCTACCTTACAGGGTAACGAGCAGCTGAATCGTAGAAGGGCATCTTTCAAACCAACCACAATCCCTTCTGTTGATATAGCGAATATCGTACAGGGAAGATGGAATGCTATTAACGATGAAGAAAATCTTGAAGAAAAGATACAAATAGCATTCATAGACGCGCTCTCTACAAGGGTTGGCGGCTGGATAGAGAGAACATTTGAGATAAACAGCGAAGGTTATCTTGATTTCTGTTATAGGGTTGTAAACAATATGCGTGTTTTTGTTGATCCTGAGACCCGTGCCAGCGACTTCAGGTTAAAGAATTGTCGTTGGATTATTAAAGAAGGCTGGGAAACTCTTGATGTTATTAAGAGTGAGTACGGTTTGAAGCCAGAGGATTACAAGAACGAACAAAGGGTTAACTGGTGGAATCAACTTATAAAAACATTCCAAAGATTTAAAGATGAGATATATTCATCTGATACAGAAAATTACGATAAAGAAAATGACCGATACAAAGTTCTTGAAATGCAGGAGCGTGTCACTCAGAAGGTCTACAGGGTTTTTGATGGAGAGGCTTATTATAACTTAGAACCGAAGGAATTTGCTGCCGCAGCTAAGGAGACTCCCCAAATACAGAAGATAGCTGAACTTGATGAAGATAGAATACATGTAACAGTTATCATCCCATTTTTTGAAGACGCTGTCCTGATAGATGCTGACATGCCCAGCAAGATAGCTACATTTACTTTATTCCCGGTATTTTCATATAATTACAATATACAAGTTTCTGAACAGACCTCTCTTGTTGACTTGCTTATTGATGTACAGGACGATATCAACAAAGGAAAATCGCAGGTGCGCGACTATGTAACCCAGATACTATCTGGCGGTGTATATATAGACAAAAGGGAAAAAGAAGCCATTAAACAGCTAAAACAAAAGGGTAACCAGCCCGGTCAGGTATATGAACTGCTTAACCCTGCCAACCCCCCTCAGAAAATGCCAATGGGAAATGTTCCCCCGGATATCATGTTAAATGCTGAAAATTCTTATAATTATGCACAGCGGGTATCTTTAATAACGGAAGCCATGAGGGGAGAATCAGCACGATCTGGAGAATCTGGTGTTTTATTCCAGCGTAAAGTTCAGAGGGCTGCGGCTGCGATTAACCCCTATTTTCACAATATATCTAAGCTTAGAAAGGCTTTAGCGGAAGATTTTATAGATAATTTTGCATACGTTTATGCTGAGGACGACAGGGTTATAAATATAAAGCAGACCAAAAACATATATCAGGAAGTAATAGTAAATCTAAATATGGCTGGCAAAGTAATTAACGAAGTCAGCAACCCCTCAGTTTTCGTAGAGTTAGATGAAGGTGAAGATAATATTACGCAGAAAGAAGACGATTTTAACTCTATGCTTGCTCTTATAAATATAATAGCTGGTATAAACCCGCAACTTGTTGATATAGAGTCACTTGTGGCGAATGCTCCAATACAGGGTGCAGATAAAATGGTTGAATATATACAGCAGGTCAAGGAATCTCAAGCTGGAGCCGCTGAACAGCAAAGACAAATAGATACTACNAAGGGTGTTCTTGATAATTTAAAGACCGAAAGAGNNATGGTNACCGACCAAGAAAAGTTGAAACTGGAGANTGAAAAGGTAAAGGCAGCANGNGCTNCGAAGGNNTAATGTTTATAATACCAAAAACCAAGGTTAAGCAAAAAACTTCTNCGAAGCCGGAGTTNCCAAAAGCACAGTCNTTNCAGTCAAGGGATATTTATAGAATTATTCTAGAAAGCAAAAATAGAGGAGCGAAAAATGCCAGCAGGTAAAGGAACGTACGGAAGCAAAGTAGGAAGACCACCTGAAAAGAAGAAAAAGGCACCTAAACGCAAGGCGATGACGAGCCTGAAGAAGATGACAACGGTGCCATTTAAGAAATTAGAAGTTAGAAAATTGAAAAAAGTCAAATTGAAAAAGAAAAAAAAAGAGACGTGGAAAGTTCCACCGGGAATGAGACCGGACGTTTCAATTAAATAAGGGGAATAAAAATGGACGAAAACACAGAACAAGAAATTTTAGACGAAGATTCTTCGTCTGATACAATAACAGCTGAGGATGATGCCTCGGTTGTAGAAGAAGATGGTGAATTATACCTACGGGTAGACGCAGAAGAAGAAGGCTCAGAAGAACCTGAAGAGGAACCAGAGGAATCTGGAGAATCCCAAGAAGGAAAATCAGCCGAACCTGAAGAGTCTGTTGACGCGACAACGGTAAAAGAACCAGAAGCGTACCGGGAAAAATCCCGGGACGAGCTCATCGGAATGCACCAAGATGCTACCAAGAAAATTGGCAAGCAGGGTACAGAAATTGGAGAGCTAAGGGAGTCCGCGAAAGTTGAGAACCTCACGGATGAAGAAGTTTATGAAAAATTATCTTCATCTGACGTTGCTCATGGCTTAGAGGTCGAAAAAGTCAAGCTAATGGAATTGGAAACATATGAGGAAGGATACGATAAGCAGCGGAATTTAGTTGCATCTCTGGAGAAGGATTTTATTGCGAAAAAAACGGAAGAGGAAATCCAGAAGAGGTTTGCAGCGGCAGACAACCAGCAGTTCATTGAAAAGCAAAAAGAGCGATTCAAAGAACAGAAGGTTGAGCTAACTGACGATGAGTTTACCAAAGTCACTGAAAATGCAAAAGTTTATGTTGAAGACGGCAGGCTGACAGAAAGGGCTTATCACAAGTCCTTAATTGACCAGTTTGGCGTTAATATGGTTGTAAAAAACTTTAGCATGGAAGGTGAGAAAAAGGCTCGTAATGATATCAGTAAAGCAGACAAAAAGAAAAGCACAACCCTTAACGTCCAAGGTTCCGGCAAAGGTTCGCGTTTAATTCGAATCGGTGATATGGGACGGCGGGAACTCAGGAGTAGGCTTGACAATTTGTCTACTGATGAACTTAACGAGCTTTATAAACGTGTTAACAAATAAATAAGGAGATGTTATAAATGGAAACTTCTCAAAGCTGGATTGCGAATGTCGAAATTCTGAACGCACAGCTTCGTAAGGAGTCATGGTACAATACCTTTTGGTCAAAGTTTGCGGGTTCTGTAAAAGTATCCCAAGACGACAACGGTAATCCTGTATATGCCCCTTCCGGAAAGCCCATTGAAATCCTGAATGCTTTTATTCAAGAAGGAAGAGACAATATGTTAATTCCTTTCCTGAAAGAGCTTACCGGGTCTCCGGTTTTTGGTGATACAGTTCTTAAAGGTACTGGTGAAGATCAAACAATGCATTGGCTTCGCAGCTATGTAAACCAGTATCGTAAGGCTGTAATGAAAAAATCCGGTTCAATGAGCGAACAGCGTCAGAAAATATTCAAGCTCTATGAAGCTGCCAAACCTCAACTCTCAAAATGGTTTTCCAAGTTCGAAAATCAGGCTATTTTTGAAACATTCTATCAGGGTGTTTCCCCGAATTTAAGTACCGGGACAACGTCTGATGGGCTCGGACTTGCAATGCGATTGCATCCTAACTGGTTCTATGTGTCTCACGCTACGAGTGGTGCGCTTACAACTATTGGGTCAGTTAATACCACTAAAACGGTATCGGATGTTGATACAATTGTTGCTGCCGGAAGTCAGGCGGTGATACATGGCAAAGCGTTGCAGACATTGCGTGTTAAATGCATGACTCAGCGGATTCCGCAGATTGTTACAAAATCTGGGTTGCCTTTCTGGGCATTGCTTGTTCATCCGGAACAAATGAAAACCTTACAGCAGGAATCTGTATTCCTCGCTGCCCAACAGGCAGCATTCACAGGCAAGGCATTAGACCTTCCTGAGTTGGCAGGTGCACAGGGATTCTATGCTGGTTTCGCCATATTTGAAGATATAGTTGGCGTAAGAAAATGGGATAATACGGCGGCAGTTGGTCAGGAGTTCTTCGGCGCAACTACAGCAACAAGACTAGCACCAGATGCTTCTTCTCCGGGTAACGCGAATTACAATGCTATTGTATTTGGAAACAGTTCTATTGGCAAGGGTGTTGCCAAGGACTTGCACTTCACAAATGAAGTGGATGACCATGAGAACACCATTGAAGTCGGTGGAGCTGCTATTAACGGATACAACAGAGCTGATTTTTTCTCTGATACTAATTCTGCTGAAAGCGGATCGTATGCTTTTAAAAAGAATGAATCTGCGGCACATTACTGTGCTGAACTTTCGAGTACAAATCAAAGCTCATTAGTATTGATGACAGCGTAAGGAGGATGAATAATGGCTAAAACAAGTATTGCTAATTGGAGAGCATCCGGCGGTGCGTTAGACATATCTGCTTCTCATGGTGGTAATGGTACTATTACAGAGTGTGTAGCAC
>NZER01000029.1 GCA_002690445.1 Candidatus Pacearchaeota archaeon
AACGCTGGTGTAGGGCCCTTGATAGTTTACGCCAGGCGACATACAACCTGGGCCGACAAGCTACGGGAACTGTGGAACACGCCGAAGCTGGAACGAGGCACGCTTAACTACTTCCAGGGGGCTTTAGTGCCCACCAGGCGGGATGAGAAAGGCGACCTATATTATAAATACGCTGGGCTGGAACGGGCCCATCAGCGTGGCAAGTTTTGGAGGACATGACGAATGAGTGACACGCTACGTAAACCAAGACGGGGCCAACGAGCCCTGACCTATAAGCGGCGGGCCCTGGTGGGCCAGCTATGGTTGCGTGGTTACACCGAACGAGCCATTGCCGAACTGGTGCGTAAGGAAGCGGCTAACACCGCCAGCGAATTGCATGGCTGTGAGCTTACCACGCACGTGACCGTGCATAATGACGTAGCCGCCAACCGTGAACGGTGGCTAGAAAAGATGAACGACCCCACCGACCACAAGCGGGCTGACCAGGTGGCCCGTTTGCTGGACATTCAGCACCAGGCCTGGGCCGACTTTGCCAACCAGCCCAGGACAAACGCCTTTGCCAGGGGTAGCTTCTTACGCATCGCCCTTGAGACCGAGGAGAAACTGGCCAAGATATTGGGCACCCTGGCACCGACACAGTTAACAGGCGGTGAGGGTGAACCCCTCGTACCACCTGTTGTGGAGTTCCACTTCGCTGATGGTTCCGTTGTGAAGCCACCACACAATGGGCATAAAAAAGAAGCGGAGGCCATACTTGGTAAGCACAGCGACAACGGTGACTGAGGCAAGCCGCCCGAAGTATAAACTCACCCCGTTTTTAGGGCAAAGCAACATACTTCTTGACGAACAGGCCCGAACCGTTGCGGCAATAGCGGGTACGGGCGGCGGCAAGACGCTGCTAGGCTACTGGTGGCTGTACTTGAGAATGAAGGCTAACCCAGGTTATGGCTGGCTGGTTGCCGAGCCGACATTTAACATGTTGGCCAAGATTATCATTAACAGCACTGACCCCGACAGGCCTGACTTGGTAACCTGGCTACGCCAGATGGGGTTCAGCCCAAGCTATAAGGCCGTTGACAAGATTATAGAAACCGCCTACGGCAAGATACTACTAGCCAGTGCTGACAACCCCGATAGTATGCAAGGTGCGGCCGTTAAGGGTTCCTGGCTGGATGAGGGCGGCATGATGAGCCTGATTGCTCACCAAACAGCCTTACAGCGTGTGAGCCTCATGGACGGCCAAGAATTGATAACCACCACGCCCTACAATAGGGGCTGGCTAAAAACAGAGATTGCCGACAAGGCTGACGGCAACTACATTCATGTTGAGAAGTGGAGTAGCATTGCCAATCCCGCATTCCCCAGGAACGTGTACGAGGAAATGCGGGCGGGCCCCAACGCCATGCAAGGGTATCGCTTCCGCATGATGTACGATGCCGAGTTTGAACGCCCCAGCGGCATGATTTACAATAACTTCAACGCCGATAAGTGCGTTGTGGAACCGTTCAGCATACCAAAATCCTGGCCCGTCTATGTGGGCATTGACTACGGGCCTGTGCACACGGCGGTATTGTGGTACGCCAAGAACCCCAGCCGATATAAGGGCTGGCCCACTGGCACCTACTTCGCCTACCGTGAATACCTGGAAGGCAATAAGAGCATCAAGCAACACGTTAAGGATTTAACCACCCTGGCCAAAGGCGAAGATGTAGTGCGTAAGACGGGTAGTGGGGTGGCGGCTGAACGCCAGTGGCGGCGTGAGTATAGCGAAGCTGGCTACTACGTGCAAGAATGCAAGGTTAACGATGTTGAGATTGGCATTGACAAGGTTTACGCCTTGCACCAGGCCAACGGGATAGTGTATTTTAATACCATGAGGCACACGTTAAGCCAGAAAGAGGATTACAGCCGTAAGCTGGATGCGAACCAAGAACCGACCGACCAGATAGAGAGCAAGGCTGATTACCATTTTATGGATGCGGAACGTTACCTGGTGGCAAGCGGTACAAGCCGTAGCCCTGTTTTTGAGGCGTGAATTATGGCGTTTAATATAAAAAACTGGTTTAAGGGGCTTAACTTTAGGCTGGGCGGTGCCGCCATTAGCATGATGGAGGTGACACCAGGCTGGGATTACCTACAATACCTCAAGATATATGGTGAAGTAGGCTGGCTGTTTGCCGCCAATAATATAATAAGCGAAAGCGTGGCCGAGGTTAAATGGCATCTTTACGAGAAGGACGGGGGCCAGCAAGGTGATATGGTAGAGAGCCACCCGCTTATTGATATGCTGGCTTACGTTAACCCGTTCCAAACTAAGTACCAGTTCTTGCAACTGTTACAACTATATATCGGCCTGGTAGGCGAGGCGTTTATCGTGCTGAACTTTAACCGCCTGGGCGTGCCCGCTGAAATGTGGCTGGCCCCGCCACAATACATGACCATAGTGCCGAGCCCTGAAACGTATATTAGCCATTACGTGTACCGCACTGGCGTGGGTGAATTGCGGCTTGAGGTGCCAGAGGTAATACACATAATGAACCCGAACCCGTGGAACCCATACCGTGGCATAGGCACAGCACAGAGCATCGGCGTTGACCTTGACAGTGAGAAGAATGCCGCTAGGTATCAGAACCGCTTGTTCTATAACGATGCCACCCCAGGGCTGATTATAGAGTATCCCGAAATACCCGAAGTGAAAGAACGGGATAAAATACGCACCGAGTGGAATGAGATACACCAGGGTTGGCGTAATGCCCGCAAGACGGGGTTCCTGTGGGGTGGGGCAAAGGCCAACACCATAGCGTTAAATAACCGTGATATGGAGTTCTGGCGGCTACGCAAGATTAGCCGTGAGATTATCATAGGGGCTTACCGCATACCGACCAGCATGCTGGGTCTTGAGGGCCCAGGCAGTAGGGCCAGGGTAGAAGCTGACGAACTGGTGTTTGCCAAGTACGTGGTGAAGCCCGCTTTAGCCAGGATTAAAGAGGCATTGAACGAACAGCTTGTGCCGCTTTATGATGATGGCTTTATGCTTTGCTTTGACGACCCTGTGCCAGAGAACAGGGAAGCGACAATCAACGAGGTAAAGGAACTGTACCCGATAGGCGTTTACACACTTGAGGAAAGCCGTGTAATGCTGGGCAAGGATGCCAAGCCCGAACCAGGCGAAACGTTTGCGGCACCGCCGCCACCGATGGGCCTGGCCGCTAAAGAGGCCAAACATGCCGCCCTGGTGACAAGGGAGTTTACCGAGGAACAGAAAGAAGTGCGGTGGAAGCTGATGGCCGACCACGCCGAGGAAAACGAGAAGCTATTTAAGAAGCTATTTAAGCGGCTGTGGTTTGAGCAGATGGACGCCGTGGTGGAACAGTACGCAACCACGGGCGATACCCTGGATATTGATGCGGCCGCTGGTGTGTGGAATGAAGCCCTAACCCCGATGATAACCGAGATATACGAAGGGGCCTTTGTCCTGGCCACAGAGGGCGGCGAATTGTCACCCGCCCACAGGCAACTAGAGCCAGGATTATTGAATGCCTACGCCCTGGAATGGATTGCTACCCGTAGCTTGAGCCTGGCACAGATGGTGAATAACACAACCTATGAGGAATTACGGGCGGCCCTGGCCACGGGCTTTGAGAACGGCGAAAGCGTGCCCCAGCTAACCAGGCGAATACGCCACTATTACACCAACGGCTACGAAAAGCGTGCCACCCTGGTGGCCCGCACCGAGGTTATAGCCGCCAGCAACGAAGGGGCCATACAGGGCTATGAAAGTGAAGGGATTACCAAAGCGGAGTTTTATGCTTCGCTTGACGACCGTATATGTGTGGAGTGCGATGCGTTACACGGCACAGTGCACCCCATAGATGAAACGCACGGCATGATACCAGTGCACCCCGATTGTCGGTGCACATGGATACCCCTTGTAGACTAAGGAGGCAAGGCAATGGATATGCTAAGAACTTTAGTGCCCGTAGAAGTCAAGGAATTAGGCGAACGCCAGCTAGAGATAGCGGGTTCCACCGAGGACGTTGACCGCATGGGCGATATAATCAAGTCTAGCGGTTGGAAGCTGGGCCCGTTCAAGAAAAACCCTGTGTTTATGTGGGGCCACGATTACAGCCAGCCCCCGATAGGGCGTGCCCTCAAGGTGTGGGTGGACAAGGAAACGAAACGGCTTATGTTCAACGTGGAGTTTGCGGATGCCGAGACGTATGCCTTTGCCGACACCATTTACAAGCTCTACAAAGGTGGCTTCCTACACGCCACCAGTGTGGGCTTTATCCCGCTGAATTGGGAGGGCAAAGATGAGGAGAACCCGAACCCCAAGTGGGAGGGTAACGTTTTCACCCAGCAAGAATTGTTAGAACTGTCGGCGGTGCCCGTGCCCGCCAACGCACAGGCATTGGTGACGGCACGTAAACGAGGAGTTATAACGATGAAGGAATATACAGCTATTGCAATGAAATCAGGAGTTGCACTTCCATCTATCAGCAAGCCCGAGGAGACTGAGGACTATATACGTATCCCCGTTAAATCCGAGGAGGGCCAGCACGATGATTGCACGGAATTGCGGACTATAGAAATAGATGAAGATTATGGCATCCAGGCCATTTATTGCGTGGAGCATAAGGTCATTATCACCTACATATTCTATAAAGAAAAAGGTTGGACTATTACTACTGCCCAGGAGTGGGTTGACGACCATACCGCTGAAAAGCCAGAGGGGGAAGAACCAGAGGGGGAAGAACCAGAGGGGGAAGAACCAGAGGGGGTGAAACGTCAGCCTAATAAAGTCGGGCAAGAACAACTACAGGATGACATTGACTACGTTCATAAGGCGATTATAAAAGCTGGGATGAACGAGGTTACGTTGGCACAGGCGTTAGACTTGGCCAGCGATATCGTGTTGCGTTCATTGGGTAACGACATACCCGTAGAGATATTGGATAAAGTCGGTGCGGTGCTGAATGCCAAGAACAAAGGGCGGCTCACTCAAATACAAGAGCTTGCCCAGGCTGTGCTTGACAGTGCGGCTGCCGCTGACGACAGCGACAAACACCTGGAACCAGCCGAGCACACACCTAGCCCCGCCGAGCTTGCAAAGCAACGGGCTGTGGAGGTGGCCGAAGTGGCCAGTGCAGTTATCGCCAAGCTCAAGGGAATAAGAATACACTAAAGGAGATTATTTGACCATGAAGAAACTGTGGAGAATGTTTGTATTTGTCCTGACGTTGCCCATAATGCCAATTATGGGGATTATGACGCCAGAGGAAAAGACCGAGGTAGCCAATACCGTAGCGGATGCCCTCAAGGCATCGGGGCTACTGGATGCCGAAAAGAAGTTTATCCCAGCGGCCGAAGGTGAGCAACTCCCACCCGTGGAGGTAATCACCAGCCCCGAAGATAAAATCTACAACGACCCTAAAGGTGGGTTTCGTGACCACGGCGAGTTCGTGTGTGCCATCACAGGCAAAGGCACCAAGTATTACGGCGACAGCCACTTTGGCAAGCTAAAGGCCTGGCACAATGCCGTAACCAAGATTGCTGGCACCATGAACGAGGGCGACATGAGCCAGGGCGGTTACCTGGTACCCGTGGAGTTTCGTGAACAACTACTCCAAACAGCCCTTGAGGCCACTATCGTGAAGTCCAGGGCTACCATGATACCGATGCAGACCAATCGCATCAGTATCCCAGCGGTGGTTGACACCGACCACAGCACCAACTATTTCGGCGGGATTATCCCCGAACGCACCGCCGAGCATGGAACTAAGGGCGTGATGAAGCCAGCTTTTGACCTTGTATCCCTTACCCTTCACAAGCTCACGGGCATGGTATATGTCACTGACGAACTACTGGAGGATAGCCCTATCTCTATCCCGCCAATACTGAACGCCCTGTTTGGTGCGGCAATCGCCTTTGAGGAAGATGATGCCTACCTACAAGGAACTGGCGTTAATATGGCCCTGGGGGCTTTCAACGCTGGGAACCCTTGCCTGATTACCCAGGCGATTGAGGCCGCCCAGCCGATTAACACCGTCCTGTGGCAGAACATAGTCAACATGTGGAGCCGCTTGCACCCCGCCAGCATGAAGAACGCAATATGGGTAGCGAACAATGAAACGTTCCCGCAACTGGCAAGTATGGCTATGGCCGTGGGTGCTGGTGGTGTTCCCGTGTGGATGCCCGCCAATGGGGTAGCTGGCACACCGTTTGGTTCTCTGATGGGCCGCCCTCTGTTCCTGACGGAAAAGATGCAAGCCCTGTCAACCGCTGGCGACATTGGCCTGGGTGACTTTAGCCAATACCTGGTAGCACAGAAGGCGGGTGGGGGATTGCAGACGGCTACCAGCATGCACTATCACTTCAACTACGACGAGCAAACATTCCGCTTCGTCCTACGCTATGATGGCCAGCCCTGGTGGCTGAGTGACCTGACCCCGAAGCGTGGTACCAATACCCTGTCACCGTTCGTCATACTGGCGGGCCGACCGTAAACCAGCACGGGGCTGGGCCCCGTGGTCGGTAAAAAATAAAATCAAAGTGAGGTTAAAATGCAATTAGCACAAATAGCTAAAATAGTGACCTGTGTTGCCGCTATAGACGTTGGCGGTGTAGCCCGACTTGGGGCCCATATCAACATGAGCAAATACGAGCATGTAGCCTTCATTATCAGTATTGGGGCTATCGGTAATGCTTGCACCGTAACTGTTCTGGCTGGAACGGACAGCGTGGGTACTGGTGGCGTAGCGATGGGCTACAGCTACTACCTATCAACGGGCGGGGCCCCACTGGTAGGCGAAGTGGCCAGTGCCAAGGTAACTGTTGGAGCTGGTGGCTACACCTTGGCGGCCGCTACTGATGACAATGAAACCATGGTTATAGAGATAGACGCCGACCAACTGGTAGCCCCCACGCTGAAATACTACGTAGGGGTGAACTTGAGTGGAGCCGCCGCTTGCCTTGCAAGTGTTATCGGCGTAGCCCTCTGGCCACGTTATGCGGCCAACCCAGCCCTTATGCCTAGTGCCATCGTAGATTAGCGGGGTGCACTGTGGAGAGTGACGAAGAACGCAAGAAGAAGATAGCCAGGGCCCGTAAGAAGGCCCTGGCTATCCCGACTATGAACAGAATGTTAAAATCGCCGCCCATAAAAAAGGCGGCAAGCGAGGTGAGACATGGTTGAAGGATATTTGGACGGGGTGCAACTACGCAAATTACTTCTCGGCATATACCTAAAGAGGCCAACGGCTGCACACGTAGGGGCGACAACTCCCTATTTCACTATTGTGGGTGGGAGCGTGCTTTTGACCAGCTTAGTGGGAACGGTCGTTACGGAGAGCGGGGCTAATGCTTGTAGCTGGGTAGCTAATCCAACACTGGGAACGGCACAATCTGTATGCGGAAACTTGGATATTAACCCTGCCCTAGTGGGTGATAGTTTGACTATTACTGGAGTAGGGAATGCCGCAATGACTTATAATGGCTCGGCTACGGGCCTAGCTGTGATGACTACAAAGGTGGTATTAAATATTGGAAATCTAGCCTTTATAGCCGCCGCAGGTGATGGCTCAACTTCATGGGTAGTTACTTATATCCCCCTAGATGATGGGGCTTATATGGCAGTAGTATAGTTTGTAGGGGTGGTGTGCCGCTTGAGTGTGGAGTAGACGCCCGTAAGGGCGGTTCGTCACCTTCCTTTAGTTGGGGGTGGGCGGCTCCGTACGGAGCCGCCCACCAAATCTATGCGAGGTAAGTCATGGCAGTTCAAATGTGTAATCCAGCAATCGTTTGGGAAGGCTTGAGCACCGATGCGAAGCCAACGCCTGGTTTAACTTTGCCTGTTCTAGTGGGTTATATGTTCTACGAAACGGATACCCACTATCATTATATGTGGAATGGAGTTGACTGGGTGGGGCCTATCTATTGGTTAGGGTTTATCCAACCGTTCAATGAATATGAACACGACTACTAGGAGGTAAGTCATGGCTGTGCAAATGATGTCAACTATCCAACGCTGGGAGGGGTTAAGTGTGGCTGGCGGTGATGCCAAGCCAGCGGCACCTACCTTTGTGGGCTCAACGTATTATGAGACTGACACGGGCCGCACCTACCTGTGGAACGGCGTGGCCTGGGTGATAATGCCCGTGCACATACTAAACGTGCAGGGAGGGGCCTATACTATTCAGGACTTAATGGAGCAGTTTCAGGCTATGCCCGACCTGGCCCGTAGCCCGCAAAGCGGCACGCTTACATTCCCTGACGCTACAGAGCAAACATTATACGAGGAGAGCGATGCCCATCCGTTTACCTGGTATGGCAGCCGTATTGATTGGACAGGGGCGAACAACGGGGCGGGTGAGAATACCACTATTAAGGCTTATATCAAGCTCAAGAACGGGGGAACCTATCGGATATTCAATGGGTCAGTGGTATACTTGGCGGCGGCTTTACCAAGCCCCGTTATTACCAACCACCCGAACGATGCCAACGACGCCCTGTTTAGCCCCGTGCCCGTCAAGAACGTCTATGGGGTAAAACTGACGGCTACCCAGGCCGCCGTTGGAGGCGGCTGGAACACTATAGACCATGAACATTTTGACAGTAAGCGAGGAGGTTAACAATGGCGATAAGTGAGAAAACTAAAGAGGTAGTATTCCAACAGCGGGAGGCGTTGCAACATCGGTATGACAATAACCTAGCTGATATTGAGGGGCATAAGGCTGATATAGCGGGGCTGGAGGCGACCAATAAGAACCTTAAGTCCGAGATAGATGCCCTCAAAAAGGACATCCCAGTACCTAAGCCTGAGTAAGCAGAACTATAGGAGTGCACCTTGTCCATAATTAAGGATAGCGTTTTAGATATTGCCAGCCAGGTGGGCGGTTCCTCGCCTGGGGCTGGAACTATAACAGATAAGACCCGTTTTGATAATAACCTGACCATCACGGGGATGACCTGGACCCAATTACCCACGGGCTTATGGGTGATGGAGTTTGATGGGACCAATGATTATGCTATTAAACTCAACCCATCCTTTGCTAAAGACTTGCGGGGGACAATCTCGTTATGGTTAAAACCTGCGAATGGGACGTCCGATATTCTCTGCTATAGTAAAGCATCAACGGGTAACGTTGATGAGTTTAGGTTCCAAAGAGCTGGAGGTTCAGGGGTTGAGTATTTCCGCCTACACGCACAGGTTAATTACGCCACAATATATACGTTGGACACGGGGGCGGGTACGGCCGTTGATGGGACTTGGTATAATTTTGTTATTACAAGTAATGGTTCCGCCACATTATTTTATCTGGCGGGGGCGAGTACCCCTATAACCGTAACAGCTGGGGTTGCTAATGGTACCTGGTTCGGGGATTTCGTGACTGATGCTAACCAACTAACGATAGGAGCCCTAGCCAGGAGTAATTCATACATTTCAGACTTTGAGGGGCAGATAGCGTTGGTGCGGCTCTTTAGCTATGCCATCACGCCCGCCCAGGTACGAGCCCATTACCATTCGCAAAAGTGGCTCTTTGGAGTAGCAAGCTGATGGCGATTATAAACGATTGCGTGCTAGACCTTGAGAACAGTATTGACGTTGAGCCAGCGGCCACTCCCTGGTATGACCTATCACTTTATAAGAATAACGGTACGATTACGGCAGGAACTGGTGGTTGGACGCAAGAACCCTCTGGCCTTTGGGTATATGACTTTGACGGTGCAGTTACCATAGTAACCGTTGGCAATATATTGAGTAGCATTCAAACTGTTTTACTTTGGATAGCACCTGGTGATATTACAACCCGAAGCATAATGGACTTGGATGGCGGCACGCACAGCATTGAAATAGATGGTGCTGGCGATATTACAGCTACGGGGTGGGCGGCCCCAGCTATATATGTTAATGGGACAATAGCCGCCGCCGTTACCCTATCAGCTTGGAATTGCATTGCCGTTACAACAGCAACATTGTTCGCCGCTTCTGCTATTGTAATTGGCCAAGAAGCCAGTTTTTATCTTGGCAAGATAGGTATGCCTAAAATCTTTACATACGTCTATACCGCTGGCCAAGTTCGTAATTACTTTGAGAAAACAAAACACCTGTTTGGAGTTTTGGACTAATGATAATAACCGATTGCGTATTAAATCCACGGCTTTACACTGGCGATACGGAGCCACCCGCATCCCTGGAGGATATAAGCAGGTATGGGAATAATGGAACCCACACTGCTATAACTTGGGAGCGAATACCTAGTGGATTGTGGATAAGGAGTATGAACGGGACCTCCTCAAGGATAGAGGGCTCCGCTACACTATGGGGGGAAGCGGGCAAGATGGTTTACGCTTTTACTATGTGTTGCTGGGTGAGGTTTGATAGCATAGCGGCAATAGAAACTATCTTTAATAACGGGACACAGACCAACCCGACTATGGAGTTCTGGCTTTACTATAATAGCCCTAACCTTTGTATGGACATTGGCGATGGGACAAATTACTATACGAAGACACAGGCCTGGGCACCTACCGTTGGGAAATGGTACCACGTGGGGCACACCTTTGATAACAACGCTGGAGTGTTCTACATTGATGGAGCAGGCACGGCTACTACTGCGTGGGGGACTACGCACATTAAAGATTGCAGTAGGAGTTTCTTGATAGGGGCTTATAATTCCAGCTCACCCTCTAACTTCCTGCACGGCGATATAGGGCAACCAGAGATATGGGCATATAAACTAACCCCAGCTCAAATGGATGCCAGGTTCCAAAGCGAAAGGGAGCGGTTTGGCAGATGATGGGCTTTAAGGGGCTGGCCCGAGCAATTAAAAGAATAGCGGGTGAAACTACCCTGGCCACCACGTGCCCAATAGACGGCTTCCCGCTTGAAACGCACAGTAGATTAAAGCAACCGTGGTGCCCGTATTGCGGGTGGCCGTGGCCCGATAGGTTAAGAGGTAAATAATGCTGAACGCTTACGCTGACGTAACAACCTTTAAGAGTGCCGAGTACGCCGATATAACGGCCAACACCGAACAGGTACGGTTTCGTGAGCTATTAGAGCAAGCCAGCCGCCACATGGACAAACAATGCCATAGGCGTTTCTATTGCTGGGAGGGCGTAAAATACTATGACGGCAAAGGCGGCAATTTACTGGTTGACGACTTCTTGAGCATTGTCACCCTCAAGCTAGACGAAGATGGTGACGGTGTTTACGAGGCCACAATGGCCGCCACCGACTACCTTATATATCCAGCTAACCAATACCCAAAGGAACGGCTGGAATTGAGCAATGAAAGCGACTACGGGGGCTTTGCTTCTGGCGTGCGGCTGGGTGTTGAGATAACAGGGGTGCACGGCTACGGTGACGGCGAAAGTGCCACGCCTTATTACACCTCAAGCCAAACGGTGCAGGATAACCCACTGACGGCGGGTGCCATCAACCTGACCGTCACTAGCACCGCCAGTTTAGGTGCTGGCATGACGTTGCGTATTGAGTTAGAGCAACTCTACATTGAGAGCATAACAAACGCTACCACGTGCGTTGTGGTGCGTGGCGTGAATGGTACCACTGATGCCGCACACGTACTGAACACTCCAATAAGTATTTACGAGGCCCCCCAGCCCGTTATACAAGCCACCCTGGTGCTGGCCATGCGGGCCTGGAAGCGAAAGGATAGTGCGTTCCAGGATGTGGTGGGTAGCCCCGACACGGGCCTGGTGGTTGTCTATAAAGACCAAGACCCCTACGTGAAAAGCGTAATACACGACTACTTTAGGTACTTATAATGGGCGTGCTATTAACTCTGAAGTTCATCGGCGGAAAGAAGTTAATAAAGGCCCTCAACTCAAGGAAGACAATTAGGAAACCGCTTGGCGATGGGGTGCGTAAAATCACCTTATACTATGAGGGCCTTGTAAAGAAAGCGACCGTGGTGGATACGGGGCGATTACGTTCCAGCATTCATCACGAAATTACCGCAGACAGGGCCAGCGTGGGCACCAATGTGCAATACGCACAGTTTGTGGAGTACGGCACGCAGAAGATGGAGGCCCGCCACATGGAGGGCTCAAGCAAGGTGCTGGGCGAAGGTATGTTTGCTTACGCCTGGGGCCAGCTAAAGGGTTGGTTGAGCAAGGGCAAGCATGAGATACACGTTGAGATTGACAAGGAGTTCAAGTAGTGACGATTGAAGCGGTGGGCACAGGCATCAAGGCAACCATACTGGCCACAATAACCACGGGCTTGCGGGTATATGCAACCAATGAGATACCCGACACCCTGGAATTGCCCTGTGTGCTGATTATGCTGGGCCCTGGCAAATATGCCACCACCTTTGACCCCGCATACGACCAGGTGTTTAGGCTTATACTTTGTGTGGCTAAACAAGATAGCCCGTCAGCCTTCAATAGGCTACTGGACTACATTAACGAAACGGGGGCCTTGAGTATGTTCACGGCCCTGGATGCTGACCGCACATTGAACGCCACGTGTAGTGCTTCCAAGTTAGATAACCACAGCGGTGCGGGTAGCACGCAATGGGGCAAGATAGCATATCTAAGTACCGAGTTTGAACTACAAGTCTGGAGTTAAAAAGGGGGTATATTATGGCGAGAGTAGCGGGTTATGGTGGCGACCTATTGGCACCTGGTATTATTGCTGGCGTGAGGGAATGGAACGTTGATTACACCGCCGCCGCACTGGATAGCAGTGGGTTTGACGGGGGCCAACCCAAGACTTTTATCGCTGGGCAAACAGAGTGGAGCGGCAGTTTTAGCGGGTTTAAGGATGGGGCCCCACTGGCTATTGGAACAGCTTTAGCGGCACAGCTTCAGGAGAGTGCCGTTGCCACCCAGAAGTGGACAGGCAATATTTTAATAACGAATATAGGGGCGGCAACCGCCGTAGATGGCATAGTGGCGTATGCCTATGATTTCCAGGGAACTGGAGCGTTAACGGCCCCATCAGCATAGAGGAGGTGTCTAATGGCACGGATAGCAGGATATGGCGGTAATGTATTTGTCGGGACCCAGGTTATTCAGACGTGCGATGTTGCCTGGAGTGAGCAGGTAGATGGGGATGTGACCCTTACGCTAGATAATGTTGACTATAGGGTGGGCACAGGCTCTAATAAGATGGTGCAGGCTGGTGCCCTGGGTACGGGCGATATATTGGCTAGTCAAGTGATTTCATTGTCAACTATGGCGTCCCTTACCGTGGGGTTTGGGTGGTTCAAGAGTAGCGTAAATATAAATACACTTGATGACTACCGTGTGCTAATAGATAACCACGCTCTGTGTGCATCCCCTGAGGTGCAATTAAGCGTTCCACCATTAGTAGCGAATACGTGGAAGTTCTGCCGCCTGGTGGTGGCGACAGGGGCCTTTTCGGCCGCTACTGCCCCTATATCAGTCGGGTTGAAACTCCAGGCTAATGACCCTGGGGCAGCTACGATATGGGTTGATGAACTAAGTGCGGCGGCCGAAATTGTGGGTATCCGTGAATGGGCATTAGATGTAGCGGTAGGTGTCCAGGATACCTCTTCATTTAGTGACGGGCAAAATAAGGTATTCTCTGTCACGCAGAAGGAATGGGGTGGTAGTTTTAGCGGTTTCAAGGATGGGGCCCCACTAGGCATTGGTACAGTTGTAGCCCTAGAATTGCAGGAAAGTTCTACCAGCACGCAAATGTGGCGAGGCTCTGGCATTATTACTGCAGTTCATACATCCGTGGCGGTGGATGGCATAGTAAATTATGCCTACGACTTCCAGGGGACCCATGAGCTAGAATGGCCGACTGCCTGATGTGATGAGGGTATGGGAGTGCAAGCTGTACCTGGCGAGGCATCTGGGTGTCCCTTTGGGCGAATTGGGGCGGATGGCTGCAGGGGACTTTTTAGCAATGGTGGCGGAGGTAGAGTTCCAACGGCGGGTAGAGCAATATCCTATTAGCTACCGACTGGGTCAGATAATGTGTATACTCACGAATGGCAAGGCCGCTAGAAATAAGCCCGAACATTTTATTGGCAATATCCCGACTAAGGAGGTACGACGGAGAATGGGCAGGAAGAACACCTTTGAATTAGAGCTAAGTGACAGCCAAACGTATGTCTTGACTATTATGAACGCTAATATGATGGAGGCAATAGAAACGGAGTACGGCAAACCATTTGCAGACGTATGTGCCAGCCCTACTATGGGCGTGATGAAGCGTATATTACTGCAAGTATTACTCCCGTTATATCCCGATATGGACCTGGACAGGGTGGGTATCCTCTTAAACCCTCGCTATATACCCGCACTGGCTAAAATTATTACCGAAATGCTGAAGTGAGATGGCAAAGACAGAAATTGATGTAGTCATTAAGGGGAAAGATAAAGCATCTGGTGTCCTCAAGAAACTGGGCCAGACGGCTAAGGGGCTGGGGATAGGTATCGGAGCTATAGGGGTGGCCGCTGTAGGTATGGGGGTTGCCGCCGTAAAGGGCTTCACTGAGGCTGGCGATGCAGTGCAAAAGATGGCCCAACGCACAGGCTTTAGCACGGTAGCGTTAAGCGAGTTAAAGCATGCCGCTGAACTATCTGGCAGTAGTTTAGAGGGGTTGGAGACGGGGTTCAAGAAGATGGCCCGCTTCGTAGATGATGCAAAGCAAGGGTTGTCAACCGCCACTGACGTTATGGATACAATGGGTATCAGTGTGGAGGACTTTGCAGGGCTATCGCCAGAGGATACTTTCACTCAATTAAGTACGGCTATAGCCGAAATGGAGGACCCCCTCGCCAAACAGAACGCCGCTATGGAGTTGTTCGGGCGGGCTGGCACCGATATGTTACCTATGTTAGCCCAAGGGGCAGAAGGCCTTGCCGCTATGAAGCAAGAAGCCCACGACCTGGGGATTGTATTCACACAGGATGCGGCTGATAGTGCCGCTAATTTTAACGATAGCCTGACTAAGATGCAGGGTGTTTTCACGGGGCTAATGAACGAGTTAGCTATGTCGTTAATGCCAATCCTGGAAGCCCTTATTCCCGTGTTGACTGACATTGTGAAGGCGTTGCCTCTTAAACAATTCGCCGAACTGATTAAGAAGCTATTGCCGCCTTTGGTTACCCTCTTTGTAGAGTTACTGCAAGCCCTCCCGATTGATAAGCTCGTGGAGCTCGTAAACAAAGGGATGGGACCGATGATGACAATTCTGTCCGCTATCGCAAAGCTGGCCTCCCCATTGATACGCCTACTGGAACCCGTGCTTGACTTGCTAATCTTAATACTAGATGTGCTTACCCCTGTCATTGAAGCACTAGCGTGGGTTATAGAAACTATGGCTAGCGGGTTGGGGAAGGGGATTACAGCAGTAACGGGTTTCTTTTCAGACCTAGGCGGAGGCGGGAAGAAGATGGCGGCTGGCGGGATAGTGACGGGGCCCACCCGTGCTATAATAGGTGAAGCGGGGCCTGAGGCGGTTATACCGTTGCGAGGCGGAGGATTAGGTGATACTGTCAATGTAATTGTGGAGGGTAGTATCTGGGCTTTTGAGGACCTGACTGCACAGTTACGTACGGAATTTCTTAAAATAAAAGCGGACAATACCTCAACTGGGTTCTAGGAGTAAGTAATGGCAAATGAGTTTCAGCATAAAACAGTAGGCACGGAATTGACACAAGCCGAGTTTGAGGATATAGCTCTGCACGTCTTTAACGGCCAGGCAACGGGTGACATTATGTATGCCAGTGGAGCCGCTCAATTATCACGGCTGGCTATCGGGGCTGCCAATACGGTTCTAACATCCGTGGGCGGCGTACCTGCGTGGAGTAGCACAACCATCACTGCTAACACGATGACCTATCCTAGCTATGGCCGTTTCTGCTCTGCTGTCACAAACCAGTATGTCAACCTCATGGGTGGCCCCACTGCTCCTGCTGGAGGGGGTGGCATAATCCAAGTAAAAGGGTCAACGAGTGGAAGCAACCCTGGGTCGGTTATGTTTTACACGCCTGGTGCGGGTGCGACCAATGACCAGAGGATGGAGATTGCGGGAATGGCGGCCGTAACACGTATTTCAATAAAGTCAGGGGCTGTGCTTAACGTAAACTCGGCAACTCACGCCACCCCGATTGAGGGCGATATAAAGATAGTGGCCAATAAATTGAACATATATTTGGGTGGGGCCTGGGAGGTGGTAACAAGTGTATAAAGGAAGTGACAGTGCAAATTAAGCTTACACAGTCGGAGTACGAGGGTTACAACATCATTGAAGGACAGGTGCATAGTGCCTCCAACGAATTACAAAGGTTAACCGCCGCAAGGAGTAGCTATGTTGCGTTGCTTGAATTAAAATATCGGGCAACTTATAACCCTGCCACCAATATGCTGGAACGGCCTGACGAGCAAACGGAGGAATAGATATGCCAGTGTGGCCGCCACCGAAGTTCCCGTATACATTCCCCTTTTCGTTCTGGGCACCGCCGACTATGTGGGNGGGCTTCCCNNTGTTGCAGGTTTTAGTNGCCTTTACCAGCAATCCGTTTAATGCGGCCCCCGTGTGGACCGATATAACCGATGACGTTCAGTTAATATCTATCAAGCGTGGCCGTCAGACGGAATTGGCACGTATGGAGGCGGGTACTGCCACAATACAACTAAAGAACCAGCAAGGGGATTACTGGCCGAATAATACCTCCAGCCCGTACTACCCCCATCTATTGCCAGGAAAGAAAGTGCAAATACGGGCCACCTATCCCCCTGCTACAGGCACCCCCTATTACCTATATACTGGATTTGCTACTGGCTGGCCCCCTCAATGGTTAAGCCCGTCGGGCGGGTTAAATCCTGTCGTTACCATCAAATGCGTTGACCTAATCAAGAACTTGTCCAACTATGACCTGAATAATGCGGGATACCCAGTAGAATTAAGCGGGTCCAGAGTTGACAACGTGCTGGATGATATTGGCTGGCCAGCGGGTTTACGTAATATTGATGCGGGCGATAGCCAGCTTCAGGCTAGTGGTGCACTGGAAGATGAGATTGCTATGACGCACCTGTTTCTGGTTCAGGACAGCGAGGATGGCATAATCTACATCGCTGGCGATGGTGACATAATCTTTGAGGGCAGGAACCATCGGATGGTGCCCCCTCATACTGCAAGTCAGGCCATATTTGGCGACGGACTGGGCGAAAACTATTACGCTGGATTGGTACCTGAATACGATGATACCTTTATATTCAATGATATCCGCATAACCCCTGAGGGGTTAGCTCAACAAGTAGCGGCCGATGCGGTCAGCCAGTCGGTTTATGGTATCCGTACTTACAGCAAGACAGGCCTACTGATGACTGATATTGCGGGAGCGGTAGCCATGGCTGGCTATAGGCTAAAAACCTACAAAGACGCATCCTTGAGGGTTCGGGCCTTGAAGATTATTGGTGCCCGTGACCCTGTAGAGCTGTGGCCCAAAATACTAGGTTACGATATTAGCACTAGGATAACCGTGCGGCGTAACGAAGCAAGCATAGATGAGGATTATTTTATTGAGGGCGTGAGCCATAATATAGGTGTGCAAAATCACACCTGGGAAACATCGTGGCAATTAAGTAATGCAACCGACCACGATTTCTGGCTGATTGGGCTTGCGGGCTATAGTGAAATAGGCCAGACCACCTACGTAGGTTATTGAGGTGATAAATGATAACGGGTGACACACACTTTAGGATGCCATGGGAAGCCTTTAGGCGGGGGGTACTATTGCCAGCGATGGCCAAGAAGCTAATCCTTGAGCAGGGGGTTGATGATGGCGTGCCATTAAAGGCCTACGTGAATAGGGGCCGATGGGTGATAGGGTGTGAATGCGGCGGCGGAGAGTACGCATTTGAAGGCGGTGTGGTTATGTGCCAGTCGTGTTGGAATAGTAAGGTTAGCCATAAATATCGCCTCTTTACCTGGCCAAAGGAGCGAGAGAAGATAGAGCAATTACTAATAGTACGGCCTCTTGATAACCGTAATTGGTTCGCTGATGAGCTTGTAGCAGACTTGGCACTTGAGAATAACGAGCATAAGGCCGAATTGATTGGAGGTGCCTAATGGCGTGGATAGCGGGGGCTAATGTAATAACAGGCGACCTAATTACTGCGGCTGTGTGGAATAACTATTTGGGGGCTACTGGAAGCATTGAGTATTTACACGATACCAGAGAACTGTATGTGCCGTGTACAGAGTGGAAAGATAATTCAGCGGGGACTTACCATACGGCTAATACACCGTCTGGGTATGGTTGTGATATAAACGATGTAAATGATGCGGCTTTTATGCGGTTCCGAGTACCGCTAGGGTTCTCGGCGATAGTAACCGCCGCAATTATAGTTGACCCGTTAATAACCAATGCTAGTGCGAATTGGGATACATACAGCCTTTACGGTCAGGATGGCGAAGTAGTCAATACCCACAGCGAGTCGGATGCCGTTACCACCTACAATGCATCTATTAACACCTACCTTGCGGTAAATGTAGCTGGTATATTCACATCGTTGGCGGCTGGGGATAATGTGGCATTACGATTAAAGGTAGGCACAACTGGCCACAGGGTAGTCGTGGCAGGTATGTATTTACAGTATTCATAGGAGGTGGGCAGATGGCTCCCGAACTTATTACCCCCGAACTTGTTAGCATCATAATACTGGTGGCGGTACCCTTGTCGGCCTTCCTTTATATGAAATTGACAGGCAAACAATTACCGCCAGCCGTACGAGCGGCCCTCCCTGGTATTATACGGGCATTACTGGGTATCTTGTGTAAAACTCCAGGGGTGAGGGGGCTTTGCTTTGTGAAGGCGAGGGCTAATCCAACGCCTTCCCCTATATTAGCCCCTCCCGTGTATAGCGGCATTATAACGGGTGCTGAAATACAGTCGTTGGTTCAGCCGTTGGGTATTCTGATGCACAGCACTGTTGATGGTGATTATGAGCTGACGAGCATAGCCGAGATAAAACGGTTCCTAGTGTATTACCACAGCGTGCTACCCTACACCGCTGACGCCTTTGATTGTGACGACCATGCGTGGTTGATGCGGGCTGAAGCCCTAAAGTGGAGTAAGGGCCGTATGCCCTGGGGTTACGTAGAGGGGAAAAGCATCGCAGGTGTTGGCCCGCAGTTCGGAGCCCATGCCTTTAATTTTGCAATTGATACTGCAAAGTCGGTTTACTTCATTGATGAGCTTAATGTGGCGGCTGGCAAGGATGAACCTGTAGTGGCCTATCCTATCAAGAGTTTTATAGCGAGGATATAATGATAGAATTGGTCATCGGGGGCGTAGCTATCGTTGGGGTTGCTATTACAGGCGTGGGTATGATATTGACTTGGCGGCGTAACGGCACGCACCAAGCGGCCAGGGATGTAGCCTCGGCAGAGGCCCAGGCGGCAAGGGATGCCATCGTAGCTAATAACCAGACAGCTATTATGGCGAAGTTAGAACACCCCGACTATGGATTACAGGCCGTCAATATAACGGTAGGGAGGCTGACCGAAAGGGTCACGGGACACGACCGTGAGATTAGAGAACTAAAACGCAAGCCCTAACCAGCCGACACCAGGGCTAAAAAAACGAGGACACAAGGGGTGAACAGTACCATGCTGTTCACCCCTCTTTTTTTATTGGCTGTTGAACGATTTTGGATTTATTTTTGAAAGTTCCTAAAATAGTCCTATTAACCCCTTGACAAACGCAAGTGCTTCCCTTATAGTGAGGGTGCAAGGTTAAAAAAAGGGAGGGTAGCAAATAAAAAAACTCAAGCCAGGGCAAGGCTAAAAAAAGCTCACCAAAACTTTCAAGCCCGCCGTTGTGGAGAACAGGCAAAGCCAGGGTAATCACCAAGCCGCACGACCAAAGTGGACACCGAGGCAAGCGGCCCCACACACCAGGGAAGGCACCACGGGGTAATAAGAGGCAAGCCAGGAATGGCGAAACGGCTATCATGTAGTCAAGACCCCTGGGGATTGAACCCAGGCCACAGCCCAGCGGCCCAGCCCGCACATGATAGCATGTCAAAAGAGGGAAGCTGGCAAGCGGATTTATTGACCAATTACCAGCCCGCCAGGTTATGAGCTTGACGGGCTGACATGGGTTAATAAACAAAGGAGGGAACGATGCAAGCCAAAAAAGCACCAGGATTTGAGGCCGCCAGGCGGCCCGCAGTTTACAGGGCAACTCAGCGTGGCCAGCATTTGACAGGGAGTTATGCCCCTGTTTACAGGGCAACTAAAGTGGTTATCTTACCGTGCCACACATGCAACGAACCGACAGAACACGCCGTTGATGGTGAGTGGGCCACAGGCGAAACACTATCAAGTGGCTACACGCCGCCGCCTGACGAACTGGTTAAGAACCACGTAACCAAGTGTAATAAATGTGGGGATGCCCAATACAGTTAACCAGCCAGTTATCTGGGGCCGATGCGAACGGCCCCAGCCACGGGTTGATTAACAGTTATGCCTTGTAAAGCCTAACCTTGAGAGAGGTAGGTAGAGGTAAGGAGAATGGATATGAAGCTAAGGACCACGCGTAAGGCCATCGGAGTGAACCATTACAGGGTTATAGGGGCTGGTTACTGTGAATTGCAACACCTCCTAAAGTTTCGCGAGGCAATGGCATATAGTAGTGGGATATACGGCTGGAATTGTGATTACTACAACATTGATGGCGTTGTGATTGCTACTGGTTATCGTGGAGTATGGAGCCAGAATACACACGCCAGCGAGAAACTAATCCGCGACTACGATGATAAGGCGCATATGGTGCTCAACGACTACTACACATCTGGCTCTAGCAGGTGGGAAAGATTAGACCAACTGCTGTCTGAATTTGTAGCAAAGGCAATCTCCTAATAGGTAGGGCCGTAGCTGATGAGGGCCAAGAGCCTTGTAAATCCTAACTGGAAAGTAGGTTGAGGCAACGGAGAGGGAAATGAACTTAGAAAATAGTAGAATTATTGAAATCG
>NZER01000030.1 GCA_002690445.1 Candidatus Pacearchaeota archaeon
AACTGCCCTCAAATCACAGCGCCTTGGTGCGCACAGATTTGATGAGGTATTGCAATCGGTCAAGGCGCAGGAGGCTTTAGATCAGGCTAGTGCTATTGAAAAGGTTATTGCGAAGACAACAGATAAAGCCTTAGAGAGAGCATACAGATCGGGTGTGGCCACCCCAAAACTTCCGGATGCTCTTCAGGATATATTTACAAGAATGAGGGCTTCACGGTCCGCAGATAGTCTTTTTGCTGCTCCAGGTACAGAGAAGTTTGGACAGAAAGTTCTTGAGCAGCAAGCCACTGCGACGAGACACATACTTGAAGATGCTATACAACGTGCTAGTGGGAAGACTGAAGGTGCTCGACGGTCTAGTGGCTTACTCAAGCTCGGAGATGAATTAACTGGAGATACCCTTGAGGCAGGATTGAACCTCATGAGGCAAGAGGGGCTTCTCAGCCGCTCTGGATTCCAGATCTCTGTGCCGTGGCCTCTGAGTCCCATTGTCAGAAAGATAATGAAGGCGAAGGGCTTGCCTGCGGCACACGCTCGTTTCCAGCCGAAGTGGATGGCTACGAAGTACCATCCTTGGACTGGCGGAACTAGCTGGCTTGACCCTGGTACCAAGGGGCTGATCCCGATGAGCCTTCCGGGTTTGGCTTGGAGGGCTGGAAAGCATCTGCCGATGTGGGCTGGGGGATTTGTGACTCAGCCTACAACGAAGCTGCTGACAAAAGCTGCGGTTTGGTTGTCCCAGAATATTTACAAGAAAGGCAGCTTCGCATTCAAGAATCCAGCCATGCAGGCAAAGGCTTTGGGGATTCTGGAGGATACGAGAGGAAGGCTGTACGCAGCTAACTCTGCGATTGTGCAGAGGGTGGGGCAGGTTGTTGGTGACATGCCGGATGAAGCCGCTCATCACATCACTAACGCTTTCCATGAAACAGCGTCAGACAGCATGTCGGCAATAAACTCTGTTTTGAAGGAGTCGGGGTCGATCAACCCTCGTCCCGCAGCAGCGATCATACCGGAGGGGGCTACTGGTAACTTTATCTATGGTGACTACACGATCCTATACGGTAGTGTCGAAGACTTGGGAGGGGGTGTAGCTCAAGCGGTTCCTGTTGCGACAGCGGGTCGAACGGCTACATCTGTTAGACCTACCGTGATTGGGGGGAGGCCAGCGCCGAGGGGTGCTGGTCCTCAAGCCGGAATAGAACCTTTATCCCCACTGGTAGAGACGGCAGTACATTTCGGTAAGAAACAAAACCGTGTGTTGTCAAACCTGGACAAGACCAAGTTTGTGTTTCGTGGAAAGGTGTACCACTCTGCGGAGGGTGCGTATCAAGCATGGAAGTCAGGGAAACTTAAGCTTGGTTTCAAATGGTTGCATGGCTTGAAAGCCAAGAAGCATGGTGCTGGTCAAGCAGTAGACAAGGCAACAAACGTCGATCTTATGCGGGAGATCCTCAAGGCCAAGTATGATCAGGTGCCTAAGTTCAGGAAGGCATTAGAAGAAGCTGGCACGATCACGCACCCAGTCGGGGACAAGTTCTGGTCGAAGAAGTTCCCAGAACTGTTGGAGGAGTTGCGGGCAAAACCAGCAGCAGCGGCAAAACCAGCAGCAGCAGCAAAACCAACAGCCCTGAAAGTCGGGGATAAGGTTCAGTGGACTCATCCCAGTCTTGGTCCGCAGTTCAAACATAGCGGGGTGGAGATAGAGAAAATTGTGGGTGACAAAGCGGTCCTCAAGCTCGACCTGCCTGAGGAATCATTGCGCACGTTCCCCCTAAAGGATCTTCACCCGTGGGGGACGAAACTGGAGGATTTTGCCAAGGCGGCAGAACCAGCAGCAGCAAAACCAGCAGCAGCGGCAGAACCAGGAGGAGCAGTAAGGAAAGCGCTAGAGGCGTTGGAGGCAAAACCAACAGCGGCTGGGGGCGGCGAGCGAGCACGGCCTGCATCTAGAGTTGTCAAGATTATCTCTGGCGGACAAGACGGCGCGGATCAGTTTGGATTACAGGTAGGCCGCGAAATGGGCATTGAAACTGGCGGCACCGCTCCGCCAGCATTTCAAACCTCTAGTGGAAAGAAGGCTGAATTATTAAAGGGATATGGGTTAAAAGCAGGCGAAGCAGATCCTAGAATTTATCCGTTAAGAACCAAGAAAAATGTTTCCGATTCAGATGGGACTGTTTTGTTTGGGAATGAAGGTTCCGCAGGGTCCCGACTTACAAAGAACACAGCACTAAAAATGGGGAAGCCGTATATAGCTAACCCAACAGCGGCGGAACTGAAAAGTTGGATAGATGAAAACAATGTAACCGTACTCAATGTGGCTGGGAACAGGGGCATTTCGGCTGAAAAAGTAAAACCAATACTAAAAGAGGCATTAGGGTTTGCACCGGAAAAACCAGTAGCAGAAGCATACAGGTTAATTGGAGAACAATTTCCTCAAGCTGGTAGGAACCAGATAAGCAAGACTAAACCGGGGAGTTTGCAGGAAACCGCTACCAGAGAGATAGCGGAGGTACAGAGGGGAAGTCGCGCTGAAAAATGGGTTTCTAAAGAGCAGGTCAAATCGTCTGTTGCAACTCAATTTATTGGTGATGGTGCTAGAGGCTCATCTACCGATAAGTATCGAGCAATATATGCCAAACAGGGGGCTGCGAATACTGGTACTTACACTGCCGATGATGTTGTTTTCATCGCTAGCAACGGTAATAGACCGGGTGCTGTAATAGTCGCCAAGGCGGCTAGTGCAAAGGGTACGTTGAAAGTCGGGGATAAGGTTCAGTGGACTCATCGCACTCCCGATGGGACTGAGCAGATGTTTGGTACCGCAAAGGAAGGCAGGTGGCAGGGAGGGCGGGAGATACAGGCAATTAGGGGTAACAGGGTGTACCTCAAGGACAGCGGCGACTTGGAGCATTACCTTGAACGCTATGGAAGATATGGAAGACGACGGGGTGAGGCGCAGAGCGCAGTTCCCCTAGATGAACTTCACCTGTGGGGGACAACTCTGGAGGAGTTTGCCAAGCCGGGGCGACTGGTACTATTGGGGAAGTACAAGAATGTTCAGAAGGCTATGGATGCTGGAGCGACGATCATCGCTGATACCAGAGCCCATCTGGCGAAGACTGGGAATTACAACACTGGGGAAATGACACTTGCGACCTATCTAACACAGAATGGCTATGTTCGTGCTGGTGGAAGTCATCCCAATGCCAGCGGCATTTGGATGCCAAGAGCACGAGCAGTGGCAGATTATGCAGAGGAGAGGTTCCGATGGGTACAACAGCAGCCCATCCATCCAACGCCCCCAAAAGTTGTTTACGTCGAGGAACTAACCACTAAACAATTCACTAGGTTCAGTACCACAAAGGACGTAGAGGAATTAGTAAGGGTCGGCGGACAGGCAAGCCTAAAAGACAACATAATCAAGATTGACAAAACAAAGCTGCAAGAAGTTTGGGAAACGAAGGGTTGGACTAGACCTAGGCAGGTGGCAGGGGAGCCCAATCAAGTCAAACCGTTACCTGAAGATACGTTCAAAACGTACCAGGAATTTGAAGACTTCGTTATTGCTCACGAGAAAGCGCACTTCACTAAAGAAAACAGAGCCATAAAAGATTGGGCTGCTAGGGAAGAGCACGCTAACCAGTTAGCGCTTGAAGCGCTAGGCAAGAGCAGAGCAGCCGGAGCAACCAAGGGAGTTTCTGAACCCGTGGTCGGAGCAACCAAGGGAGTTTCTGAACCCGTAGTCGGAGCAACCAAGGGAGTTTCTGAATCCGTAGTCGGAGCAGCCAGGGGAGTTCGTGGACCTGTCGGCGGTCCTCATGTAGATGTTAGTGTCTCCGCAAAAGATATCCCGTCTGCTCAGTCCGTAATGCTCGGTCATGAAGGGCGTCAGATAATTGTAGATCGGGAGATGATCAAGCACCAATTCACTAGGGGTGTGTGGGAAGATCTGGGTTGGATGCACAGAATGCTCAATATGAATGAGGTTCTTCCTGCGGGCTATTTCAAGAACTTTCGTGAATGGGAAGATTTCTTGATGGAGCGTGTTCGGATGATGGAAATGCATCCCGAAGCATCGCTGCCGCAGGCTACGTTGGAAAAGGCAGGGGGGTATGGCAATTGGATTGCGAATAGGTCACTCCAAAACCTTGGCAAAAGAGAAATAATCTCCTCTGTGGGCAAGGCGACAAAATCCAGGCAGGCTCCAATACTAAAGAGGGCTGTTGCTGAAGAGCAGTGGACAGCGTTCCAGCAAGAACTCAAGGATGAGATGGCTCGTATGCCAAGTAAATGGCAGGAAGCTACCGGGAAAGAAGCTCAAGTGTTTGCTGATCGGTGGACTGAAACGGTTCAGCGTGTTGCTAAAAAGCACGACATTAGAACAGGGTGGCAGGATTTCGATGAGGTGCTGAGAACAGTTTACGATGGCATGGGAGGGAAGGCTGGAGAGGCAACTATAGTTCATCGTCGGGTAATCAGAAAACTACTAGAGGAGACAGAGTACGGTAAGGATCTGATGCGTCTAACCGATGAAGAATTAACGGTTATTGAGAGTCTTCACTATAAGAGTAAGAACCACTATCTCAAAGATCGTGGCGATATGATCTACCATCATATTCGTATGATGATTGACCCGGATTGGTTAGAGGAGATTGTTGCCGAAGGCAGTAAGTTTCGACAAATTTACGATAAGATGGCAAAAAATTTACCAGGGACAACTGCACTTTATGATAACGAACTCATCAAAAGGATGATTGAACGAGCCGGGTCCAGCGGTAAACTCACAAGGGAGCTAATAGAAGCAAACCACCTTGGTGCTGTCAAAGAATACATGGCGGAGTTGCTTGGGGGACCGGCACCAAAGAATCTCTTGGATGACGTTGAGGGAACCGTAGGGTCAGTGGCAGAGTGGTATTACAGAGAGATTCAGGGAACGATGAATCGACAGAGGAATCTCTATGTTGAGTGGATAGGAAAAGGCATGAACGCTTTCTTCAAGGAAGCGCTGGTAAAACACGTCACACGAAACCCGAACTTCAACGCATTCCTTGCCAAGTTGCTGGCGAAAGCCCCTGGCCACCGAGCGGATATACAAAAAGCCTTCATGGCGAAGGTTGATAATGTCATTGACAATGTCATCGTATTTAACAAAGAGATACTCAAAGAGTCCCAAGCCATCGGTGCAGTACCAGCGAATAACATTCGCATGGAGTTGACTCTCTACATGCCTCGACAGGTCAGTGACGAGCTAGCCAATCTACTCTCTGATGTGACTGCTCGTGATCCTCAGAAAAGCAAGAACCTGGCTCAATCGATCGGTGCCATTATGGACCGGTTTACTAAAGAGAGGGTGCATAGCTCCTACAAAGCCTACCGAAATGCCCTGATTGAAACCGCAGAGCATAACAGGATAGCTCCAGCGGATATTGCGAAGAAGGGTGGCTATGGTGATCTTTATGTCAAGGATGACTTGATTGATCTGTTGATCTCAAGAGGGCAATCGCATAATCGTTTGAAATACGACACTGAATTCCTTCGGGAGATGGCGGAGAATTTTGGTGCTACCAAATTACCAGCACAAANCCTAACCCCAGAGGACGCTGCGAAAATTGCGATAGAGAAGGGGAGAGCAGAAGCCAAAANCAGGGGAAGTNNTCTCTNTNAAAAGTATNNTGNTGATCCTCNTGGGCTTGAGGCGAAGCTTGAGAAGATGGGGGAAGCTGCGCGTTCTAAACAAAGCATCCTAAATTACAGATTGGCCGAAGCAAAGGAGGCCGAATTTGCATTGGCCTCTGCTACAGCTTATTCAAAGGATAGGCTCGCTCCACATATCAGCAAGTTCCTTGAGTCGCACAAGGCGAGCCGTCGTCCTCTTGGTTTAGATAGTGTGATGCACTATACGGATGTTGAGTGGGGGATGCGGAATGTAGAGAGTGCAGTTGATGGGTATTGGAATCAGGTAAAAATACAAGGCGGAATGATTGATGAGGATGCCAGGGCATTGAAAGCCTTCGTCCAAGAGATGCCGCTTGGGTTGAGACCGAGGACTGGTGCAAGTAAAACGTTTGCGAAGTTTAATGAGTTCATTCGCATGTCGCTTACGTTTGGTGTCGCCGGGGTTCCTTTCCCTGCCTTCACATCTCGAAACATCATCGGGGGTATGTTCCAGGCTCTTACCGATCCAGAGATGCGTGCGACTGATGTGGTGCGTCCAGCAATGGCAGTGCTCCACGACTTCCCACTAACGAGATGGTTTGCAAAACACTTGCCGATGCAGACAAAGGCTCGGGGTGTTTCATTGATGCGTCGATCTCTTGGGAAGAATGTGGATGACGCAGCCAAGGCTCTAAAGGAGCTAGAAACATTAGAGTTGAAGGTTGGCGGTGTCTATGCTCAAGACATAGTAATAGAGATGAAAACGCGAGGGGTGACTGGTGCTGACTTCGCAGCAGTTGAATCTCTTCGGCAATTCATGGGTGAGCCGGAAGCCTTTGTCCCCATGATGATGTCCTTGATGGGCAAGGGGAAACAAGTAGATCCCACATGGGTAAGCAAGACGGGCAAGGCTGCGCCACGGATTTGGAATTACTTTGTAAGAAACATAAGAACGAACATGCTGCCCAGGCAGTTGGCCTCTGCGGCAGAAGATACGATGCGCATCAACAGTTACATGTCGATGCGTTCCGCTGGGGTTGATGCTAACGCTGCGGCTGAGAGGGTGCTGAACGCGCACATTTCGTACAATTATGTGAGCGAGGCGGATCGGTTCCTTCGGGACTTCATGCCGTTCGTGAGGTTCCGGGTTGGGACAGTGCCCAGGTTAATCAAGACCGCTGTTGAAAGACCCCAGACCTTCCTGCCTCTTGCGAAGATGAAGGAATGGATTCGGAGAGAGGGAGAGGGTAAGCCTGGGGTAGTTGCGCCAGACTATTTGACCAACGCTTTTGCTATTCCTATCGGTCAAGACAAGGATGGCAACCTTCAGTTCATCTCTTCTCTTGGAATCATCCATGAAGACGTAGATGCGGTCATGGGCGTAACTGGTTTAATCAAAGATCCGTTCGTGTCTGGCAAGAGGTTTCTTCAGAAGGAGGTGGGTGCAAAAATCCACCCAACTGTTCGTGGATTCTTCCAATTCATCGGCAACATAGATTACTTCAGAGATAGACGGTGGACTGCACACAAAAAGCCACCGCCCTGGATGGAGAACAACGCTCCAATCAGGGATGCGGCTGTGAGGTTGGGGCTTCTGAACAAGGTAGAGAGATACGACAAGAAGACCGGGAAGACCAAAACCTACTACACGACCAACCAGTGGTATCACCCGCTTATTTCGACTATGGGTGCTAACAGAATTGATGATGAGATCGGCAAGATCTTTGACGATAACCTGGAATGGTGGCAGAGAGTCATCAATATTGGTACCGGGATAAAGATCAAAACCATTGAAGAGCAGAGAGAGATGAGGCGTGTGCTGCAAAAGTCAGTACAAGCCTTGTTCGATGCTGGAGAGTTGGGACAGATCGAACGGTTCTTCGGCTACGGTGAATTGTCTGATGACATAGAAGAGCTTCTCAAGGCATACAACCAGATTTCTGGTCCTAAGCCTCAACTGAGAAGGAGCAGGAGAAATAGAAGCGGGGCCGGTCCTATCCCCAGTCAAAGACTGAAGAATGTCTGGCCCCGTCCTATCGGACGTTAGACTCTCTCAGATGGCAACAGTAGTGGGTTGACTTGCCAGAGATTCTCGTCCAGCCTGATCTGGTTGTGGTTGGAGAGATAGTTAAGAGCACGCTGTATGTCAGCGTTGCCCTCTGCGTCCCTGAGAGGCGCACCAGCCTCTTCCATTGTGAACGAGGTCACTCTCTCTCTCTTGATCCAGGATGACACTCTACGCGCTCGTGACGCCGTCTTATCGACTGGAGCGTCATCAAGGACTCGGTAGGAATGCTGAATGTAGTAGTCAGCGATCTGGCATGCGGCATCGACATCCTTGTCTCTCACCGGGCCACTCTCTGAGTGGGTATCTGCTGAGTTGAGTATGGCAGAGAAGCGCAGGACGTAGGACTTGAGCTTGTTGCAGAAGCCCACGATGGGGGCGTATTCCCCGTCTGGAGATAGCCTTGGTTCTATCTCGTCAAGGAACTTGTTGTATCGTGCAGATGCCTTCTCACTGAGTTCCATTATGCGTGGGTATGCAGTGTCGAGCATGGACCAGGCAGCAGACATGAACCCGGCGTACTCCTGAGAGACATCTGCCGGGATTTGAGTGGAGTTGCTTTTCCTTTGACCGGCGAGAGTTCTTGGCGTAGCATAGAGAAACCTGTCTGCTAGTCCTCGACCTCGAAATCCCTGGATTGAGAGCAGTTGATCTACGGCAGATGGTTGGGCTGTGATCACAATGTTAAGCGCCGGTCGTTCAAGGATGGTCGGCGCTTTTCCCATGCGATCGATGCGGGTGTCTTCTCCGCTCCAGGCTTTGAGGATGATGCCCAGGTTCGGAGACTCAGCGTAGCGTCCGATGGCTGTGATGAGTCCATCGCTCTCAGAGCTTGGCATGATGATCCGACAGTTGTTCTCGGACATCAGAGCGGCAAGCCGTTCCGGTGTAGTGTCATCACAGTAGAGACGAGGCTCTGTGGGGTTCCCGATCTCTTCGATTTCGATGCGCATAGCAACGCAGTCTCGGAGAATCACCTGCCTGTCGTGATTGTCAGTCTCTCTTGAGAGATCCTTCTCTAGCTTTGCGAGTTGTTGTTCCAGCGCTCGCTTCTCTGCCAGCTTCTTGGCTATTTCGGGCCTGTGGAAGCTGATGAGTTCGTTCTCTGTATCTGCCAGCGGCTTCCTCGCTTCCGAGAAAACGGGGCTCTTGCCTTCTCCTGGGGGCAAGATGATCATTTGGTAGAGGCAGATCTGTTCCACCCATCCCGGTCTTGGTGAGACGCAGACTCGTCTAGCCATTGCTCCGGCGTAAAGACCGAGAGCAATCATGGCAGGAAGGTCACGATCTACTTGGTAGCTCCTGGCTACATGAGTCACCCAGTTCTTCATCCAATCGGGCAGTACATCGACTGGGAACGAGGGCAGCGTATAGCTTTCATCTATAGGTATCGGTGCTAACCAGTTGTCATACAACGCTACGGTGACCGACTGTCGGCACCACTTTGCGAGTTGTTCGTCCTCGCAGTTCTTGGCTTTCTCGATGATCTCTTCGCATAGCGGGTCAAGTCTAGCTAGTCCACGCTCTTCCAGGTGGATCTGGCTGAACTTGTCCCGGTAGTACCCGTCGAGATCTTGCACGTTAGATGACATGATCACACAAATGCGCCCATGTGATGTGCAATTTGAACGAGAAACGACGCTGCCTTGGCATATTCTTCATCAACCCACGCTCTTTTTTCAATCTGTTCTGAGATCCTGTCGATCACTTCGGCATCGACTTCTTCTGCCATCTCTTCGTATGCCTTGATTGAGTTTAGGTACTCTGCTCTCATGGCACCAGTCTTTGAGAAAGGATTCTCTCTGGTTGCACGCTCCGATTCCATCGTCTCCATTGCGGTTTGTATTTCTTTGAGCACTCGACGCATAGAAGCCCTGATTTTTTGTTTGTTGCGCTTAGTCATTGTGGATAAGTCTCCCTGCGGAATCTCCTACGATTTGGTAAACACGGTCCTTCTCTTCGGTCGTCATCCCTGCTGCCATCCATCTCCTGATGGCTGATCGTAAGCGGTCGATCTCAGTGGTAGCCTGAGTTGCAGCACGATCCGCTTTTAGTTCTAGGGCTAGTCTCTTTGAGTTGTGATCTCTCGCTTCCTGTTGTTGCGAGACGAGCTTCAGGATGGCATCGGTGGGGGCAAGTCCATCCGGGTTGGTTATCTTTGCGATCTCTTCTCGGAAAACATGAGAGAGTTCTCTTTCCCAGGATGCACCGAGTTCGTTGGAATACTGCTGAAGACGGGTTGATACGCCTCTTCTGTAGGCATGATCCATCTTCGTGGCGAGGTCTGCGGCTTCGATTACTGGTGCTGGAGCTTGACATCCGAAAGAAAGTACCATGACTATCGGTGAAAGTCTACAGGTTTTCTTTACGGCAGTGATGAATAAGAAACTTTTTATCATTTCGTATCCTTTCGCAGAGGTTGTCGAACTGGCGACCGACTCCATAGAGGACTGTTCTGCCAGTTACTTTGGTTGGGATTGCGTAGTGTGCTCGGATTAGTAGTCCCTCGCTGACGAGCTTACTCAACCAATATTTCAGCCTCTTCTGTCCCGTTGGGAACGGTAGGAGCTTGTAAATAAGGTTCGTGTTGAGAGGGAGTGGCTGGCCCTGTAGCCATTTCTGCACATCGTATTTGTCGTAGACTATTCTCATCTATATAAAGCCTCCTGCACTTCCATATCATTCTCTTGCTCCCAGGCTTCTGGGGCTTCTTGGTCCATCCGTGAAACTCAACGGTGTTTCCACACGTTATCCACATATCGAACATGCTCCCAAGAGCGAGAGCTTTCTTGTATCTTGAGGAGAGGTTCGCCCCTGTCGTGCTCTGGATGCCCACCAAGCCTTTCCTGGACGGGTGCATGGCAACGAGATCAATGAACCCATACAGGTCTTGTCTTTTCCGAATCGCAGCTATGTACCTCTCGACTACTGCTGCCACATAGCCTTCGGATCTCATGAGCTTGAGACTTCGTTGGGTGGGTGATGACATGGGGCTTCCGGTTGTAGTGGTAAGGCTTCCGGTTGAGATATGACCCTCGGCGTCCGGGGGGGGGCTAACAAAAAAGCGCGTCAGGGAGCGTGCTGTCCCTGACGCGCATACTATTTCAGAATGGCAAGCCGTCTGTTACCCAGCCTGCTTCTGATTCCTCGCTTTCTTCTGGTTCAAGCAGTGCTGATTGAGTTGTTATTGCGATTGCCCTGGCCTTGAAGACCTCGGTGCTCTTGTTAGCTTCAAATGCTGATCCTGCTGCCCACTTGAGAATGCCAGTTGCCTTGGGATGTTGGATGGCTTCTGCGTATGTCATGTGGACACATTCGGGTGCATCGTTCCTGCTATTTGTGGCGAGCTTCTCCCATCCTCGGAAGTCATTAGCTACCTTTTCGTGATGCCATTCTTTTCCTTCGACTACTTCGGTTGCGTCGAACATTTGTTTAGCATCATGAACTTTCTGTTGTTCAAGAGCATTGACGAGTTCATCAGCGCTAGCAAACTCTGTGCCTGCATAGCCTGCTGCTGCGAGTGCTCTGCCGATTGCACTTGTTTCTGCATTTTCGAGTGCCGATGTCTTGTTGATCCTGCTGGCACTTCGATACTCTTCAGCGTGACCTGATCCTACAATCTTACCGTTTGGGTCTACGAGCATTGCTTTCATGATGACTCTCTCGGAATCATTGGATAGCATCTCGGTTTCTATTCCCCATCCATCTTTGATTGTGTACTCTGCTCTGACTTCGTTGGTTCGATAGGCAACTGTTTTGTATTCTTTGCCGTGGATATCAACGATGCCTTCAGTCTTGTTCTTCTTCGCCACGGCTGTCCTCCATTAGTCGTAGTAGTGCTTCGTAGTGTTCTGGGCTCAACTCTTCTCCTTCATTTTCATTGGGGTATAGGTTTGGTGCTCCTGTTATGAGCATCATTCTGATCGGAATGACTTTGTTGTCGTTGCAATCTGTGCAGCACCGTTGATCAGAACCGGCTCGGATGGGATGAGGGTTGTGTCCTTTGTCCCAGAAAACTTCACCCTTCAACGTGAGTTGTGATTCAATCTCTCCTTCACATAGGCAGCAATTCATCGGTTCTCCTTTTAACGAAAGATAGGGAGAAAGTCCAGCCTTTTAACTGGGGGCTTTCTCCCCGTGGTTTAGTTATTCCAGACAGCGGCTTTTTTGTAAGTCTTGTACTGCTTTTGACTTACCTCTATGTAGATTACTGCCGTGATGTTTCTTCTTGTGGCAGTTTCTTCTGGCAGGATGACTATTGTTTGGACATCCTTGCCCTGGAAGTAGGTGAAGGTATCTGGATTCACGACGACTCTGCATTTGGTTTTCTGTTTGGAACCGTGTAGTTCCAGCTTGCCAGTTACTCCTATTTGTGTGTGAAATCCGTTTCTGTCGTCGGGAATTGATGTGGCTGTTACGGCTACCCTTTCTCCTTCAAGTAGAGACATCATCTCTCGTACTGTCTTTGTAAAATCCTCTGGTATGATCTTTGTTTTTCTTATTGTTTCTCCTTTATCGAGCATTGGGTATTCTTCGTTTTCTGTCATAGAACATGATCCCGCATTCGTGGCAGTCGAAGAGATCTCCATCCTGCCATACTACATTGGTTGATTGACAGTTCGGGCAGGTCATTCGGTTTCTCTGATTGTGATTTTTCGTAATGCTTCCATTGTTCCTGGGATTAACTTGTCAGCTAGCTCACAGTCTGGGCATGGTTCTTTTTCTTCTGCCCTTTTTTGTCTTCCGTAAAGCCTAGTGGCAGTAATGACTGATGCCTTTTGTGCGTCGCTCCATTTTGGCCAGAGTTCCTGGAGAGGTTTGCCGACACCTTCCATGTAGAGCATGAGGAAATCGAGAAACTCACGAATAAAGGTGTCGATCGCCTCGGTCATTGATTCACTAAGATCAGAGGTTTTGTTTTGTTGCATGGTTTATGGTCTCCCAAAAGTTCTAGGACTTTGTTTTTTCCTTTTCCTGTCGGCCAGCATACTATTGATTGTTGTCCTCCTTTTGTTCCGTTGCATGGTACTGGGCATTTGTAGCACTGGATTTTGTTGTTAGTCATCTGTGCTGGACAGTTGACTTCGTGTTTCCTTTTCTTTTCGTCCTTTGGTTTGATTCGGTAGGTTGACCATCCGAGTTGTCGAGCTTCGTCCTCTTCTTCTAAACTCTTGACGGAAGCCATTAGGTACGGTTTGAATTCTGGAAAGTCTCTCCATTGCTGCGTGTAACCGACAGCGAGATCGGCTTCTCTTGCAGGGTCGGTCAACTCACTTACTGGTGCACAGGCTGGATCTCCCCAAGCTCCGAAACGTATGTCTCTCCAGCATCCTATTTGGTTTTTCTCCTCCTTGGTTTCTAGTAGTGGATAGATCCCTCGATGGTAGGCTTCCCAGACCTGAGAAGTTGTGCGATGGTTGACGTATCAGCCATCTTCGCTTGATGGTCTGAGTTCTCATAAGCCACAGACTGCACGGTCCTGGCCAAACTTGATTGCATCCAGTGGATGGATGTCTCTCAAGAGGTAGTAGACTTGTGCGAGTGGGCCTGTTTTGATATTTTGTGATGGGTTTACGATCGAGGTTACGATCTGGACGATGGGGGTTCTTTTATCTATCTGAGAGATGCCTTCCCATGTGACGTAACCATTTGCTAATTTCATTATATAGTTACTCCTATGGCTAGATGGGTAAAGAGAGCGGGATGTTGTGGTCCCGCTCTCTTTTTTGTTGGTTACAGTCCTGCGGTTGAACCAGCGAGACGCATGAGATCTAGCTTGGTGTCCACGTCTTTTGACTGTGCAACCCAGGAGATTGCATTGCTCATTCGCCAGCGGTTGTTTCCTGGCGGTAGGTTGACTACGTCTGGGCTGTTGTAGGCTCCGATCACCTCTTTTGCGAGCGGTTTTCCGAGCTTCTTTCGTAGGTTCTTGAGCGCTTCTTCAGGATTGACCTGTTCTTCGTAGGCTTCCTCGACTGCTCCGAGCATTCTGTTGATGAGATTGTCTCCGAGGCTATTGGTAACTACGTCTCTGATTGCAGATGCAGTCGCCTCAGTATCAAGCTTGTAGGTTTCTTCTGAGTATGCGATGTCATCTTGCAGTCGTCTTCCCAGGTGGATTTGACGCATGCAGGTGCTGCCGATTGCATAGTTGGTGCACCAGAGCCGCAGGATGAACATCTCCAGATTGTGTGCTCCGGCCCCGTACTCGCTGTTTGACCAGTTCATTCCAATTGCCATGACTTCGTTTGGAACTGGTTCATAAACTGTGGGCATGATTGCCTTGACTGCGACCTTGACATCAGTCGCGTATGCCTCAATTGGCACCGCACCTGCTTCTTGTGCTGCTCCCACGAATGTTTCGAGCAGGGGTCGTGAGTCGAGCCTTCTGTAGCGGTCGCTCAAGAATCCTCTGAGTTGATTGTTGTGGTGCCTCATCAGGTAGTTGTTATCTGTGTGGCTGTACAGATTGGTGAGGTTTTCTGCGAGCCAGTTTGGACCCCAATGAGGATCATCATGGTTGGTTTGGTCCATGAGGTGGTTGGCGAATACTCTCGGGATTTGAACTCTCTCGCATAGTTGGTTGAGTGCGTGAGGATGAATGTCCATTGGTTCGATGAGTGTTCTGCCTTCTCGCGTTGCATGAACCTTAATGGCATCATTTTCGGTGTTGGTGAATCTGAGTCGATCACCTTTGACGATGGTGTCGCTTGGTGCTTCGTTATAGATGCGCTTGATGACTGCTTCTGCGTGGTCTTTTCCTTGGTGAACGAGTGTTCCGAGATGCTTCCGAGCGTGGTCGGCAGCGTCACCGATGGCTTCTTCGTATGTCTTATTTCCGTAATGCAAGTGTGGGGTATTCAACTTTCTCTCCTATGTAGTTTGGTTTGAACGGTAGTATTAGTTGCCTTACTGATCGTCTTGCTTGGCTGCTCTTGGCAGGAACTGTACTTTCTGAGCGATGATTCTTACTCGGCTTCGGTTTTGGTCGTCATCGTTCTTCCATCGTTCTTGCTTTAGTTTGCCCTCCACATGAACGAGCCGTCCTTTTTCCAGGTATTTGTGACAGGCTATTCCAGTTTTGTCCCATGCAGTAACGTCTAAGAAGCTGACTTCTTCGACCTTTTTTCCTTGTTTGTTCGTATAGACTTCGTTGACTGCGATTCCGAATTCACAGACCTTTGTTCCGTCTTTGATCTCTTTGAGTTCGGGGTCTCGGGTCAGGTTGCCGATGTGAAATGTCTTGTTTACGGAAGCCATTAGTTATCTCCTTTGGTTACGATCCATCCTTCGGGAAGAACGTGCTTGTGTTGTTGTGGTTGTTTGTTCTTGTTTCGTTTCGCGCCGTGGCATGTGTTGCACAGCCGCTCGTCCAGCCTTGGGTTCGCGTCTTTTTTGAACGGAACCGGCAGGCCGCAATCAGGGCAAGGTAATCTCTCAGTCTCCTCCTCCATATCAGTCCTCCTCGACTGTGACTTGGTTGGTCATGTTATCACCTTTAGTCTCGACTTTTTATGGTTTTCTTTTTCGCAATTACGAGTACTCCGTTGTGTCTCAGAACGAGTTTGTGGAATTTCTTGTTTAGCGGGTGATCATCCAGGAAGCTAATGAATTGGGCGTTTGATTCTAATGTCCTCCTTGGGCTTGAGGGGTAATTGAATATGAGATGCTCATGAGAGAGATGAGCTATTTGTGTTAGTACTTGCGACATGTGTGTCACGCTTGGTTGTATGTTTAATACATTGGATGCAGTGACAACGTCGTATGTGGCGCATAGAGTGGCGGAAGGAAAGTCGATATCGTATCCATAGTTGTCCATGAGGTTGCGTTTTCTTAGTCTCTTGAGCATGGATCGATGATTTCCACATCCGTAATCTAAGACACAGTAGCCAGATTCTGGGGTGTCATCGGCAAGAATGTAGTTGAGAGCGCTTTCTACTGGCCCGAAGAGCCACTTTCTTTCTGATTTTGCGAGTTCCTCCTTCTCTTGATCGGTGTATTGAATTGGTTTTTCTGGATCGAACTCTATCATTACCCCTCCTTACTTGGGTACAAACTTGTAGTAGTAGCGTGGTCTGTGTTGGAACTCTATTGTTCCTTCAACTCCTTCCTTGGATTTGACAGTTACGAATGGTGCCATGAAGGATATGACAGTGAAGTCTTCGGTGAATTCCTCTGTATCCCAGACTTCGCCATGAGTTTCCTTTAGCTGCTCTCGGTTTTGGGGTTCGTTTAGATCGTAGTTTCTGATTTTGATTCCAGTCATTTCACTATCCATCCTATTGATTTGAGTTTTTCTTGAAGTATGCAGAACAGCCCTCCTCGTCCTCCGGTATGTGCGATATGTCCGCATTTTTCGCATTTTGCTCCTGGAGAATAGTCGTTCAGGATGGCAATCATTTCTGAGATTCGGAGGGTCTCTACATATGCGTCTCCTTTCTTTCTGTTAGCGCGTTGATTCACGTTGTGACCTGCTCCCGGTGGCCAATACGCCTCCTTTACTTTCTCTATTAGTTTCTTTGTATTCATTCTTTTCCTCCTTTCATTTGGCCACATTCTTTGCAGCATTTGATGTCGATTTTTCGTTGGATTAGATCGCTTATGTCTTTATATGGTTGGATGTCAAAGTTGTTTTCGTTATCAGCGAACAGATTGATTTCAAACCAGTGTGGGGTGTTGCTGTAGTGTTCGTTGTATCCAATGCACAGTGTTTTTGTGAATGTAACTCCACCTTCTTCGGTTCCGTAAAGCAGGGTGTCGGTTTCTTTTAATAAGAGGTGCGTGACTCCATGAAGGGTTGCTTCGATCTCTTTATTGTTGGCGTTATATCTGAGCTTTGTGCCTCGTCCGATGTCCATGTTGAATCTGTTGTCTTCTTTACTCATTTGAATGCCCTTTTATCTTTTGAATATGTCGTAGTTTATGACTTCGCTATCTTGTTCTCCGGCGTATAGGAGTTCTTCCCATTCGGCTGGAGTGAGCTTTGGATACAGGGTTTGCAGAAACTCTAGTTGGCCGTGGTAGTTGAGTCCTATCCTTTCAAGTCGTTCGCTTACTACGATAGCAGCGTGTGGGTTTTTGTATTCGATAGCTTGTTCGATTAGAGGTATCTTTTTCACTCAAATGCCCTTTCTGCTTTCTTGATCCAGGTAGTCCAGGTTTTGACTAACTCTGTCGTTGCTGTTTCGTTATGAATTACTTCGTTCATGCTGGCGCAATCCATTTGGAGTTCGTTAGCCATGTGGGTGTATTTTTCTTTGACGTAGGCTAGCTCGCTTTTGTCCCATCTTATGTGTACTGGGGACTTGCTGGCTTCCATTATCCATTCCAGTGTCTGCTCCACTTCAAACATCAGAGTTTTGGTTTGTTCTAACACCTCCTTTGTGCTGAGTTTGATTTCTTTGCGATCTTTCCAGATCTTTGGGGCTTCGGTTTTCTTGGTCCAGAATCCATCTGCTATTCTTCCAGCAGTGGAGTTGATGTTTGCGATCTCTTCCCTTCGTCTTGCTAGCATTTTGTGCCACATGTTGTTAGCGACTTTGTAGTTCCAGTTGGATTCGTATGTGATGGTCATGATGTGATCTCCTGTGAGTATTCTGGAAGAATCCAGCCAGCATCGAATACGGGCACGTTGGCTTCGGCTGCGAGTTCACGCATCATTTTGGTGCCTACTCCACCTGGGAATGCCATCACTTGGTCGGGCTTACCTTCCCTGAGCATTTGCTGATTGCGGATGTATCCTGCCCTTCTTCCGTACAGTCTCCAGTTAGCAGGGTAAACTTTGACATCGATTCCACGGCTTTCTGCCCACTGTCCACCTAACCTGTCGGCACCCTTTGCGTCACCGTGGATGATGAGTCCTATTGGAGTTTGCATGTGGAGACAGTCGAGCCACTCATATACATTGGTTTGATCATGGAAGTTGCGGCCTCCACATACCAGAACCTTTCTGTGAGCAGTTGTGTACTCGGTTTCACTCGTCCCCTTTGAGTCATTGATCTGATTGCTCTCACTCATTGCCAATCCTCCTAACTAGACTAAGTAACGAACTTCATGGCCCGACCAAACGAACCAATCACTACGTCCGTTGGTACGTTTGCGTCGGGCCTTTAGAAGATCGATATTTTTGTCGTTGTTCTCGTCTTATTTGTTGGCTACTAATCGCTTCCGGTTGTTGCTGATCCTGGACATGGTCCTGTGTCTGAGCGGGCGTTGGGAGTGGCAGCGTTGTTGATAGGCTAGGTGCGGTTGTGATCTTCGCTCTTCATAGTGCTAAAACGATCTTCGCTCTTCATCCTAAGTAGTAATCAGCGAGGTTTTTATATCAGTCCTTTAGGTCTTCTGCCGTGGTTCACGGGAAACGTTGACATAAAAAAAGCGTCCGCGCCCCCATGGAGGGAACGCGAACGCGGAGTTAGCTAACTAACCACCAATCGGTGCGGGCTTCTTGCGCGGCTTGCGTTTCCTGGTGGCTTTCTTCTGCGGCTTGGTGGGTTGCGCCACATCTCGATCACCTCCGTCGTACTCCGGCTCGATGTGAGTGCGACCTTCCTGGGGAATCTCCCTGATAGTGGGGGTCACCTCTGCCACATTGGGCAGCGGTGCGTCCGAATAGTGACGTTCGGACTGACTGGGAGCTTCGGTCTGAGGTGCGCTCTGGAATCTGATGTTGTCACACCACAGTTCGCGTTTGCTCCGATTCTGGCCAGTGGTCTTGTCCACCCAGCAGTTGTCCTGGAGTGAACCGGTGACGTGAACCTCACGGCCTTTGCGCAGATACTTGATCACTGCGGTTGCGCGGTTTCCAAATGCGGTGCAGGTCGTGTACATGGTGGACTCGATCTTGCGACCGTTGGAATCGTAGCGGGTGCGGTTCGTGG
>NZER01000031.1 GCA_002690445.1 Candidatus Pacearchaeota archaeon
CTTAATGAGATGATGGTTAACACATCAAAGATAGCTGATAAGATTGCGATTTGCCGATCAATGACTCATGGTGAAGCGGCTCATGAAAGAGGGACGCACAATATGTTTACTGGTTATCGTCCTAGTCCAGCCCTCCAGTATCCAAGCATAGGTTCTGTAGTATCACATGAATTTGGCCCACGAAAAAACCTCCCTCCTTATGTTTGCATTCCTAGTCCCCCTAATGAATACGCTGGAACTGGTTATTTAAGTAGTTCATATTCTGGGTTTGGCCTTGGGGCAGATCCAGCCAGCGACGGATTCAGGGTGCGCGATTTAAACCTGCCAGATGGAGTAAATGATGATCGGTTTATCAAGAGGCAGAAGGTTCTAGCTACTGTCAATGATCGCTTTGCTAATAAAGAAAATTCAGACTCACTCGATGCCGTCGATACATTCTATGATAGAGCATACAGCTTAATTAATAGCCATAAGGCTAGAGAAGCGTTTGATATTAATAAAGAAGACGCTGCTACTCGCGATAGGTATGGGCGTAATACTGCGGGAGCAAGAATGTTACTTGCGAGACGCTTAGTTGAAGCTGGCACTCGGTTTGTTACACTAACCTACGGCGGGTGGGATATGCATAATGGCATTGAGGCGGGAATCAAAAGTCAGGTTCCAGCTCTTGACCAAGGTTTCGCCGCCCTTATTTCAGACCTAGATGATAGAGGTATGCTTGACTCAACACTTGTATGTATGGCTTCTGAATTTGGTCGCACCCCTAAGATTAATGCTACCGCTGGTCGCGATCACTGGCCTAAAGTGTTTAGTGTTGTTATGGCTGGAGGAGGAGTCAAGAGAGGTATAGTCTACGGCAAGTCTAATGCCACAGCTAGTGAGCCAGAAGAAGATGCTCTAACTGTTAAGGACTGGGCTACAACAATATATAACCAGCTAGGTATTGTCGCAGATAAAGAACTAATGGCTCCCGGAGATAGACCTATTGAAATCATAGACGGCGGTAAAGTAAGACAAGAATTAATTATTTAATTTAAAGGAAGAGTTATAATGAAAAGAAGAGAATTTTTAACGAGCACCGCTGGTGTCCTTGGGCTTCTCCAAACCCTAAAGGCTAATCAGGAAGAGATAAAGAAAAATGGGAAATCCGCCATTCTGCTATGGATGGGTGGAGGGCCGTCTACTATGGATATTTGGGATCTAAAACCAAACGCCGCAACTGGAGGGCCGTTTAGACCAATAGGAACTTCGGGAGATGTCCAAATTTGCGAACATATGCCATTGATGGCCAAGCAGATGCACAACATGGCTATTGTTAGATCAATGAGTACTCGCGAGGCAGACCATATGCGTGGACGATACTATATGCATACAGGCTATGTTCCTAATCCATCTATTGAGCATCCTAGCTACGGGTCTTTACTGTCTCATCAGCTGCGACGAGATGACATTGAAATACCTCAGTTTGTTACTGTTGGAGGAGGCAGTATGGGGGCAGGTTTTCTTGGGGCTCAGTATAATCCCTTTTCTGTCAATAGCGATGGTAGAATAAGAAATCTGGATATGAAGGTGGACGCAAGACTTATACAGAGGGCCTATGCTCTTGACCTCATAGAAAGTAATTTCATCAACCAGAAAAGAGGGTCTCTTGCTAAGGATCACCAGTCGGTATTAAAGCAGACGTTCAATCTTCTTACAAGCGAACAGATGGAGGCCTTTAAGATTGCAGGCGAACCTGAACCCGTTAAAGAAAGATACGGAGATAATGGATTTGGTAAGGGCTGCCTAATGGCAAGAAGGCTTGTCGAAGTTGGAGTTCCCTTTATTGAAGTTAATTTAGGAGGATGGGATAATCACCAAAATATCCACCCGACACTTAAAGACAATAAACTACCCGTACTCGACCAAGGGATGAGCGCGCTGGTTGAAGACCTTGAACAAAGAGAGTTGTTAAAAGATACGGCTATTATCTGGATGGGTGAATTCAGCCGTACTCCTCGTATCAATGGAAACGCCGGTCGCGATCACTGGGCTCGTAGTTGGAGCGTCGTGGTTGGTGGAGCAGGCATGAATGGCGGCATTGCAGTAGGAGCAACAAGCGATGATGGCACCAAGGTTATAACAGACCCTTATACATCTCAGGATGTTATGGCATCTGTCTGCAAAGCGCTAGGCATTTCTTTGAGTACAACCTTTACTAGCAATAGCGGAAGACCTATGAAGATTGCCAACAGTGGCAAAGTTATCAAGGAGCTGTTTGCATGATAGGTATAATTAAGAAATCTTTAATCCTCTTGGCGATGGTTTTGTTTTCGACTACTCTAGTCGCACAAGAACCACAAAGCAAGGAACAGGTAAGACTTACCGTTCAACTTAAAATGATTCAGGCTCACAACCTGTACAGCCAAGGGAAGGTTGAGCAGGCCAAGCTTCTTGTCAAGGACTCTATTGATATAATGCTTTTTGCTATGAGGAATGGGCAAGCTCAGCCATGGATGAGGGAGGGGATTAAGATAGCCATGCAATCCAATAAAACTCCCGAAATAGAGATGAAGAGAATAATGTTAGAGGTTGAGAGATATATCCCAAAAGAAAGAGAGTTGTCTCTCAGGGAAAAGCTCAATAGCCTAGAAGATACTCCTGCGACACGAGAGCTTGCTAGAGACAGGAAAGCCCTAATGTTTAACAGAACACCTACTCTGGGGCAAAGAGGGGTTGGGTATCACCCTATTATATCTATACTTCCACAGGGGGCCAGCTTATCGGTGTCCCCTATTGTATCCGCAGACCGCAGATACGTGAGGATAACAACACCCAACACTCCTATAATGATGGGAGTTGGAAAAGTTCACACCTTTAATTTTTCAACAGGTTCAGCACAATCTTTTAACGAAAGGAGATAACATGACCCCCAAAAAAGCAGTCTATTCAATTATATTTCTGTCGGTAGCCAATATAGTTCTTACAGTTTGCTCTTTTATGGAGCTAAATAAGGAAAAACCATTACCCTCCCTTAGCATTCCCGCATTAGACAGTCTGGTGGAGGACAGTAAAATAAGACAAAGCATAATCCTACAGGCGATCTTAATAGGTCAACATAAAGAAGGGCTTCATGAAGGGGATACCGTAGGGCTGTGTCCTGAATGCCAAGAAGAACTAAGAATTACTGAAATATAAACCTTTAACTGAGCATATAATTAATGGCAAAACGTAACCAAAAGAAGCCACGAACAACAAGACAAAGAAGAAAAATATTAAGACCTAAGACACGGAACCAAGAAAACTATATGGGGTTTATCAACAAGTCCGACGTGACTTTTTGTTCTGGCCCTGCTGGCTCAGGCAAAACTAGCGTTTCTGTCGGAATGGCCTGTGAATACCTTATAGAAAAGAAAGTAGATAAGATTATTATTACTCGCCCCGTAGTGGAAAGCGGTAGGGGTTTGGGTCATCTTCCCGGAACCTTAGTGGAAAAGATAAACCCTTATTTAATACCTATACTTGAAGAGATGAATAAATATCTCACCAAAGCGACAGTAGAAGCATATAGAAAGAAGAACATCATTGAGCTTTGTCCTTTAGAGTATATGAGGGGTAGAAACTTTCATGGATGTTTTATGATTTTAGATGAGGCGCAAAACGCCACTTTTGATCAGATTAAAATGTTCATTACGAGAATAGGGCAGCGATCAAAGGCCGTCATCAATGGGGATTTAAGACAATCAGACTTGGGCGGTCAGCAGGGAGGGTTATATACATGCATGAAAAAACTTTCGGAAATCCCGAATGTTGGTGTTTGTAGACTGGATTATGAGGACATCGTTCGGAGTGACATTGTTTCCAAAATATTAGTACAGCTAAACAAAAAGGAAGANACAGATGAAGANGCNAATCCCGTCAAGTACTTTTAACAACNTTAAAATAAGGACTGAGTAAATGAAACTGCTAAAATCAGTAGCNCCTTATGTNCGTGCAGCCCTTTTNATTGCCATCGCCTCTGGAATGTGGGCCTTAACTTATAGTATAAATAGCATAAGAAAAGAAATAACTAATATATACGTCTTACATATGTACCAAGCAAGGCAAATAGATGTACTCTTGAACCTCCAACTTAGAGAGAGTAGAGAGAAAGAACAAGAATGGCTCCGAGAAACTAGAGAACGGTACGAGAAGCTAGATAGCCAAAATGAGGACGAAAAAATTCTCGAAAAATCTTCAGAATGATCTTGCCGAAATGGAGGGCTAAGTCTATAATATCATAGACATACCTTTTGTTGCGGAGTGAATATGCCTACCTATGATTATGAGTGTTCCGAGTGTGGACACCTAGAAGAAATGTTTCAAAAATTCTCTGAGAAAGAGGTTAATACATGCCCAGAATGTGCTTCTAGCACATATGGCAGGGTTATTCTACAGGCCCCTTTTAGTTTTGTTAAGGGTGAGCCCACCACTGTTCAGCATCTCGCTGATAGAAATACTCAAAAAATGGGGCATTATGAACTCCAAGACCGTCGCAAGGCCGACAACATGGACGTACATAAAAAGAACAAAGAGGCTAACGCGATTAGAAACAAAATAAATAAAATGACACCCCAACAAAAACGTAACTATATAGAGAATGGTGACTAATGAGCGAAACTAATCGAGCTGATATTCCACATGCGGCAGTTATTAATTTTACTATTGTCGTTCACAAAGTACTGAAAGATGGTAGCTTAGACCCCATTCCTGTTTCCGTGGAAGAGTTAAACAAATATGGAATTGCCCCAAAGGCCGCCATTAAAGTTGATGGAGTTGATAGGGCGTCATGCATAGATAACATTAAAAAGAGATTGGAGAAATTCAATGGCTAGATGGGAAAACGAGAATCTAGAGGGTCTAAATTTACCAGACCCAGAGAAAAAAGTTTATACATTTTTTGGTGTGGGTGGTGAAGAATCCAAAGAAAACGACGCTTTCGTTAAGGTTGTTGATAATGGGGGCTTCATGACTTACTATATTAAGTATGGTCGAGGAGATCTTCTAGACCCACTAGGTACAGATAGAGGCAAACACAGTAGACCATACTTTGACTTTAAAAAAGTAAATGAGGATGTATATAATTATTATATGCAATACATTACAAATTCTGAAAGAATCTTTTTGACAAGAGCAAGAAGAGCATTAATGGAGATTAATTAAATGACTAAAAAAGGCAGACTTTCAAAAAAAGAGCAGGCTTATATTGCTGAACATAGCAAAGATAGCGTTGCAGATATTGCAGAGGTATTAGATAGATCGGAAAACGTTGTCAGCAAAGAGCTATCTAAACAGGAAGATGTTCCTGAATTGCCAAAAGCGGGTGATCTAATGGGTAGAAATGAGAAGTACGGAGCTGTCACAATGACAGAGCAAGCTTCCATGCTTGGAGATGAGTCCAAGGCCACCAAGCTAGAAGAAGATAAACCAGAAGAGGTAAATGTTGCCCGACGACATAGAGGGGCAATTCATAGAATTAAGGATAAATAATATGATTTGCACGGTTAGAGACGAGCATATACGTAAACTCATAATGGAAGATATTTCCATGACTTGGAAGTGCACCCTAGACGATGGAACTGTTGTATGGGGCGACTATGAGCGTCCCGGAGTTCCCGAAAGCCCATGGGTTAGACTTCAAGAGTTCTGCAAAGAGAATGGGCGGTGCGTAGCAAAAGCTCAGGTAATTGTTATGGGTGCGCCTGAAGAGGTTGTGTTTGAAGACGAGAATGGTTTAGATGGATTCTTTATTGCTAGAGGATTTTCTAAGGATATAGATATGGTTACTGGGGATGGCCCATCATATCAGCATATGACATTCGGATTATTAGAGGATAGCCTAGAACGAGTTGATGTTAAAAAATATAGCTGGCCTGAATGTGAGTTTGAAGATTTTTCACAGAAAAGAAAAGCTACCCAAGAAAACCTTTCTTTTATGATATGGCGAGATGGCGAGACAAAGAAGCAAAGCGAGCAGGTTCAAGTCACCCTCAACGGGTGAGTATTGCACGGTCGCTCAATACATAGCAGAGATACTCATTCAGAGAAAAGCAGAGGCCGACAATAAAGGCTCTTTGGCTTACAAGTTCTGGAATAAGACCCAAAAGAAAAACTATACTAGGCAGGTACAAGCTGTTAGCACCCTAATAGGAAAGTTTGGGGAGTCAGCAGTATTTGATTATATTATCAATACAAATAAGCGAGTGTACTCGGCATCTCCTAAATGGGTAAGAGAAGCGGTAGAAAAACATAAGTCAGTTCTAGACCGACAACCCAAACAAAAAATTGAAGTAACAGAAGTATCTAGAGATAATATAGAGTCTCAGCCAAGAAAAACATTTGGCAAGAAAACACTTTTTTCAAAATTGAGGAACACCGATGGCAAGAACCAAGAATAACGACCCAGCCTTTATTAAAGAGATAGTCAAAAAGTATGGGAATGTTATCTCTACTGGAGCGCAAGTTCTCGAAAGAAGAAAAGACTATAAGATAATTAAGGTTAGCCCCTCAGTTGACCTCTCTCTAGGTGGAGGAATCAAAGAGGGTTCGTGGGTTATACTCACGGGAGACCCTAAATGCGGAAAGACAACTACAGCACTACAGATAGCGGCAAACTGCCAAAAGGAAGGCCGTCCAATTATATATTTAGACGCGGAGGGGCGACTAAAAGAAATGAACCTTCTTGGTGTCGATGGTCTCGATAGAGATAAAATGAAAATCATCCACTCGGAAGATGAACCGTTAAGCGCAGAAGCCTTTCTAGATATTGCAGTTAAGCTCGTGAGCGCAAAAGAAAACGAGGGCTGTGTCTGTATTATAGACTCCACATCCGCCCTAATACCAGAAAAAGAATTAGATGGAGATATGTCGCCGGGAAGGGCAGGGCTGCCCAGAATACTGTCTATGTTCTGTAAAAAAATGGGACAGATTGTTCCCAATCAGCGAGCGACCATGATTATCATAACGCACTTCATAGCAAACACTTCTGGATACGGGGCTTCTCGCATGCCTGACTGTGGTAAAAAAATTCAGTACCAAGCAGACACTAGAATGGAAGTAAAATCAATAACCCCATGGACTCAAAGCGATAAGCAGGTTGGTCAAGCTGTTAACTGGAAGGTTATCTGTTCGTCCATTGGGTCGCCGGGCACCGAATGTCAAAGTTGGATTAAGTATGGTCATGGGATAGATAAAGTTCAAGAGCTTGTTATGCTCGGGCTAGATATTGGGCTTATTGGCAAGGCTGGAGCTTGGCTAACGTGTGAGTTTATGGCAGAACACGCAGATATAGTTAAAGAAATAAAACCCGAAATAGACACCGAAAATATTGAAGAAGTTTTAAAGGCTGTTAAGTTTCAGGGACAGGAAAGATTATATAATTTTTTACTTGCAAATGAGAAAGTGTTTGGTATACTAGAAGAAGAGATTAAGGCAATGCTATGATTATTCTAGGTCTAGACGGGAAAGAACACAAATGGAACCCATCTAGAAGACAGTCCTCTGTTGCAGATAAAAATAGATCAAAATTACACATTAAGGCAAGAGCACTCCTAAAGGACTTGTTTCCGTTTGATAGGGTGCTAGAAGAGCTAACACTTCCCGGAACCAAGACGGGCTCCAGAAGAACACTACTACATGCTGATTTTTACATACCAAACAGAAGTTTAATTGTTGAGGTTCATGGAGAGCAGCACTTTAAGTTTAACTCCTTTTTTTATAAAGACAAGATGGCATTTTTTAAGGCAAAAGCTAGAGATACAGACAAAGCGGCTTGGTGTGAATTGAATAACATGAATTTGATTGAACTAAATTATAATGAGAAAGAGCCTGAGTGGAGAGTGAAGTTTGACTAACGAACAAAAAGCTATTGAATTTCTACAGAAGGTAGACGACTGGGTAGAGGATAGAAATGCAGACCTTGTTAAGAAGAACGAGGATGTAGAAAGTATATTAAACTTAAGTTCCGATGATATCAATAATATGGATATTACTTTGGCTTTATCCAACAGTTTTATACTTTTTGCGCATGCAGAATACCTCCAGTCACTATATAATAAAGAGAAGTCAGTATTAGACTTTTGCAATAACAGCATTTGGTACATAGTCGCAGACAAAATGGAGAACTATGGCGGGCAGTACGCAAAATGGGAAGTCCGATATTTTTCCGCAATAAAAGAAAACCCACTAGCTTCAGAGCTGAACAGACTAAAGACATCAGCAGAATCTAGAATAACAAGAATTTCAGGAAAGATTGATATAGTCAAGAAGATGGCTACAGTCCTGCAAGATTTAGGAAGAAGGAGAAATTATTAATGTCTACTCTTGATACAGCAAAAGAATTACTTAGAAAAGGTATAGCTCTTAATGATGCAGAGCTAATAGAAATGGCTAACTCTCTCATAGAGGCGGACACGGCGGCTGAAACAGCTGTTCAATCTGATATTACACAGGTTGTTGAGCAACCTGCTCCGCCTGAGAGGGTTGGTGCTGATGACTTCTCAATGACTGGCCGACAAATAAAGGAAGGCCCAACACCAATTAATAAGGTTGATCGTGGAGATAACCTTTTTACTGACGACAAGTCAGAACATATGGACATTGAGACCCCTGCTTTTACCCCTTCGCCAAGAAGAGATAAAGCCCAAAAAACCAAACAGAAATGTGTTGAGTGTAAAAAAACTATAGAAGTATCAGATGTTCACAGGAGAGATTTCTTTGTCTGTGATGGATGCTTATCAAACAAAAGAAGATAACTTTAAATAGGAGGCAATATTATGCCACATACTAGAAAACGAGGCGAAGATAAAAGCGACGCCCGAGAAGATAAAAAAGATGCCCGTGAAGAAAAGGTTGATTCCAGAAGGGGGTACAGACTAGACAAAATCAAGGCGCTTACAGCGAAAGCTACTGCCGTTGCAAAAAAACGCAAATGGCTAGTGTTTATGATTGGCTTGGGTCTTGTAGCCTATGTGGTAATTTCAAAGGGCGGCTTCGGAGGCATGGGCGGGATTCTAGAGACAATTAAAAATTTCTTCTAGGGGAAACACCATGTCTGAACGTAAGCTTTTTCACAGGGATTACACAAGGAGGCCACCTAAATACGATGAAAACCGTGTCATGGTGACTCAAGAGATGGCGTTCAAGGTGGCTACTTTTAAGCTTTCTTTCGTCAAAGATGTTGAGTTTCGAGAAATTCTTATTCGTCTCTTGATAAAAGAATATCACGGTAACAATAGTTTATTTCGAGAACATAAAAAGGAAACCGAGGAATGAAGAAATATTTAAACGTTGACGTTAAAGATTTTTTATTGGGATTATTGTTGGGAATTAGCACATGTATGGGTATCTACATCTATCACGGGATATAATAGAATGGCCATTACCGCCGTAGGGATTACGATATTACTTTATTTATTAACTTGCGCTTCATGCGTCAAGCAAAAAGATTACCCGCATGCCCTAATGTGGTTTTCTTATGCGTTAGCCAATAGTGGACTCTTATGGTACGAAATCAAAAAAACAAGCGGAAGCTAGAAGACCTAGCAGCAGAGAGGGCGGTTCTCTCCGGATTGTGTCAATATGGATTAAGCGTTTCGCTTGATTCAGACTATCTGGAGTCCGAACACTTCACAGACCCCACCAACCAAATTATTTTTGGGTGCATTAAAAAGGTCTTAGAGAAATCCAACAAGGTAGAATTATCTTCCTTGCTTTCTGCCGCCAATCAACTTGGATGTTATGAAAATATAAATAACCAAGAGGAGATTGGTTTTTTACGTTCACTATTTAACTTTCCAATACATGAAGAAAATGTTTCAATACACGCCGGTAAACTAGCGAAGCTAGGAATAGCAAGAGAAGTCAAGAAGACACTGGCTATTTGTTCTAATAAAATTGATGAGGTCACAGGAGATGAAGATATAAACGACATCATCTCCCTCATAGAAACTCCCGTTCTTGATGCGACATCTAAAATATATCAAGGTTCTGACAATAAGCCTGAAATAATCGGCGAGGAAATAACAGACTATATAGAGTTTCTAAAAGAAAACAAAAATGACATGATTGGCATAAGCACAGGATTCCCTGCTTATGACGAAGCTATCGGAGGAGGATTAAGAAGAAAGTGCGTAGACTTAGTTGCCGCCCGACCTAAGGTTGGTAAATCTATGTTTGGCGACGCGGTAGCTATGCACGTATCTAAAAATCTAGGAATCCCAGTGCTGGTTCTAGACACCGAAATGTCTAAAGAAGACCACCTCCACCGAATGTTGGCGAACCTAAGCGGTGTCGAAATCAACACTATTGCCAGCGGCAAGTTTGATAGCAACCAGCTAAACACCGAAAAGGTGGAAAACGCGGCTAACGAATTGGGGGAAATACCATTTCACTATGTGAGCATTGCTGGTCAACCGTTTGAGAATATTCTTAGTATTATGCGCAAATGGATTTATCAAGAGGTTGGGTTTGACGAAAACGGAAGAACCAAAGATTGTCTAATTGTTTATGACTATCTAAAGCTAATGAACTCTACCAGCATCTCAAACTCCATGCAGGAGTTTCAGGTTCTTGGATTCCAAATAACTCAGCTGCATAACTTCTGTGTCAAATACGACGTGCCATGTCTTAGTTTTGTACAATTAAACAGAGACGGTATAACAAAAGAATCAACAGATGTCGTTTCAGGTTCCGATAGGCTTATTTGGCTCTGTACGAGCTTCAGCATCTTCAAGCTAAAGTCCGACGAAGAGATAGCCGACGACACAGACGAAAACGGAAACAGGAAGCTGGTACCTATTGTTGCTCGTCACGGAGCAGGATTAGATGATGGCGACTATATAAATATGAATATGTTTGGGAAGTTTGGCAAGCTAGTAGAGGGTCAGACTCGCAATGAATTGAGAACTAAGTCAACTATTAAGGATACAGGTTTTGAATCAGGAGATCAACAACCAGCAGATATTGAAACTGTCTAACCAGTTATTTACTAAGCTGTCACAGCTTCTAAAATACTTCAGTATAGACTACATAGAATATCCCAACAGGTTTGCTTTTGCGTGCCCTATTCACGGGGGAGACAACACAGAAGGTTGTACCATATTCACGGACGGAAACACCGCTAAGGGTAACTGGAACTGTTGGACTAACCACTGCGAAGAGGACTTTTCTAGAAACCTGTTCGGCTTCGTCAGAGGGGTACTCTCCAATAAGCGAGCTTCAACGGTTAGTATTATTGATACAATTAATTTTTGCTTAGAGTTTTTAGATCTTGACATTTCTGAACTCGACCTATTACAAGACGTAGAGAGCAATAATGCTATTAAGCTTTTGGACATCTTCAATAGGGAGCCAGAAAGAGAGCCCCCAAAAGTAGATAGGGAAGTTATTTTAGACACAATACAAATACCAGCTGAATACTATATTAACAGAGGGTACACTACTGATATATTAACTAAATTTGATATTGGCCTCTGTGACAAAAAAAACAAGCCAATGTCAGGAAGAGTTGTTGTCCCAATCTATGATGAAGGCTATAATTATATTGGATGTATAGGTAGGTCGTGCTATGAAAACATGCAACCCAAATGGCTGCACAGCAAAGGCTTTAGAAAAAGCTCATATCTGTATGGTCTAAATATGGCAAAAGAAAAAATACTTGAAACAGCTACGGCAGTTTTGGTTGAGGGCCAAGGCGACGTTTGGCGTATGCATGAAGCGGGAGTAGAAAACACGGTTGGTATTTTTGGGGCTAGCCTCAGTGACGACCAGCTGGTTTTATTAGAACAAAGCGGCGCTCTCAGTTTAGTCATACTTACAGATTATGACGATGCCGGACATAGAGCCGCAGAACAAATAATGAAAAAGTGCGGAAGGCGATTTAATTACTATAGACCTAACATATCAGAAAAAGATGTTGGCGATATGTCGGTAGAACAAATCAAAACTGAAATACTAGAAGAACTACAAGGAGTTTTATAATGACAAGAATCTTAGCCTTTGCCGGAAAAAAGCAATCAGGTAAAAATTCGTGCTGTGCCTTTCTGCACGGATATCAAATGCGGTCTTATCACATTATTAAAGGTTTTGACCTAGACACTGAGGGAAGGATTGTTGTAGATACCGTTGACTCTGATGCCTCTGGAGTAGAAGAAACAGGTAAAGGTGTTTTAGACGTAACTAGAACTGACCCAGAATTTGCACCTTGGGCCGCACACAACATGTGGCCATTTGTAAAACACTATTCCTTTGCTGCTTCTCTTAAGGAGATTGCGTGTGGATTATTTGGACTAACAAAGAAACAGTGTTACGGAACAGACGCGGATAAAAATAGCCCTACATGGATTAAATGGGAAGACATGCCGGGTTATACCGGAGGCGAGACAGGTAGAATGACCGCTAGAGAGTTTTTACAGGTCTTTGGTACAGATATTTGTCGGCATATCTATACGGACATTTGGACAGATAGAACTATGAGAAGTATTAGAGAAGAGGGTTCTTTAATGGCTGTAATCTCTGACTGTAGATTTCCAAACGAATCAAAAGCAATACAAAAAGCCGGAGGTAAGGTTATTAAATTAACTCGCGGCATAAATGGCGACAGTCATTCTAGCGAGTCCTCTGTTGATGACATTGAATACGACGCTATTATTGATAACAAGGAGTTATCTTTAATGGAAACGAACGTGAAGGTAATATCTTTACTTGAAGAATGGGGATGGCTCGGTAGCGTTATCGAGGAACCCAGTCCTACGCCCCCTACAGAAGACCCAAATCTTCTAGGCGGCATCCAAAAGATTAAGGAATAATATGTTAGTAACGTATATACGTAGCTCTAGTTATAATAATTTTGAATATTGTCAGATGCAATACTTTATAACCTATGTCTTAGGTCATCAAAGTGTCTCTGGTAAAAAAGCCCAGCTGGGAACAATCGTCCACAAGGTCATGGAGGTGCTAGGTGGGTGTAAAAAGATTTTACAAGACAAGGATGAGATGGTATTAAATGATGATGGTCTAGGAAAGATAGAGTTCACTAAAAGAAAACTCAACACAAAAAAGTTTGTAAATGAGATCATCAAGAGAAGTTATGAATACTACACAGAGAACTGTAGTCATCACTATACAAATGCCGACTATAAGTTCTGTGAAGACACAACTTGGGAGGGCCTACTGTATGATGACGGAAATTTCGATCCTCGAAATAGAAATATTATCGCATCAGAGCCTCACTTCGATATCGCGATTGAGGAAGACTGGGCAAAATTTTCATATGAAACAGAAGATGGGGAAACTCTAGAGGGTCAGCTAGCTATTAAGGGTACTATCGACCTAGTGACGGAACTTGATGATGGTGTCATTGAGGTCATTGACTGGAAAACAGGAAGAAGGCTAAACTGGGCCACAGGAGAAGAGAAGACATACGAAAAGCTATGCGAAGACCCTCAGTTAATGCTTTATTATTATGCTATTTCTAAAAAGTTTCCTGAATACAAGGATGCCATCATGTCGATATTTTATATACGCGACGGTGGGCCATTTAGTATTTGCTTTGAAGATTCAGACAAAGAGAAGTTCTTGGGTATGCTGAAAGATAGATTTGAGGAAATCAAGAAAACAACCAAACCAAAAATGCTATCTAGAAGACAGGCGCACTGGAAATGTACAAAGCTTTGCGATTTCTGTAAAAACGATTGGCCCGGAACCAATGATAATATATGCAGGCATGTAAGTAACAATTTAGAGCAGTTTGGCATGATGGACACCGTTCAAAATTGTACTAAAGAAGGTTTCAGTATTGGACACTATGAGGCGCCGGGATGATTGAGATAAAAATTACAGAAAAAATGAAGAAGCAGGCTTGGGCTAAATCCCGTGAAATGGGCGTAATACGTAACTCTATAATGAAGGGTGACGGAAATATTGCAGGTTTTTTAGGAGAAGAGGTTGCAAATGTAGTTATTGATGGTACAATAAGTAATACATACGACTACGACGTGGTTTCAAAAAGTGGAATTAAATATGATGTCAAAACCAAAAGATGCACATCTCCGCCAAAACCATATTATGATTGCTCTGTTGCAAACTTTAATACCGAGCAAAAGTGCGATAGGTATGTATTTGTTAGAATAGAAAATAAAAATAAGAGATGGGGAAGAGCGTGGGTTCTTGGGTGGCTTGAGCATGATGAATATTTCAAAAGGGCTCGGAAGCTAACCAAAGGACAGGTTGACCCATCTAACGGGTTCGTTGTTCGGGCAGACTGCCATAACGTTGCTATATCAGAATTGAAAGAGTTTACAAATTATGACTTGGGTTCCACTAAATAACAAGACGCACTTTAGCCTACAGAGAGGTTTCTCGAAACCTGATGAGCTAGCAGCCAAGTGTAAAGAATACGGCTATCCAGCCTGCGCCATTACAGATATTAATACTATATCTGGGGCTGTCAATTTTTACAAAGAATGTAAAAAGCATGACATTAAACCTATCATGGGTTGTACTGTTGAGTTTGAAAACCACAGAAGCAAGACATATATAGCAAAAAACAAAGATGGCTGGTATGCGCTCATTGATATTGTTTCTAAGAAGAACACGTACTCTGACGACGTGGTGAAGAAACTGTTAAAAACCTCCCTAGACGAAAACCTTATATGTATTGACGACCTAAAACAAAAACCGGCGTATTATGTAGCGACCAAAGACGCAGAGCTACATAGAATACTCTTATGCTCAGGGATGAAAACCAGCATGAAAAAGGCTAAAGACAAAATCGTTTCTGATTCGTTTAAGCACCTGAAGCCCTTCTTTAAGAGTGACGGACATTATTTACCGAACCCGAGTGAAGTTGAAAAGATTTATAGTGAAGAACAAATAAAGCTCAGTCTAGAGATCGCCGACCAGTGTGAAGAGTATGACATTCTCGGTAGCCCAATGCTCCCTGCGTTCGATTGTCCAGAAGGTTATACCGAAGATGAATACCTAAAGCAACTCTGTAGAGAGGGCTGGAAGAAGCTCTTAGAGGATACTGGTGTTGTTCAGAGCGAAGACAAGAAAGAGGAATACCTAAAAAGAATTAAAAACGAGATGAGTGTAATTTTTGACGCTAGTCTTTCTGGATACTTTCTGATTGTTCAAGATATTGTTAATTATGTTAGGTCGGAGGGGTGGTTGCCGGGCCCGGGAAGAGGGTCGGCTGCCGGATGTTTGATTTCATACCTTATCGGTATTACGGAAATTGACCCCATCAAGTATGACTTAATCTTTGAGAGATTTTACAATGCTGGCCGTAATACTGAGGGTCATGTATCTCTTCCGGATATTGACCTAGATGTTCCTGCCGAAAAGCGAGACGAAGTTATTGGATATATTAAATCTAAATACGGAGAAGATAACGTCTCCCAAATGTTGACATTCAATAAGCTACAGGGGCGAGCAGCCCTTAAGGAAATCATGCGTATCAATAGCGCCGTTTCTTTTGGAGAGATGAACGACGTGACTAAAAACATACCTAACGAGGCTGACGTTTCAGACCTCTTAGAGGAAAGCGGCGAAGGTTCACTAATCCGATGGACACTTGCTTATCAGCCAGAGATTCTAGATAGATGGTGTAAGCTAAATAGTGATAATGATCTAGTTGGCCCGTTCGCAGCAATTTTTCAGCAAGCAATTGACATTGAAGGTACGATAAAATCTCAAGGGAAACACGCTGCTGGAGTTATTATATCAGCAAATAAACTAAATAAAGTTTGTCCTATGGTTAAAGATAAAAGTAAAAATCTCATCGCCGGTTTTGAAATGGGCGATTTAGAAGATCAAGGACATGTTAAATTTGATATACTAGGTATTGACCTACTTAGTAAAATCATGGAAATTAAGGAGTAAGAATGAGTATTAAGCGGGATTACAAGTCAGTCATTTTTTCTGGCTGCGCTATTGAATCTAAAAGCATAAGTTTGTGCGATTTGAGACATTTTCTACCACAATATAAAGGGTATGTTACTGGTGCTTATCAGGTACACTCAGATAACCCTCGTTGTAAGTATAGCGAAATCTTTAAAGATATAGATGAAGCTGTTAACAAGTTTGTTGAATTAAAAGGATCACTTAAATGAATTTTAGAGATATAATTGTGTTTGACTTTGAAACAGGTTCTAGAAACCCACTAACAACACAGCCAACACAGATTGCGGCTATTGCTCTACACGGGCGTAAGCTAACGATTCAGCCGGGCGGAATTTTTAACAGTGAGATTAGACCTATCATTGACGATAAGAAAGCTATTGAAGCTGGGGTTGACCCGCTAGAGGAGGAAGCGTTAGAGATTACTGGCAAGAACAGAAAAGCTCTTGCTAAAGCCCCATTGCCAAAAACAGTATGGAAAAAGTTTGAGGACTTCTGTAATAAGTTCAACTTCAGAGGCTCGTCTTATACTGCACCTATAGCCGCTGGATATAATATTATTGGTTTTGACTTACCTATTGCTCAGAGAATGTGCGAGATGTACGGCACTACCGATACTAGAGGTCGGCAGTCTATCTTCAATCCGATCTTCAAGCTCGACTTGATGGATATGGTATTCTCTTGGACAGAAAACAATCGGGAATTTAAGAGTATTAGTATGGATTTCCTGCGAGAGTATATGGGTTTTCCGGAAGAGAGCAAGGAGAACGCTCACGACGCCCTTCAGGACGTAAAGGATACGGCAAATATCCTTATTAAGTTCCTGAAGTTCCAAAGAAACATTTCACAGAAGACTAAGTTTGAGAAAGCATTTGCAAATGGCGAATTCTACGTTTGATATTGACGATTTTGATGATGATAAAGTGTGGGACTTGATTTGCGACGGAAGAACCAAAGGGGTATTCCAGCTAGAGTCTCAACTTGGTAGGTCTTGGGCGAGGCGAGTTAAGCCTCGTAGCATAGAAGAGCTGTCGGCTCTTATTTCATTGATTAGGCCCGGCTGTCTGAAGGCTTTTACTGAGGGCAAGTCCATGACTCAGCACTACGTAGATAGGAAAGCTGGTATTGATGAAGTCAAATATCTTCATCCGAGCCTTGAGCCAATCCTTAGTGAAACCTATGGGGTTCTTGTATACCAAGAGCAGTCCATGAAAATTGCCCAGCAGCTTGCTGGATTCGATCTAAAAGAAGCGGACAACCTCCGTAAGGCTATCGGTAAGAAGAAAGCGGGCTTGATGGCAAAGGTTAAAAAATCTTTCCTGTCTGGAGTGACAAGCACTGAGGGTCTTAATAAAGAGATAGCGGAAGAAATTTTTGGCTGGATTGAAAAATCTAATCGCTATGCGTTTAATAAATCTCATGCTGTTTCTTATGCTGTTAACGCCTACAGAAGTGCATACTGTAAGGTTCACAGAAAGATGAGGTTCTTTGAGTCTTACCTCAATCACTCAGAAAGAAAGCCCGACCAACAGGTGGAAATCAAAGAGCTTGTGTCTGACGCAAAGCTATATGACATAGAGACCCTACCTCCCAGACTAGGGCACTTCTATCCATCCTTTACTGCGGCAGAAAGCAATATATACTTTGGCATTACAAACATTAAAGGTGTTGGTACGGCTGAAACCAAGAAGATGTTGGATTTGGTTCCAGAGCTAGAAGAAAAGCTAGGCAAAACTTTTGCTGAGTTCACTTGGTTAGACACTCTATTTAATTTAGGTCTAAAAGTAAACAAGACATGCATTGAGGCACTCATTACTGTTGGCGCTTTTAATGGTAAAAATAATACTAAAAATAGAAATGCCCTTCTTTATGAATACAAGAGCTATAGAGACTTGTCCATTAGAGAAAGAGAATGGCTGTCTAATAACTACAATCCAGACGATTCTATAATTGCCGCTATAGATAACATGATAAATAACCTAAAGATAAATTCTAACAGGCTAATCAAAGTGTTTGATGTCCGAAATATTATCGAGTCTCCGCCGTTTGACCTTACTGACCACCCTAACTGGATTGCAGATGCAGAAAACAAATATATGGGCGTNGCGNTAACCTTCTCNAAAACTGATGCCATACAAAGNGCNGCGGTTAATTGTACATGTAAAGAGATANTNAACGGNAGNACNGGCAAGGTAAACGTNGCAATCCATATAAACTCCCTGCGAGAATATGCCACAAAGAACGGTAAAAATCCGGGNCAGATTATGGCTTTCTTGTCNGTNGAAGACTCTACAGCAACCCTTGACTCTGCNGTTATATTTCCTGAGACATATGGTAAATTCAAGGAAATTCTATATGAAGGTAATACAATTGTTGCTTTTGGTCAAGTATCCAGCAAAAAAGATACAAGTTTGGTCATTAACAAAGTGTCTCAAGCGTAATAATAGGCTATAATCTTCTATATACATACATTATTGGAGATTGTAAATGAATAACTGTAACTTTGTGGGAAGGTTTACTGCCGACCCTGAAATAAGGGATGTTGGGAACACCCAGCTTGTAACCTTTTCTCTTGCCGTTGAGGAATACCGCAGAGATAAAGAGGGTAATAAAAAGAAGCGAGTGGATTTTTTTGAGTTCGAGGCTTGGGATAGTGGAGGAACAACCATACATAAAATCTGTAAAAAGGGCCAGATTATCGCTATCCACGCCTCTGCTAGGCAGCAAAAATGGACTAACCCACAAGGCGAAAACAAACAAAAAATAAATTTCAGAGTACAGAGCTTTAAGATTTTCAACGAAAAAGAAAGACCGAATGATCAGAACTAAAGCGAGCATCGACGACAACCTAGATGTAATTATATATCTTGTTACAAAGTTTAATGATCAGTCTGAATCTTATGAGTTTGAGGACTTGCTTCAGGTTGCTTTTTTGGGCTCCCTACAGGCAATTAAAAATTATGACGCTGAAATTGGCCCACTCAGGAATTATATGTTTTCCTCTGTTAGAAACCACCTAATAAAATTTCTAAAGAAAGAGAGCGACTGGCAGAGCCTATCAAAACTAGAAATAGCCACGCCGTCTGAATACACAGAGGATCACCACATGCTGGAGTTCCAGAGTTTGTTAGCCGCGTACAAGAATAAGCTGTTACCGATGGAAAGAAAAATACTGGATTTTAAATCGAGAGGATATACCAGAAAAGATATTTGCGGAGAGCTTTTCCTCTCAAAGAATGAATACTATAGTTTACTATACTCAGCAATAGGAAAAATAAGAAGACATGAGACGTAAAAAAATACTTTTCTGCTCAGAGGGACACTTCTTGCCTACAGGGTATTCTGTATATACAAAAGAGGTTCTTTCTCGCCTGAGTGTAGACCCTAGATTTGAGGTTGCCGAGCTTGCCTGTTATGTAGACCAAGCAGCGGCAAATAAAGAAGCTAAGAATTGCAATTGGACTATATTTCCAAACCAGCCCGTAAAAGGCAGTCCAGAGTGGGATGAGTACAAGTCACAACCATCATATGAGTTTGGTGAGTATACCTTTAATCATGTCTTGCTAGACTTTATGCCGGACTTCGTTGTGGACATACGGGACTGGTGGATGTTTGAATTCCAGCAAAGAACGCCATTTCGAGATTTCTTTCATTGGTGCATAATGCCAACAGTAGATGCCGCCCCCCAAAACAACCAATGGATGGACACTTTCGCCAGCGCAGACGCTGTGTTTGCATACTCTGAGTTTGGCAGGGATGTGCTCTTGGGTCAGTGCCAAGATTTAAACTTTGTAGATATAGCGTCTCCCTGTGCTAGTCAAGAATTTGATATTGTTCATGATAAAGCCGCACACAAATTAAATTTTGGGCTATCTGAAGACTCGTTTATTCTCGGTACAGTAATGAGGAATCAGCGAAGAAAACTGTTTCCAGACTTATTCAAAACATTCAGAGAATTTCTAGACTCCAGCGACGCTTCCAACGCATATCTTTACTGCCACACGTCTTATCCTGATATTGGGTGGGAAATACCTCAACTGCTTCAGGAATATGGGTTAACCAATAGGGTTTTATTTACATACAAATGCAAGAAGTGCGGTCATATTAATGCCTCATTTTTTAATGACGTTATCAACCATTGCTATCAGTGTGCAAATTTCACAAGAGAGCTCGTTGGCATAAACAATAAAATAGAAAGAGATGAGCTTGCGCAAATATACAGCCTGTTTGATGTATATATACAATATGCAAATAGTGAAGGGTTTGGCATGCCTCAATTAGAAGCCTCTCAGTCAGGAGTTCCTGTTATTACTGTTGATTATTCTGCCATGCAGTCTGTTGCAGACAATATTGGGGCCCTCAAGGTTCCGGTAAGCCACCTTCAAATGGAATGTGAGACTGGGTGCAATAGGGCGATTCCAGACAATAATGTAGCGCTACAACACATTACTGACTTATACAACACCAGTGATGAGAAGCGTAAACAGGCGGGCTACAACATGAGGCAGAGCACGCTTTCTCGATATAGCTGGGATGATACTGCGAGCAAATGGGCAGATTACTTTGAGAAGACGCCAGTTAGAAATCACGCCGAGACATGGCTTTCCGCCCCAAGAATATTGCCATCTGCTACTGAAATCCCGCCAGACCTTAGTATCAAAGAGCAGGTAGATTTCCTCTTTAGTCATGTTCTACGAAGGCCAGACTGGATTGGCAACCATATGTGGAAAAGAACACTGAGGGATATTACGTATAAATGTACCGCTAGTAGTACAAATGTTGATTTCTATTTCAATGAATCACACCTCAACAACAACATAAGAAATTGGGGTAAGTTTGATGTCAACTTGGCGTATACCCATATGGCCAAAATGAGAGAGATGCACAACGAGTGGGAAAAAATTAGGGCTAATAAAATCCAAGGAGGGCAACGATGAAAGTTCTCTATATAGGAAACTATAACGACAGGACAGGATGGGGAAACGCTTGCCTCAATAATATATTGGCTTTAGATTCTGCTGGAGTAAATGTTGTGCCTAGAGCTATCACCTTTAACGACTCGCACAATACTAGCAACCAAAGAATTGCGGAGTTAGAAGGTCAGAGCGAACAGGGCGTAGATGTTTGCATTCAGCACACACTTCCACCGCTATACTCTTACAATTCAAGATTCAAAAACATAGGTATCTTCTATACTGAAACAGCGACTTTTTCAGAGACCATGTGGCACAAACATATAAACTTGCTTGACGAAGCGTGGGTTCCTAACAATCAGATGATAACAGCCTCCCAGAAAAGCGGAGTAACAATCCCCGTTAAGTTAGCACCGCTATGTCTACCTATGGAAGATTATCAAAACATAGAAGACTGCGCAAACGTAGGAGAGTTTAGCGGGTGCTTTAACTTCTGCTTTGTCGGAGAAATAGTCAAGAGAAAAAATATTGAAACTTTATTACGGGCTTTTCATACAGAGTTTCACCCGTCAGAGCCTGTCAACCTGTTCTTGAAGCTGAGTAAACCGGGATATAGTCACGATGAGACGCTCAAATATTTCGACACCCTTTCGGACAATGTAAAGCAAGCACTTAAAATAAGAAAGAGCTACAGAAAAGAAATTGCTATAACAGGGCATCTGGAAAGTAGGCACCTACACTCACTGATGGATAAGTGCGACTGTTTTGTTATGCCTAGTTTTGGAGAGGCTTGGTGTATACCGGCACTAGAGTCTATGGCTATGGGCATACCTGTTATACATACGGCTAATACTGGTATGGATGATTTCTGTGTGGGATGGAAAGTTCCATCGTCTCCAGCTCCATGCTATATGGCAACAGACTCGATGGACAGTGTGTATACATCGCTTACCAGATGGATGGAGCCAGACTTGGAGTCGCTATGCTCTATAATGAGGGTGGCTTATGAGACTTACAAGAATAACCCAAAAGAATACAATGCCAAAAAAGATGACTCTATGGCTAAGGCTAGAGAATACGATATAAAGTGTATTGGTAAAAAACTAAAGGAGTTGTTATATGAGTAGTACCGCGAGCCAACAGTCTGTAAGGTCTATGATGAGAAGGTCTACCTTAAATGAAGGAGATGAGCTTAATATATTGACATTTTGTACGCACGAAAGATACGAACAGGGTCTATGCAAAACAGGACATAATTTCTATTCTATGAATCATGGAAAAACATGGAATACAGACTATGGCTTAATTCCCGCAAACTATCAAGAGATTGATATCGTGCCTTGGCATGTTAACTTTGATTTAATTCTTTGCCACACAAGCTGCGAAAGAATTATGACCGCCAAACAAATTCAACAGCTTTTCAATATACCTATTTTGCGACACACACACGTTTTACCAGATATTCGGTTTGATGTTAGCTCACAGATTGCTAGCTTTAATGCTATTGAGGTCGATCATGACAGCTTTATATCTCGATACAATATGGAGGAATGGGGGAAAAATTTATCCAGCACTACTTCTTTTATTGAACATGGAATAGATACTGATTTCTGGAGTGATGGCGATTCATATGACCGCGAAAATGTCTGTATATCTGTAGTCAACGATTGGCCAAACAGAGACTGGTGCTGTGGCTGGAACCTATGGCAACAAACAGTTGGATTTAACTCTCCCGATCAACTTCCCATAAAAGTTCTTGGTAGCAGTCCCGGATTATCTGAACCCGCTTCCAGTCTTGAGGCCTTAAGAGAAGAGTATAAGAAGTCTTCTATCTTTCTGAACACATCTATTCACTCTCCCGTACCAACAGTATTAATGGAGGCTATGGCTTGCGGGTGTGCTATAGTTAGTACCAACAACTGTATGATACCCGAAATTATACAGGACGGAGAAAACGGCCTTCTCGGCAACACAAAAGATGAGCTTAGGAGTCATTGCGAGTATCTCCTTAACAATCCTGACGAAGCCAGAAGATTGGGAGACAATGCAAAAGCCACAATTATAAATGAGTTCAATCTAGACCGATTTGTTGAGAGTTGGAATAAACAATTTTTTAACGT
>NZER01000032.1 GCA_002690445.1 Candidatus Pacearchaeota archaeon
CACACCCCCTTACCCCCTACGCTAGAGCCTTTAGCTAGGTTGCTTTTACTGGACCGCAGATTGCGGGGTTTTTCACTCCTAGTACCTAGGTTAAGGGTAAGGTATAAGTCTCTAGGGATCCTAGACTTTAAATCTACTAGTCTTATACTAGTAGCAAACCCCGCATCTTGCGGGTTCGGTTTAGTGATACCCCGCATATTGCCGGGATTCCCTTTTCCGTTGTTGTTATTGTTGTTGGTGTAATCCCCGCGATCTGCGGGGTATGTAGCTTCGGGGACGTGCAAGTTGAGCCGGTAAAACGAGCTTCCGACCGTACCCCTCCGCGTGGTAACACTGAGGAGTCCGACCTTTTCCAGCTCGTTTTCATACCGTGCCCGCGACCGTTCGTGGATACCCAGCGAGAAGTCCATATCCGCGCGGGTAGACTCCCAGTAGAACGAATCCTTTTCAGCACTCACTGACAGCAGTGTCGTAAAATGACCTACCGCCCCCCGAGATATTATTTCTCTAGCAACCAACCGCCTGATAAACGAAAACGTACCGACCCTAACCATCCTCAACCGTAACCCCCTAACGCACAAAAAAAGGGGCATCCCCTCTTCGTAAGAAGTGGGAAATGCCCCTCAGCGGTGCTGCTATGTCAACCGGTTTGTTTTAGACAACAAGCTCTGCCTCATCTTCGTCGAACACGTCGTCGTCGAACACGTCGTCGTCGAAGATGACCTCCTCGCCGTCGTCGCCAACCCCATTCTCTCCCAGACTATCCTCTTCGTCAATCAGGAGAATGTCCTCCTGCTCAACAGGGTCGACCACCTTAGCTGCTCGCTTGCGCGGTGCAGGAGCAACCTTGGTCGCGGTCTTGGCTTTCGGTGCTGTTTTTCTAGCGGCGGGCTTCGCCGCCACTGCTTTCTTGGCTACGGGTGCGGCCTTCTTTGCAGCGGGTGCAGCTTTCTTCGCCGGTGCCTTTGCCTTGGCGGGAGCTGCTACCTTCTTTTTCGCTGTCGGCTTTGCAGCGGTCTTCGGCTTCGCTACCTTCTTGGCAGCGGTCTTTGCCTTGGGCTTGCCTGTCGACACAGACCGTGCGCGATTGGCTCTCTCGGGCTCGAACTTCAATCTGCCGTCCCGGCCCTCCCGTACCGTGCGGTAAACGAAGGTACGAGCGGTCTCCCGCTCACCACCGAGCTTACTCACCACCAGATCGATCAGCTCTACCCGCGACGGCTGCCGCTTGAGAGCTACCTTTTGGGCGACCAGTTTATTTCTAGCCTCCCCTCGTTTAGTCAGCGCTTTCGCCATTCGTGCCCCTCCAAATATTGGGATTGTCTTGGGTCAACGACCCTTTGATAACATACCGCCCCTGTCAATGTGTGGAAACCCCCTTTCCGCAATTTTTTTGCATTTTTTACCCCATAATCCCCTTAATCACCCGCTCCATGCAGCTCACTCCGTACACCTTCCAGCTCTTCGTTCTACGGCATCTATGACGGTACCTCCTCAGCCTTGTGGACCCGCACCAGGGAAATCTCCCTCTCCGCCATCCGTGCGAGCTTGTCCTCTTTATCGTCCTCTTTGACCACGTACTCAAGATGTGTCGGACGAAAAACCCCGATTACACCTGGGGTGTAGACGGTCTCGAAAAGCCGACCCTCCTCGTCCGCTTCCTTCTTGGGCACCGTCACCGGAATCGCTTTGCGGTGTGCGAACCACCCCCACGTTTCACCCAGTGTGAAGTCCTTGGGAACGAACTTGATCCGCCGAGATACACCCATTTTTCTAGCTTCGTCCATAAACGCTTGTGGCGTCTTGTAGAACTTCTCACCGATCCACAGCAGCCCGGCACGCTCAGGAACGTTCTGCGGCGCGTTTGGGCACCTATCGCAAACATGCCCCGGTCCACACGAAAAGTGCTCTATTTCGGCGCTGGCGGGGTCCAGGGCAGCTTTTTCGACCGCTAACCGTGCCCAACTACCCGCAAGAATCTTTGCAGGCTCGATCCAGGTCCACCCACGACTCGGTTTGATGCCCTGACCGCAGCATGGGCACACGTCCAACGGTATCGGCATCAGGCCACAATCCGCCAACTCTCCACCACTCATCAGGTATAATCCGCCCGGCTTCCGGTAGCCGCACCCCCTCGGTGCTTCATAACGATCTTGTATTTCTAGCATCTTTCAGCTCCTCCGGAGCGCCGGTTGCGAGCCCCGACGTCCCTAACCACACTGTGACCTTACCTCGCATCGCACTGTTCAGCGAGTGAGCGCATGTTATCCGCAGCCGCCTCCAGCTCCGCTTGGATACAGTCGTCGGCGGTGACTTCGTACTCCATCTGAACCTTGAATGCTACTCGATACTTCACTACCATATCCTCCCCAGATGTTCTCCCACCATCGGCGGGTGCTCCGCAGGCTCTCGGTACTGCGGGAGTTTCGCTGCCAGCTCCACACCCAACGGCGTGAGCCACACCTGCCACTTGTCACAAGTCTCCCCCACACAGAACCCGTCCTCCCGACGAGGGCGGTAAATCTCAATCAGACCGGCTTTTTCTAGCGCGGGGTAGTGCTCTGACCATTCAAGGAAATGTTGACCCGCATCGTTGTAGGTCTCCATCACGCACAACTCCTGGAGCGCGTGGCTATCCAGCAGCACCCCATTTACTCCGATCTTTGTTTGTATCAAACCGTCCACGCAAACCTCCTGTGACCCTCGCCTTGCGGTACGGGGTCTGTAGTTTACCCGCCCCTCCGTAGGGGCGTCCGCTCACCTGACCGGCGTCGACTTGTGGAGAACCGCCTCCACCTCGTTGTATGCTGTCATCAACCGTTCGTACTCGGTCGCAGCAGTCTCCGCGACAGTTACGTGCATACACCCGACGTGGGCATAATCGTCACCGTCCTTGACATAGAGATCCGTCCCAACACGGACCCGCTTCCCACACATTACGCATGTTTTGGCACTCATAGGTGTTCACCTCCAAAGTAGTTTTTCTAGCGTCCGCTCTTACGGCCCTTCTGCCGTCTTGCCTCGTCTGAACGAATTGCGCCGCAGGCCATCAGGCCCTCGACGTATCCCTTCGCCCGCTCTTCGTTCGGAAATACCGGGCTGGTCCCAGTCGACGTTTCCATGCCGGTGTCCGGCATCGGCTTCCGTACTCGCCAGATCTCAGACCCTACCGTCGTGACGGTGCGCTCGATACGCACCCCTCGATGCACTACCACCTTGAGAGTCGGTGCGTGACTGTAAACCTCCACCGACAAGTCCCGCAGCACGAAGAGCAACTTCTTTGCAACACTCTTGCGGGTTTTCATGGCCTCAGTCGCGGCATCCGTCGCCTGCTGATACCCCGCTATTCCAGGAGCGCCGGTTGACGCCGACCCGTTCCGACTCGACATCTCTTTGACGTGCTGGATCTCCTCCGCCAAATCCACCCGCTTTCCCAGGTGAACGGAGTAGGCAAAGTTGCCGAGGCTATGAGCCTGCGCTCGATACAATCCCGGCTTGGCGTCTTCGGGGCGAATGTGGATCTCACCTATCGAACTGGTATTGCTGCTGAACGACACCAGCCAATTCCGACGTACCCAACACCTCCATTCCCGCACTCCGTGCATCTCAGTAATCCAAACGTGCGCGTGTGCCATCTTCAGTCCTCCTCACAAAGATCAAAGGTAAAATCCTTTTCATTCCAAAACCCAATCCGCAACCCGTCGGTAATCTCCTCGGGGTCGTCGTCCCACATCCCGACCACCAACCCATCCCTCAGCCACTCCTCAACCGAATCCCGACCGACTGCTTCGATCTCTGCGTAGTGCCGGTCAAGATAGTTGCTGATAGTTGCTGATAGTTGCTGATAGTTGCTGATCGCTTCCAGAGTCAGCATCTCATCGGACAGACGCGCCGTCTCTTCGTAGGTGAGTACCGTTCGGTCATCCGGATCATTCATGTTTACTCCTCCTACTAGTATAGTACACCCATCGGGACAATAAGCCAACCCCTTTTCACAAAAAAGGTGCGTTTTATGAAAACTTTTTTCGTTTGCACCCACCGGCGGGTTCATAACCCCCCTGCGGGAACCGTCCACGGCGGGCTAGAAATAAAAAAGCCGGAGAGCCCGTAGGCCCCCCGGCACCCCAATCGCTTTGGAGGGGAAAGGGGTTAGATTACCTCATACTGAAAAACGATGTAAACATCGCGCGCACCTATACTAGACGCATAGAACCACACGTCTGCTTCGTCATTAGTCGCGTCACCAAAGGCAACTCCAGACCCATTAGACGTATCACTCCCCTGTTGACAAACCCCAGTCAAATCATCAGCAGTCGCCAAGTTAGAGGATACCGGAAGCGTCATCCGAAACCGCGTAGTAGTCGCCCCCACAGTAGCGTCCACCTCCCCCCGCGCCGCTACATGCACGATATTACCAACACGACTCCAAAAGCTCTTCAACGGAGTCGACGAGTCAATATTCGTGATGTTCACCACCGTAGGCGTGTACGTCCCGTGCGCTAGCCCGGTGTCGTTCGTAATCGCGTTGACACTGAGACTCACTGGGATGTCCACCAACCCGCTGGTGTTCAAACTGAACCCGGTGTTCCAGGTTATAGTATCCCCCGCAGCCTCAACGTCATAATCAATCTCAAATAAGTCAGAAGCCTTGAGTATTCGATAACTTGACCCAGCATCAGAGCTTTTGTCCGCCGCACCATCCCAGTAAGCATCAAAACTTATAGCAATTAAATCATGAGCCCAATTCCGCATCTGTAAGAGAGGGTGATCGTCGCTAGCCGTCGAGAACTGCACGTGCGGCCCCGACGTTGAAGCGTTCGGACCTTCTATTGAAAGTAGAGCCATCCCCACACCCGCGTGAGGGCTCGTCAAGGTACCTATACCCCAACTACCCGCGCTCGTAATTGCACCTCGGAGGTTATCCCCATTCGTTGCAAAGAGAATACCCGTCTCTCCGCGCAATCCCAGGTCGCCGTCAACACCTCCGGTAATGATCGCCGCCGCTGCTCCAACAAGAGCCCGGTTAGTCCCACCCTCCTCAAAAGTCATATACGGTCCGTTAGTATTGGAGGTGTCAAGGGCCAGAGCCAAACTCGATGAACTGAATACTTCTAGCTGCGCCCCCGCCGTTGCCGGTCCAATCGTCACTAGCCCTGTAGACCCAATCCGCAGTCCCTCAGTGCCAACCGCATAGTCAAGACGAAGCTGACCACCGGTAACGTTAGAGCCCACTCGCATCAAAGCACCGGATTGGTTGTAGCTTATAATAGCCCCACCCGCATCAGCGGGTGATCCGAAGTACAGGTTCCCCGTACTAGCGTTAGGAGTAAGAATACTTATTCCACCGTTTCCTCCGCTCTCGAAGACACCCTCATCCGCATCCCCTGCTGCCGCTACTGCACCCGCCGTAGCGCTATGAACGTGTAACAATCCATCTGGCGAAGTCAATATTCCAATCCCGACTTGGCCGTCTTCAAAAATGCCTACCCGATCAACGCCCGCCGCCGAACCGCTTGGGGTAGTTGCGAAGACTAGCCGTCCTGGAGTATCGTTCGCGCCGGGAGTACCGTCAACTATAGCGCGGATACCCGCCGCCCACGACCCGTAGTCGGTCCCGTCATCCACAACCCACACAATCTGTCCCAACCCGTCATCGTCCTGGACAATCGTGTTCCCGCCGATGGCTGCCCTGCTCTTAACAAACTCTAGCGCCGGATGGTTTGCATCGGCACTAAACCGTCCTACAACGGCAAGGGAGTCCGCCCCTGATGTCCCTAAAAGTTGAAACTCGCCTACCTCCCCAAGCGTCGTCTGTGCGGCAGTGTGCCCAATAACCGCCCCCGCACCATTCGATACAACCAGACCACCGCTAAAAGTTTTCTCACCCTGAAAGGTGAATACCTGTCCCGCTATCTCCGCTAGCGCCGTCTCCACCTCTGTACCGGTGATGTACCCACCCGCGTCGGCTATCGGAACGTCCACCGCCGACACCTGATTGGCTCCGGTCCCCCAATCTATGTGGGTGTCGTTGATAGTATTTATGTCATGATCGCCCGCTTCGGAGTGCTTAGCGCGAAAAATGTCCCGCATCGCAGGAAACGACTTGTGCCGAAATGTGTCCGACGTTTCGGTCGTCCACCCCGTATTGGCTTCGGTTGACCGGCCTGAATCGACGTTCTTGATATTCGCGTCCAGGATCGTCGTGACCGCCGCACCCACCGTGATCTCTGCTATCTTGATCCACCCAGCAGTCCGCGCCGGTGCCACCTCCGAGGCCGGGGTACCGGCAACAACCTGCGCCTCCAGCTCGTACTTAGTCTTGGTGTTGACGTTTTGATAGGAGATATCGCCCGTAGAGGGGTCTTTATACGCCCTCTGCTGCGAATCGTAATCGTTTTCGATGACTCGTATTTCTAGCACATCGATTCTGGCATCTGCCGGATCGGACGCCGTGACCGCGACCGGCCCAAAAGTAGAATCCACCCGCGCAAACTTGCCGGTGTTCTGGCAGTAGGCCAACCCCGCCGTGATATCCACGTTCATCGACGGTGTGCCTCTCTGTTGAGCATCCAACCCGTTGATGACAATATCGTCGGCGGAGAACCACTGATCCTCCCACAGCGCGTTGAGGTTCTCGACGTTCTGATCTTCCCCGAAGGTGAAATCAGTCGACTTTGCTATCTCGTTTGCTTCAAAGCGTGCAACCGCAACTTCAGCCATATTTCTAGCTCCTTATGATCCTTGTGGCACCGACTCGATGCGAGCCTTGGTCCCCGCTGGACGGAGGCGGTCCAAAATATCCTGGTAGGTAGCGGCAGAATATCCCCCACCTTCCCCGCCCAAAAAATCGTTGTCGAAAAAAGACGCCGAGTCAATATCGGTTGTCCCCGCATCCAGCCATAGATGGTCAACGTACACGTACTCGGTATTCGCGGCATCCGAATGCAGCACGCACCTAAGCGTCACCCCCGTAGCCCCCGCTCGAATAGCGCGTGTTACGCTCACCTGCTGAAAAGCGTCATACGTCGCAACCCCCGCCTGCGAACTGAACACCCACCCGCCATCATAATCCCCAAACTCAATCAAAAACTCGGTGCCCAGCGGGCCACCCGTCGTAGGGACGTGCACCTGCACCCGAAGCGTGTACGTAGTCCCCGCTGAAAAACCGTGCATGTTGGAAGTGACTTCATCGTCGGCGAGTACCGCATACCCCGAGGTGCCTGCGGCTACCGTTTTGGTGAGCAAGAAGGAATTGCTGCCCATGTGCTTTTGGGTAGCATCCTGCACCCACGTCGCGTTGCTAAGAACCGGTACCGTCTCTCCCGCAACCATAGGTGCGGTCGCGGACTCACACTCCCCCCGGTCCAGCAGGTTATCTCGCCCGCTCGTCGGCCAGAGCTGCATAAGACTGCCTGTCAACTCACCGGTAAAAACGATGATCACACTGGTCGAGGAGTAGTCCTGAAAGGTGCCGTACTCCACCCGATCTATGGTGACGTTGTAGGTGTCCTCCCCCGCCTTACGACGAAACGTAATGGTGAGATCCTCGGTCCCGTCCGTCTCAAAATACGCATCTGCAAAAGTCCACACATCACCCACACTCGGCAGGTCTTTCGTCTCTGTGTCCGCCGCAATCCACCCGTTGTTGGCGAAGTCGTAGAACTTGCTGTCACTCGACCTCTGCACCGATATTTCTAGCACGTCGGTGGCCCCGGCGTTGTCCTTGTAAAACAGCCCGATCTTTTTCTTCCCCGAAGGCTCCGACGACCATACCTGATACAAACTCACCAACGAGCCCGACCCATCGATGGTGAACTTCGCCGCCCGCCCGTTCTTAAACGGCGTCGTCGTTTCCTCTGTGACCGTTGACGACGCGCTTGTGGCCTCCGTCCAGCCAGTAAAGGTACCCCCCGAGCCCACCTCAAAATCGCCGTTGACCGCAGCGTCGTCCTCGATGTAAGACTGTTCGATATACATCGTATTGGTAGGCCAAAAATGCTTCATCGCGTCGCGGAGCGCCCACTTTGTATTCCACCGGTCGTTCCCGTTCCGACGGAGTAGGGAGTACACCCGATTCAGCAACGCCGAATCCGCCTCATCGAAAATACGCTCAAGATTCGACAGCGTTTTTACAATAATATCCAGATCACCCGCAACGGCGTTGTCCGGATCGAACCCCCCTACGAGTTGAGCTATATAATCATCCAGATATTCCAGCTCATTACTGACCGCCCCGCACTTATAATCCGCACTCGTCGAGATCGGTGTGAGTGGTACAAACGCCTCATCCCCAAACAGCGCTTTGTATTCCGCACTGTCGGGGTTGATGAGCTGCGGCATACGCCGGTTGAATGTTACAATTCCCATAGTTTTTCTAGCCTATACGTAGCTGACCGTGATCGTCCCCACCCTCGCAATCTGAGTACTGCTGATCGCGGTATTGCTGGCAGGTGCCGATAGCGTTACGTCGTCGACTCCGGAAACCCCCATGATCGCCTCCAGAATCCGATTGCGGATACAGTCCTCCCCGATTCCCAGGCCATTCACGTAGGTCGTAACCGCCTCCTCAACGTTGAAGGTGGTCGTCGCCTGCGCCAAGGTATTATCATCGGTAATAGTCATCGTAAACGTAACCGTGACCGCAGTAGGTGCAAGCACCCGCAGATTGACGCCCGCCGCCACGAACCCAGGGTCGGAGTCGGTGCCATCCCCCAAGAGCTTATCCTGGACAGTGGTGATCAACCCCGCCGAGGCGGTACCCGTACCGTCATCGATGTAAACCGTTGCATGGTAACTCGCCGATGGTGGAAAGTGCTCCGCTACCGATGCAGACCGCACCCCCGTAACCGCCACCGCTGCGGTAATCAACCCCGCTTTGTTGGATTTTCCTAGCCCCTCAATGTGGTCCTGAAACCGCTGCGAGTACGCCGCATCCGTTTCATCGTTTGCACCCCCCGACATCGGAAGGGCATTCGTGACTGTTTCTACACCCGCAATTGGGGTAATGATCGTCGTAACCGTAGCTGCGGGGACGTTGTACTCAATCCCCTGCTCCTCCGCCAGAATCGGAATCGAGGCGGAGTCCGTCGCCGTATCAAGTATCGAGCCCGCCGCCGTCGTAGCAAACTGCAACCCGTCCGCCGTTCCCACCAGGGTACCCAGCGCAATCGCAACGGTGCCGCTCGTTCCCGTCCGCGAGAACACCACATTCCCCGCTGCTTTAGCACCAGCCAACCGCGTGAAATCAAAAGCGTCGTAGGGCAAGGAGACCATCCCTCGGTCGAAACCCACCCGCGCTTTGATATACACATCTTCAATTTCTAGCGCCATCGCCTCCAACATCGATCTGATCGCCGACCCCTCGTTGAGGTCGGAGATGACATCCTGGTTAGCCACAAAGTAGGCTACCATGTCGGTGACGAGGCCCGCGTATGCTTTAGTTGTAAACGCCATTTAGAGTGTACCTCTATACGCCACTACGTCAGATGGTCGAACGCTGAACACGTCAAACATCACGTAGAGCTTATCTCCATCGCCGCGAATATAAAAAGACTGCACGTCGGCGACCCGAGGATCTTGCATGACCGTATCCCGCAGATTCGTGAGGATGTACCCCGTCGCCGCATCGTTTGCGAACCCAACCTCCTGACGCATCCCATAGACCGTCAGCCGTAGTCTAGATCCTAGCTCTTGCGACAGTCGAAGATTCAACGCCTGCAAAAGATTGTCCGGTCCCGATATTCTAGCAAAGTCCCCCGAAGAGGAAAAGACCGCGTTCCCGAGCCCGTCCAGCTTGATATCCGTACCGTAAATGTCGAGCGGACCCTCCACGTAAATCTCGTTGTTGGTGGGTTCATCACCCAACACGACCACCGGAATCCGGACTACATCCCCCGGCGTGATGTCCGCAGAGATCGCGATATCGTTGTACGCGGCAATTACCTCACCCAAACTCGCATCCCCGAGATATTCCAGCGCCAAACTCTCCAACGTTGCCGCCCCATCCACCCGCACCGGGGTGTACCCATAAACGGTGAACGGCACACTTGTCTGCGCCCGATCTTTCCGCTGGATCGGATTGCGGGCCACTCCAGTCTGAGTCACCGCCGGAGACCCTCCAGGGGATTCCGCACCCCTATCATCCGGTGGTGCCACCGACGAGTATAAGGCTAACTCAGGACGCTCCGCCTGCTCGTCAGTTAATCCTTCATTCCGCACCGCCCCCGCGTCTAATCGCGACGGCACCGTAGTATGCCGCACAGTCTTACTACCCGAGGAAACCGGCATCTTTCCGAACGCCACAAGACCATCGGACCCCGTTACCACTTCCTTCATCAGCCCCGTCGCCTCGTCGTACCGCTCCTCCGAATCCCCCGTAATCGAGAGAAAAGCGGACCTAACCGACGCCATGGTAGTCTTTGCGTCCTGCAAAAGCCCCTTAAACTTCCGGCACAACCCCTGCGGATATGCCACCACGTTATTCGACTGTTCCACAAAAGACTGCACCTTGCTAATCACGGTATCCGCAAAGACAACAGCAGAGTCTATCTCCCCTACCAACGCATTTACCGTACTTAGCAACCGACGCCCCTTGAGCAAATACGCCCGTACCGTGGTTGCGCCCCTCTTCACCGTCTGAACCAGGTCGAGCGGGTTCAACTCGATCAAGAAATCGGCGAGCTTTTTACGGCGTCTACCCAACGTATCCAACACCAGGAGGTCTATCTCGTAATGAAACCAGAACGGGGTATCCTTCCTCCGCACCATCTTGAAGTCTCGCAGAGATACCACGTAAGCGTCGTAAGGTGACGCCGACGTAGCGAACAGCTTACCCCACCCCCTCCCCCCATAGAGCGAGTACAAGCGCAACTCGTAATCCTCAAACTTCAGTATATTTCTAGCTTCCTTATACCGCACTATCAGATTTCTAAACGTGTAGAATGCGTCCATCCCGTCGTACTGAACTTTCTCCCCTGGACCCCTCACTCGGAACACCGGGCGCACCGTCGTACCGCCCGTACTACCGGAAATCCGGATCACTTGATTGTCCGGCCCGTAGTCATCCACAAAAGTACCGCTAAAGGTTTTGGTGTAATGCGTTCGCTGCGGCTCCTCCACCGTGACGTTTTCCGGTGGTACCGATAGAGCCCACGCATGGACAGGATCTCCACCGTCTTTGTGTTTGTGTACTACTTCAAAAAGAAACCCGCGAGTTGAGAGATCCTGCGCCATTTCCTACGCCTTTTTAACAGCAGCCTTTTCCGCACCGTTCCCCGCTTTCTCGACCGCTTCCTCAACGGCCTCCTCGACCATCGTCTTTTCGGGCGTCTCAGCGGGCTTCTGTTTTTCTAGCTCCACCAGCTCATCGATCTGTGTTATGCGAGCTATCAGAGACGAAAGCTGCGCCCGCGTCTTTGTCAACTCAGCCTCGGTGCTGTCCCGATACGTGAACAGCGCATGGATCTGCGACTGCATTTGCTGCGCCTGCGCCTGTAATTGCTGCTTCAAACTCTCTGAATCAAATGATACCTGCATGTTCGTCCTCCTATACTCCTGTCTCTAGATTCGGGGCATCCGCCGCCGAAATATCGATAACCCCCGGTATGACCGGAGGGCCGGTCGGCACTCCTGGAGCTGCCGACAGGTGAGTGTGCACATTATAGTACGTTGTCTTAAAGGCTTGCAACGCGGTGTTCAACTCCGCATGAGTAACCAGTGTACGCCCCATCCCGTTGAGTTGGATTGTCTTACTGTTCCCCGTATCGGAGTCAATAACCACTGCGTCAGTCATCATGAACAGTCCGTTATCCTTCGTCGCAATCCGCACTTGACCGACCACCCGATCAATCTCTATCGTCGTCCCATCTTGAGAATCCAGCGTGATCTTGCCGGTGCCTTTGTCATAGGTCTCCTTCCACCCTATTTCTAGCACCCGCACCCGCTCATCCTCTTTGTCGGCTATCAGTAGATCCTCCTGCTGTTTAGCCGCCGGATCTCCCAACGGCGACAGCGCAGAGCACAGCACAAACCCCTCCTCCAGCAAACCGTCTGGGAAGAGAACGAATACCAACGCCTCTAACGGTGGCAGATCCCTCTCCCCGAATCCGTAATTGGTATTGTACCCCGCCCACTCCAAACTACGTACCTCTAAGTGCGCCGCCACCAACCCACTCGATAGCTCCACATCTACCGAATTGGTTGCCGAGTCCTGCGCCTTAACGATTCCCCAATCACCGTACAGCGGGCGCGACCCTAACCGACTGGTGTGTTTTTCTAGCCCGTTAGACGTAACTTGAGACCGTCGGCGGCGCTTGATAACGTGTGTACTCATTCCCGCTCCCCCATCACCGCGAGTTTAGCCCCTACGTTAGTGATCGCACCTATCTGAGTACCGCTGGAGTACCGGTATCCCCGCGTCAACGACAATTGTGTTTCCATCGCCTGTTCATACCGCCACGAATGCGAACAACTCTCGACGTAGAACTCCCCCTCTAAAAACGACAGCCGCTCCCCCGGCCTAGGGGAGTCGGCTTTTGACATCATGGCAACGGTCCCTGACAGAAACTCGTCGTTGTTTTGAAACCACCCCAGCAACATCGAAGATAGATTTTTCATGATCGTCGTCGCGTCAAAACTCGACTCCTGATCCCGGTCGAAGTACCGGAACTGCACGATCAAAGGACGGTATCCGTGCAACGTCAGCTTTTTCCGGTCCCACGCCGCTGGATTTCCCATCGCCGTCGTACCCACGATCATCGCTTTGTTGTTCCCAATCGCCGATCCGGCCAACGTTGCCAAAAAGTAGGTGTAAACCTCCAACGTACCGGTGCCTAGAGTGTGCTCGCGTATCCAATTCCCCGGCACCGAGCTTATCCGTATCCTCGACCAGTCCTCCGCCTCGAACGGAGCTTGCCGAAAAATCACTTCGTACTTTTTTCTAGCTCCGTTCCACCTCCCGTATAATTCGTGAACCGGAGGTTTGACCAACTCTACCAAAATACTCCAGATGTCGTTCTCACCTACCGAGTAGACAGACAGCGCCATGGGGTATTTTAGAACCACCTCGCGGGAGAGCTGCCCCCCGAAATCCACATACTGATCCAACACCGTCTTGGTACCCACCCCCGACACATTCATCGCCCCCAGCTTGAGCACCACCTCAAAGAAGCTGTTGTATACCGCCGTCAGGATCGCCGACATCGGAGCACCCGTCGCCATAGCCTGCGACAGCGCCGAGTTGAGCTTTTTATTCTCCGCCTCAACGGTGGTATTACCTGCCATCAAAAACTGGTTGAGCACCAGCTTGAACGATGCCAATAACCCCCCCAAAGAGGTGCCCTCGAACGTCAATCTACGCTCGACAGACCCATTCGGAAGAACTTGCGCGGACTCCTCTTTCCGCTCTATCGTCCCCACGAACAACTGCTCGCCCAGCTCCGTAATGAACACCAGATCCCGTTTTTCTAGCTTGTCGAACCACGTCGCCCCCGACACATCCTGCTCCGCCGTCGTCACGAATCGGAACGTATCCCGCATCGGATCGAGCGACTCTGTAAACGAATACGAGACGCACGCATCAGACACCACCGGAGATTCGATAAAAGCCGACCGCGTTGAGACAAACCGCACCACCTCCCGACCTATATACGTAGGCGCGGAGTACGCCGGACGTTCTACCCGTATCTCGAAACTGGGGCGACGCACTATCGCCGTAGGCACCTACTGATCCCCCCCCATCTCTATGTTGATGTAGTGTTGTCTTTCTTTTTCGGATATATCAGAGAACCGATCCACCGCCGACGAGAGCTTCTCGAAGATGGCTTCATTATCCCACATCGTAACCGCCCCCACCCTCTCTCCTATCACCGTCTGTGCCAACGCCGAACGGTATAGTTCCTCTAGCCCGCCCTCCTGCATGTATGCAGCAAACCCCGGTCGACGAGTAGACAACAACTCTAATAGGCGTACCGCTGACTTATACCTCGCACCCATCGCTCCATGCCCGGTTCCTATAGCTTCCATGATCTCCTCGGCAATATTACTGGGATGGAGATCCCCCCCGACGTTTTCCCCCATTTGCCTCAACATCTCAAACGCACTGAGCGTGTCTGGACCTCTGTTCCGTAAGAGCCATAACAAACCCCCCATGTCAGTTGGAGACTGTCCTGGGACAATACCCTTCTCAAGATCAGCCGCCTCGGCGGACCTCCCCCACTCACCCAATAGCTGATCAGTGAACACACCTACAATAGTAGCCATCCCCCGAACGAGAGGTTCTTTAACGTCAGCAAACCTAGAAGCGTGCTCACGGATGTCGCGTAGAATCTCGTTCTGTGCTCGTAATAGGCTGATATCCGGCGGCATCCCAGCTTCTAGCAGCACCGTTGGTATCGTCGGCACCCCTTTAATCGCACGAAGCTCTGCCGCAGTAGTGTAGGGCACCCCAAACGCCTGACGAATCAGCTCAATCTGCTCCGGAATCGAGTTTGTCATTTCCTGAATGATAGTGCGAAACTCCTCGAACAGCCGGGGCGAAAACCCCTCCTGCTCCAAAAGCTGGTTGGTACCGACATACCCTTCTATCAGATCTGGTCCCCCTACACCCCTCTGACGCAGCCTCGTCGCTGCTCGAAACAAGAGTACATCCGACTCACTTTGGAGATTCGCTGCACCCCTTACCGCATCGTTCAAGGATACGAGCTGCTGCGCACCCCTCTGACCGGCGAACGCCGGACCCAGTTGAGAGATCCACGCCTGNCGNNCNGCNATATCNTNNAACCCGCGCACGATTCCCTGAGAAGCGCCCTGCTCGAAGATGGTTTGTAGACCGGCAAGGACTTCACCCGTCGCACCAATTTCTAGCTCTGAGACTTGACGGACACCTTGAATGAGTTGAGTGAAAGCACGCGAATTGGCAAAGATATCCCCTAACTCCTTACGTGGCTCTTTGAACCTCCCCATGAGCCCGTAAAGACCCGCTAACTGCGTAGGATCGACTCCAATAGCCCGAGCTACTCGAAACGACTCACCGGCGTCCTCTCGCAGCTCTCGCGTAGCCCCGCCCGCCGTAACAAACGCCCGCGCAAACTTTTCGCCCTCTTCATACCGGTACCCCCACCGAGCGGTCACATCAGAAAGCGTCGCAAAGGTCGCCTCCATGCCTACCCGAGCTTTGTCCGACCCGTCTGCAAACTCCCCTAAAAGGGCGGTCGCTTGAGACAATCCCGGCACCAGCTTTTCCCACTGTTCGGAGAACTTGTTGCCCGCCGCTACGATGGCCGCACCAGCCGCAGTTATCCACCCCACAATCGGTATACGGTTAAGGAGACCCCCGAGTCCCGATCCGATGTTCCCTATTAAATCTAGCACGCCGGGAACAGCCTCAACAGGATCGCCGCGCCGAGCCACCTGATTCACCAGACCACCCATTTGCTGAATCGCCGCGACATTTCGTAATCGAGCAACTCCGCCCACCTGATCCGACGGACGCCCACGTCCTAGACTCTGAGCGTCCTGCATCCGCTGAACGGACTCCGCAAACTGTTTGTATTGTTCGGTAAGATCCCCGAGGTCAAGGGCTCGACGCATCTCCTCGCCACTACGGGATACCTCCCGAAGAGCCTCTGCCGTTTGACCTGCTACGGGAGGTGCATCAGAGATGAGTCGGAGGTTAAGGCCAACGTCAGGCACTCTGGATATCCTGCTTTATTTGCTGGATCTCTTCATCAGAGTACCCCATTTTTTCTAGCTCGTCTTCAGGCGGACTTTTCATCTCGGCAACCCGGTTTTTCCGGTACGACTCCCGCAGCTCTTCTGGGGACGGAACTGCTAAATACGCCAAAAATAGGGATTCGATTTGATCGTCCCTAAGTTCCTGATACCTCTGATCCGTGGGCAATACCCGAAAATGCGTCATCACCCACAGCCGCATCCTCACTTCCGGCGACGCCTCCCCCCACACCGTTGTCGTGTTTTCCGGTAGAAAGTGCTTGTTGTGTGTCGCTATAAAGCCGAACGTACCTCCGGTAAAGATCACCCACTAGAGCGTTGTCTGGGCAATCTTCGGAGGATTCTAAGTTGCTCCACCACTCCGGGGAGTCAACTATTACTTCGTCCAGGGTAGCATACACACGAAAGCTGCGGACAGTATCTTCAGGAAATGATGCGGCAGGCGACCCTGCCATCATCTGGGCCACCCGCACCTCGATTTGTCGGAGCGCGGCCGGAGACGGGAACTCAATTTCAAAGCTCCCCCGGCGCGTCTTGACGGTCTTGGTTATCCGCTTCCCCTCCAAGAGCTGACGAAGCGGATCTACCTTCTTAGTTTTTCTAGCCATGTTTCCCCTCCAAAAAGTATAAAACTATGCGGCTGGAGTTGTCGGTGGAATATCCCGATCCCTCTTCAACGCCATCAACCCAATGTTCGCCGTTACGTAAGCGTTTGGATTGACGCGCACCCCATTCCGCGAAACGACTACTTCTGTAAAAGAAGCGATAACCGTTATATTTGACGACGCCCGATTCCGAAACCGCAACGATGGAAACACCGTCGTCCGGCCATCAACACCAACCGTGTCTCGATGAGGTATCAAATCTAAGAATGTTATCTGCCCCCCATCAGGAAACAGTGCCGTTGTTCGATCTGGAACAAATAAGTCTATCGTCATCGTACACTGGTACCCCTGCGAGTCCAACGAGATCGGACCCAAGTGATTCAGGACATCCGCCTGCTGCACCCGCCAATCCTCATCATAGGACACCCCCTGCGCGAGCCCCAACTGTTTGAGACCTCCATCCGGAAGCACCGTCTCAACCAGCACCCACGCACCACCCGCGATTAGCTTCTCTGCCATTTTTCTAGCTCCTCCTAGCTCGTCGGCAACGTTGCAAACACATGCAGATGCGAAGTGACGAAAATGAAGTTAGTCGGAGGAGTCAGGTAGGCGTTGTACTCCACCTTAATCAAATCCCCCGTCACCGTCTTCTGATACCCCCAATAGGGAGCCACCCCTTCATCTGCTGAAAACACGCTCAGATCGTTATACTGTGAGAGCTTCGACTGAACGATTGCATCCACCCGACCCAAGATACCGTTGTTCATCGCATGACCGATAAACGCCTCTTCCAGCTCCGTCCGAAGATCCCGAGAAATAAACAGCGCCATCCTCATCATGGAGAACTCAACCTGCTGCAACTCCGATCCCTGATACGTCGTCACCGTCCGGCCAACCACGTACCGACCATTCTGCGTGCGAATACCAGGACACACACCCGCTTTGATGCAGGTCTCCGCATCCGCAATCGAGAGCAACGACTCCCAATTCAACACGTTGACCGTCTTGTTAGTCGCCGGTTCCGGCAGCGCCAACGCAACCTGAAATCCCAGCAGCTTTGCCGCAAAGTACGCCGGACTCCACGTCTTCGACACCGACAAATCGTCAAAGTCGTAATGCTTGAATCCTGGATAGGCGAGCATACCGTCGTCTGAGGTAAGATTTTGCGCTCGCGTAACCGCCTGAGCCACCGTCTCACCCGCAGCACCCCCGAGGATGAATTGCCGCTCCGACTTCCCGGTCACGGCGTTCATCGCCTCCACATGGGTTTTTATCAGCGCGTGAATCGCCGCGTCTTCGGAAGACGACCCGATAAACTGCACGTCCTCAACTTCTAGCGCCGTCAGCGAAACCCCCCACTCCGTTGAAGTGTAGGCACCGTCAACCGCACCCGAAAGATAGGTGTACGTAGCAACGTTGTCCGGAATAGCGCGAGTAGTCACACTCGCATGAATCACCGCGTCCATCCAAGCCGAATCATTTATCCCGTCTATGATCGCCTGGACCGTCGACTGCAACGTATAAGCCGAGGTCTTGATATCCTGAGTCGTAACCGAATCCACCTGGGAAGACGGGTCGGTGCCCTTCGCCCCGCTTCCCGTCACCAACGTACAAGTATAGTCTGCTATGTCGTTGATGTAATTGACCATATCGTCAATCGTCGGAAACGCCGCGTAGGTCAACGTCAAATCCTGCCCACCAGGACCACCCGTCACCGCCGTCACAAGCTGCGTCAGATTCGTAGTCATCGTCGCAGCCGAGCCCGCACCCGTATACTGAATCTGGAGCGACCCCTTGTAGAGATCGTCGAATATTTCTAGCGGCTGACTCTGAAACGCAATCGTCACCTTCTTACCGCTAACGGTACCCGCCTCCAGCTTGTACTTGACCTGATTGGTGTGCAAGCCGTAATCCGCCGAGGTCAACGTGATAATGTTGTTTGCGCTTTCCAGCAGGATATCCGTTGCCTGAGTACCCGGATTGACTCGGAACGCCCCTATCGACTGAGGGACTAAACCCCCACCCGGTGTGAAAGCGTGCATCACCGCATCCAGTAACGGCCCATCGCGCAACGTCTCTTGCGCTTCTGCGGCAGACCCAAAAAAGTACAAGAAATTGGGTTTACCCCCTCGGGAGTCCCCCGCAATCACCGCTCGATTCGTCGAGACCGATCCGCCGGAGCCTCGAACGAAGTCCAACCTACTGTAAGCACCCGGCAGCCAGTGCTGGCTCGCCTGCGCCCCACTCTGAAACAGTGCACCTTTGACACCCATGTTTTTCTAGCCTCCCTAACTCACTCGCCGCGACATTTCGTAATCGAGCAACTCCGCCCATTCGCGATCCGTATGCTGCGCGGTCCCGTACCGCACCTTCATAATCGCTACTTGCCCCGGCGATAGTGTCTCGTTTATCACCCACTTTGCCAGATGGATTTTTGGCTCTGCGGGTTCAGTTACTCTGCTTGACTTTGCCATTATGATCGTACCTACGTTGTTATATCCACAATCGAGTGAGTGATTGTACCACCCACAGCCACGGAAGTATCCAATACGTATTGCCGTGACGAATAGTCGATGTCGCACCTCAGCACCGCACCGTGGAGCGCTTGACCAAAATCGTAGTTGTAAATCCCACTCTTCTGACCGTTCACCGACCCCTCTTGGATCATAATTCCCTCTGCTTCGTGTAGCTTCTCAAATTGAGCGCTCCCTGTCAAGAACAGAGCCATCAGATCGAATATGCGGCCCCGTACCTCGGGATTCTGCGACCATATCTCAAACACGAAATTAGACCGTCGGGAGGTCTCCATTCCATCAGTCGCCAAGATCGAACCGCTCGAACTCGCCGCGATCAATTCTTCTAGCGCCAGCAGATCCTCATCCGTAACCAGATAGTGTGTATTCCGCTTCGCCTTGATATCGGCAATCTCACTAGCGGTGATCGCGACCTCCTCCACCCGGTTGCTCAACGAGGCGAGCGCCGTATTGAGTGTGTCCGTCTCGACCGCTCCCGTAACAGACGGGAAGTACTGAGCCGTCTCGATCTGCGTCCCCTGCTCCTGCTCCATCAACCGCGCAAACGGATGAGTCCCCGAAATCGTCAGATTTCCAAAATGCTCGAACAGCGTTGCAAACTTCACCTCCTCAAAAAAGTAGGTGCGCAGCGCCGCGTATACTATCGTCTCAACGTCTGGAGTGACTGTGATGAAGTACTTAGCCATTTACGACACCCCGAGATCCTTCATCAGACCGTCGGTGATCATCTCCTCAACGATAGGCTGAGTATTTCTAGCTACACTCTCAACAATCCGCATCCCCGGCTGGGCCGGTCGCACCCACTTGTGCGCCGGAGATCGTTCGGAGATTATACGGAATGTGACGTAGGAGGTGCGGGCCTGCGCCGCCGTGGTATTCTCCATCGCAACGAGCCCTTGCAGATTCTCCTCCCCCGGCAGGGTAGACTTGAACCGCGACCCCCACTGGTACGTATGCCGAGGAACCAACTCCCCCGAGTAGTTTGGTTCTACGACTCTACCGTCGAGTACCTTGGAAACCTGAAAGCGGTCATTCCGAATCCCCGCCCGAATCTGAGCGTATACCTGATCCGGCATGATGTTCGCTTTCACACCCCCTGGGACATTCCACCGAAACGGCACGATAAGATACCCATGACCCGCTTTCGCCCGCCGACTCTTCGGCCCCTTCGTATGGGTTTGCTTCATATCGATTTCAGCCGACCCATCCTCGATTGCTCCCGCATAGGGAGAATCAGAGTACACGAGGTGATCGAACGGACCCCGCACTTGGTGCTTGATACTTCTAGCATACGCCCCGGTCGCGTGCTTGATCTTAAAAGGTGAGCCCGCAATCGGTGCGCCCAACGCATAGCTCTTCCAGGTGCCCATTATCACCGTCTTTGAGGCGGCATTAAACGCCTGCACCGTCGCGGGGAGCTGGTTGTGGCCCACGGCCTCCAAAGAGGTGACTAACGACCCCAGACGTTCGTTGGTGGTAGAAACCTCCATCCGGATCAATAGACCGCCCCCTCCAACGACTGCAAAGACTCCGTTGTTCGAGGTTGCTTCGCCTTGCGGTTGAACATATCGAACCGTCGGAGCATGAGCTTCTTGGGAAAGATCTTGTTCTCGGCATAGCGGAGATTCGGTAATTCTTCTAGCACCATGAAGCTGGGACGGAACGTCAGCGCCACGCTAAATCTCCCATCCGGCTTCTGCGACCCCCACAGAATCTCATTATTCCGCGTCAGAGTAGAGCCCGTAACCTCACCGTGGGTATCCTGCACCCGCAGAACCCGCGCAACGTGGAAGTACGGTAGTTGGTGGTAGTCCAGCCCATTCGCGATCCCCACCAGGGTAGTTTTACTCTCCGCCTGGAGGAGCGTGATGATATCACCCCCACCCAGGTGATACGTACCCGGCACCGTCAGTTGAGCGGAGATATCCTCCGGCAGTGTCGGATTGGCTTCCCGCAACCGAGCATCGATCCCCGACAACAGAAACTTGTGTGCCTTGGTGTAAGTGCCGGTCGCCGTCAGCGTATCCCCCGTAGCCGGTGGATCGTCGGTTAGGACGAGGTTTTCCCAAAAGCTGATCACGCGGAGATCCTTCGACTGTGTTACATTCCGCAGCGTCGTAACCGAGATCAACTCCCCCTTGAACTGCCCCTCTGCGGTTTTCTCATCGAGGTTTACCCGCACCAACCCGCGCCCCTCCCAGGTCGCGGTATTCGCGGTAAAGGCGACCGTCAAGTCCGCCTCGTAGTCGACCCGTACCTTCCGGCCTTTTTCTAGCGCCGAGGTGACGGTAATAGTCGACCCGGTAAACCCAGAATAGGACACCTCCTCGGTGCCCTTCTTGATCGAAACCCGGTAGATCTGTTTGATAGGACTCTTGGTGGTCAGCGTGGTCGAACCGTCGCTGAACCGATACTCCACCTGCCGCGCATCCGTTGCAGGGTAGAAGATCAACCCCTTCCCCCGGCAAATCATGCACCGTGGATCGATCCGCCCATTATCGTCAAGGCACGAACACGGTACCATGTGGTGGAGGAGCACAGATTGCCCATGAGCGGCCAACGCCGACTCAAAACTGGCAGGGTCAAACTCAACTTTGATGTTTCTTCCAGCTCGCGGCACCTACGCCCCCACAAACTCCAACGGAATCGCACCAAACTTGTTTCTGTTCCGCTCCAACCAATCCTTGATGTCCTCGGTGTACTGTTTAATTCTAGCACCGAAGTACGCCGAGGTCGCGGACTGGGTTGAGCTGAATGACTCACTCAGCCCGTCCAGGGATACCGAACTCGACGAGAATCCGGCCAGAAGTCCGTCACCGATACTCGCCAAGCACTTGATCGCCGCGTATTTACCGACCACTTCGCGAAGGTCGTCGTCGACAAACTCAGAGGTCTCGTATCCCGTCGTGTAGTCCCACTCCATACCCTGAGTGAACCGCGCCCCCAAGATCCGCCACGGCATAATCCCCACCGAGAACGGCCCGTAGGCAATTCCCCCGGTAGGGAACAAGTTGACCTGCCCCGTATGCTTTTGCAGGCGCACCCAATTCTGCCCGAGAAGATCTATCACCTCGGTTTTCACCTGGGAGTACAGTTTCGCCCGCTCCACAGAGATAATAGGCATGTGCCGGAGCTGCACGAATCCGAAATTGCTCCACAGCTCCGGTTGAAAGGGATACGGATCTTCCCGGTCGGTGTAATCCACCCCGGTCGTCCACTCTTTAGATCGAATAAGTGTGGCAACGGGATTCGTTTTATACACCCGCCGCCGAATGTCGATGGTTAGAAACTTCTCGAAGTCCGCGACCGCGCTGCGGACAAAAAATCGGAACTGCTCGTCACTCCACGGCGTTTCTTCTAGATCGTTCGCGGTGAGATCAACCCCGTAGAGGTAGGTGTATCGCATGTCATCGGGGGACAGGACTTCACCCCACCCCCCTTCCGGTACCGGCTGATTCCCGAACGTCCAGCCGACCTTATCAGCCATCCTATACAGTCCATATCGTCACGGTGACATTCCCGCCCGTCGTATCTGTCGTGGACAGCGTAAGAGATGTTAGCGCCGTAAGGTGCGTGAACATCAGAGAGTCCACTAGGACGGCCTGCCCGTTAATCGTTGCAGAGATACCATCGGTCACTGCCGACGTAATCAACAGTGCGGCTACGTCGGCAGCGGCGGCGATCTCCGAGAAGGTGAAGCTGATCGTTCCATCCGTATCAATCAGATGAACCGTCAGCTCCTTTTTCTCCGTATAGGTGATCGCCTTTTCGATGGACCGTTTCGTCGCATCCGAGTCGTTTAGTGTGAGCTTCGCGTTAAGCGTCCCCACGTTTTTCTAGCTCCTACGCCCCGGCTGCTATGTCGATAGCCATCCACAGCACCAAGAGGTCTTGGTTTAATGTGGAGGTTCCACTCGCGTTGTTGATGATACCATCGGTCACAACTGAAAACTCCGACCGCAGATTCGTGCCGATGACATCCGGTGCCGCCAGCGACGCGGAGTAGTAATTCGTATCGGACGATACGTTCCCCGCTGCGCCGCCTTCGAGGGAGTCTGTGGTACCGATAAAATCCTCGCCCACCTTCGTCAGTACCGCCAGATACCCCAAATCCGCATGGTCCGCCGTTATTGCCGGAAGTGCGGCAATAGCCAACGCCTCCGAAGCGTAACCGGTCGTGAAGTTAGCCGCCGCCGGGAGTACATCAATTGTTCCGTTAGCACCGATTACCAACCGGTACACGCCCCATGTATCGGCAGGAATAGTACCCGCCGCCAGAGCCGTACCAGCAGCAACCGCCGCCTTGGCGTTAAACGCACCGTTGATTACGAAATCAACTGCCCCCGTCGCCACATTCGTATCGGTCGACCCGATAGCCAGTGCCGGGGTACCCGCAGTGACCCTATCCTGAGTCGCTCCCGTACCGGGGACGCCCCCAAAAGGAACGACCCCTTGCAGAATATCCCCAGCCTTGATGCCCGCCACAGCAACATCCCCCGCAACGGCACCGGCAACTATCGCCATGTCGAACAACGGGGTGGACCGCTCCACGATCTCTCGCCAGAGCGGTGTATCTCGGCGCATCCTATCTCTCAGTGTAACAGTCGCCATATATCCACTCCCTCCGTTTTTCAAGCTTAGAACCAGCCCAGGTCCGACGGCGAAATGTTCTTAATCCGAACGTGCCGGGTCGGGGCGGTCAGTGCCAGTGCACCAAAGAGAAGCATCAAGAAAGGCTCGACAGCTTCATTTGTGGGATACAGCCGGAACTTCATCATGGGCAAGAACTGCGCCCACTCGATAGCTTGGTACAGTGGATCGAGCGTCAACGCATACGCATCGGAGGTGCCCGGCAGATCGGCGTTATGATCCAAAACGTTCTGCGGTGATGTAGAGTAAGCAACCTGATGCGAGAAACGAATATCCGTACTCGCACCCGCGCCCTTCTTGGACCGGTAAACCTTGTACGCCGTGGGAGTCGTGGACCCCTTCGTGACCGGCAGAGTGATAGACTCACCCGCAGCCACTATCTGATTGTCCTCAGCCGATGGAGCACTGTCCCCGTACTGGTTTACCGACACTACCTTGTAGTAGTACGTCCCCGCATCCGCAGCAGCGAATTGCGATGAGCCGTTCGTTGCCGCAGTGGTCGTACCGATACTCGGTGCATCCGGCGCACCAGACAGAGCCGATGCCGACGGAGCTGCTCCCTCGTTGACGAATACATCCGGAACCAGATCGGGCTCACCAAAAATCGTAGTGTACTTTTTGAACACTACGCTGGCGGACTGCGCCTCGCCCGGTCCTACTCGGATGCGGTCTCTGAGCACCTTCTGAAAGTCGGCCATGACCTTAGTGGAGGTGAAGATCGTATCGATCATACCGTACTGATCGCGCACGATTCGAGCTGCATCAGAAATGCTGTCCTCGAAGTCCAGCGCCGTAGCGTCCTTCCCTCGGAGGTCCAACACGTTCGCGGCCGGAATGAGTTTTTCTAGCCCGTCCGGCTGCTGAGTCACCATCGCTGAGTCGCCGCTAAAAAGCCCCTTCTCAGCATTACGGATCACCCACAAGGCCCCCGCATTCTGCTCCAGAGCAACGGCGTCTTCGATCATCTGCGAGTGCATGGCTTGCAGAGTCACCTTACGGAGCGTCTGCAAAAACTTTGCAGTCGCGTACTTCCGCGTGATGGTCTGGTTTGTTTCCTCGGACGCGCCGCCCTCAGAAACCCACGCACCGTCATCGGCACCGACCTCCGTTCTTTCGTCCCACTGATGGACAACAGAACTGACCGGCTTTTTCTTGATTCGCTGAAAGAGTTGAGCCTCTTTTTGCTTATGGAGGATGTCAATCAGCGTCCCTTCCAAGGACTCCACCGTCAGGGCGCGACCACCGGTAAAAGAACCAGCGTCAACTCCGGAGCCCGCTGTCAGCGCCTTGTTGAGCGATTCCAGCATTTCATAACCGGCCTCTCCGAAACCCTCGTAGCCGGTATCTGCAAAAGGATTCATTATTCAGTAACCTCCTGAATTGCTTTCTCCCACGGACCCTCCAAAGCTAGGCCCTTATTCATGCGCCCCTCGATCTTAGAGAGAGTCATCGAGTCGATCCTACCCTGCTGAGAAGCGGCGAGCGCCTTTCGCATGATGGTCGATCCGGCCATCCCCTTGAGAGCACTGTCCTCGAATCGCGGAGCCGACTTCCGGAGTACCGAGCCCGAGGGCTGGGTTTGACCGCCGATAGCCTCGACCGTTTCCGAAATGCTCTTTTGCATCTCTTGAGCCGCCAGAGAAACCCGCGCATGGGACTTGGCGAGAGTGTGCACCTCTGCAATGCTCTTTTCCAACACCTTGAAGCGCCGGTCGATGCCCTTCACCAATCGGCGAAGGAACGGTTCAACGTCCATCGCGGCTTCAGCCTCCACGTCCGCCGTCACAAAGTCTTCGATGGACTTTTGACTCTGCTCCATCTCCTCATCGTCCTCGTCCTCGTACTCGTACTCGTCATCATCCTCATCGTCCTCGTCCTGCGCCTTGTTGGCTTTTTCTAGCAGCTCGATTTGATGATCAAAATCGGCGTCGAGGAGACCGCGCAGATCGTCTCGACTGGCATTCCAACTCTTTTCCAGAGTTTCGGAATCCACGCCAGTCTCGTCCTGCTTCGTGTCTTCCACCACAACTGTTTCTGCCACAGTTAAGCCTCCGTATTATTTCCGATCCCGCAACGCGGGATTGAGTTTGTTGCCAAGAAAACCCAACAGCTCAACCGTGGTATGTGGATCAAACCCCTGAGCCTCGACAAAATCTGATATTTCCTCCCACGACCCGAACGAGCCGTTGAGAACCTTTGCCATGATTGTGCGAAAAAGCGCCCGCGCACCGGGAAACTCGTTGTAGATCGGTTTCCCCCGCAGCGCCTCGCCGGTCAACGCCCGACCGCCAGTAAACGACCCCGCGTCGACACCTGACCCCGCCATCAGTGCTTTTTCAATTTCTAGCTCTATCGCCCCCTCGGTCTCCGCGACCTGACCCATCGCTATCGCTTTAGCAAACTCAGCAAACGGTACGAATGACACCAGCCCGTACATAGCATCATTCACCGGTTTGTAGGTGATGGCGGTATCATCCCACACCACCCGCTGAATCGAGTCATCGTCGGATTTCTTGAGCACTCCCCCGCCAACGGACCCGCCGAGCCGCTGCGCCCCCGAGCGAACGTTCTTCCAAACACTTACCGCTATGTCGTTCTGCTGATACAGAAACCCCTTAACGAGTGTCTGATTGTCCGCCGAAAACCGCACGTCGGTAGGCTCACCGATGATAAACTTGGGATCGTTCAGCGGAGGTTTGTGCTTGTGATCCCAAGAGATTACTCCGTGTGAAACGTAATAGTCAGCCGCTTTCTTGAGCGCACTGACCTCTATCCGTTCTTTTTCCTGGTCGCGGGATTCGTCGGACGCCCCGACGTAAATCACCCACTGTCCGTTCTCTTCCTCTGCTTTGAGGATTCCCGCCATCGGGGAAAAGAATTGATTGCCTCGTATCGTCGGTGCTACTCTCATAACCAATAAAAAAAGCCCACAAGCCGGGATCCGGTTAGGATCGGGCTCATGGGCCTCATGTCCAACAGTTATTTCTAGCTCAGAATCGGTTGAGCCTCTTGCAGCGTCGACACTTGATCTCGATCACCGCCGTCTCAGCCTTTCTGAGCACTCTGCCGAGCAACGCGCCGCAGGTGCATCGGAGGTCTTGATAACCTCCAACGGATAACCTGATGCGTCTCTTACCCTCACCAACAGTATACGCAGAAGGATCTGAAACGTCACTCATTCCGCGAAAAAACTACCAATTTCAACGAAAATTCGCGGGATTCGCGGGATTCGCGGGATTCGCGGGATTTGCCGATCATGCCTTGTATATCCCCATTATGTAGGCGTAGTCCTCAGTATGCCCCTGTTGCGCGGCGATTTGTTTCGCCCGCGCCCACTTCGCCTCATCGACCGGCTTTCCGCGCACCCGCTTCGGCATTACTCAAATAACTCCGGAAAACTGATTCGGATTACTTCCTGTTGTGCACTGGTACCGAAAGTCGCCAGCATACGCACCGCAGATCTTATGATCGCATAATCCGCTTTGAGATCTTTCAGCTCTTTCGCTGTCTGATCCTCCTTGCTACTCTTACCGCTCGCCGCTTTTGCCACAACTGCACTCCTACGCTGCTGTTTTTTGTTGAGTCTGGTACAACTGACGCAGCTTGTCAGCGTACTTACCGACTATTGGATCGTACCGCACCCAGGTACACCGACAGTGCGGGTGCATCACGACTGCTACCTCCCAGTCCACCTGCCGCTTCCCGGCATTCGTCTTCCCCGGCCAGATCGTAGGATACTCGGTGCCTTGTATTTCTAGCGTGGACGGACCCGCTTCCGGCAGCATCGCTACGATCTTGCCGTCAACGTGCTGCTTACACATCGCACACGCCGTCGGTGCGGATATGCCCTGCATCAAGATCGGCTCTTCCTTGCCGCCCATCTCAGACAACAGGTACCCGTTATTGAAGCTCATCGCCGTCTCGGTCTCGGCGATCATCCTCCAGTCCCGGTTCATCTCCCCAAACGTGTCGAACAAACGTTGGTGGAGCTGTGGTGCCGTGATTCGATCCTGGTACGACTGGATGATAGTGTCGGCAACCTTACGCCGGTGCCGAGAGGTGATATCGGTGATCAGCTCCCCCGTCCGGTGCCGCGACCACCCCAGGGTGTTCTCATAGACGGAGTTTTCTTCTAGCTCCTCCGCCATCCGTTGCACGTCATCGTCGGACGGTTGGTGCTGCGGCTCCATTCGTTGCAGGATCATTCCCAACGCCATCGCCCGGCGTGTGAGCACCTCCGCCTGATTGCCGTAGATCCACCCCAGGATCTTCTCGACCTGCTTGGCTATCACCGCCCACTGTTTTACCGTCAAGAGTTTACCCGATTTAGGATCTAGGAACGTCCGACCATCCAACCGGAAAATCTTGTCTTCATCGGAACCGGCCTTACTCAAAGACAGCCACGACCGATCTATCTCGGCCAGCAGCCGCTTGAGGTACCGCTCGACATCCCGCTTCGACCGCTCGTCCAGCTTGTGTAAAGACGGGTACGGGGTCGGCTCCGGCACCGACCCGTAACTGAACCCGGTTGCTTTTTCTAGCACCCGCACCGCCTTGAGAAACGAGCGTACTTCGTGCGGATTCCGGATCTCTAATGTGAGCGTCTTCACGCCGCGCCTCGTTTCCTCGACGCCGATTTTACCTTCCGCACCTCCGATTGCCCCTTCTCGGTGAGAGTAGCAACGTGGTCCTCACCGTGCCCGGTATGCTCCCACTTGATGAGTCCCAGCCGCGTCAGCCGGTCGTAGGCTTTCTTACTCGGTCCCTTGAGCGCATCCAGGTACACACTCTGTGAAGAAACCCGCAGCAACGCCCGCGCCATCTCCGGCGTGCCCTTCATCGAGTTTCCGTTACGTGCCTGCTTCAAGCCAACCGGCTTCCAGATGCCGTTCTCTTTCTTCCGCATCCCAGACGCCCACTTGCGGACGGTCCCATCGGGGTAGGCGCGGGATTTTTCTAGCACTACGAAGTCGCGGACCATCGACTTGACCACCTTATCGCCGATATGCTTGCGGAGGAGCTTCTCGAAGTCAGAGCCCTTGGCGATCATCTCGTCGGTAGGATCTACTCCGCCGTGCCCCCACCCCCAAACCGGATCGCTCTTTACCTTGGACTTGTAGCGTCCGGTCTTAGTCGTTCCCGTCTCATACCGGTATCCCTCGTTGTACTCTTTCTCCGACAGACCCGCCCGCGTTCGGGCAAGATACGCCGCAAACGCGCGGGCGAACTTCTCAGTGGGCGTGCGGTAATACCCCGCTCTCGAACGCAGGAACGAAGACGGCATGAACCGATCCTTGACATGATCCGCTACAGCCCTCGTACTGTACTCCGCCAACTGACGCCAAGGGAGAGCAGCCTTTTCTATCAGCCCCAGAACCCGGCGAGTGTGTTCCCTATCATCCCCCGGTGCCAGCCCTCGGGAGTGTAGAAACTCCGTAAGATTGTCCGCCATATCAGGATTGTGCTTTGCACCCGTCGCCATCAGATTCAGATCGGGAGCACCGGAGAGTGCCTGAACGATGTGGGTACCAGGCTCTTGCTGAGGGATGTTGTCCTTCATCCACTGCCCTGAAATCGCCACCATGCAGTTTAGCAAGTAGGGAACATCCTGCCGATGTTCCTCCGGAACCCCCCTTAGAAGAGATTCGGAAAGCATGCCGATCCGCGTCTTCACCGAACTCTGAGAGCTGTCTACAAACTTCCCAAACTCCTCCACTTCTTCTATCGTCTTCGGCATCTCACGCCCACGAATCGCCTGATTGATTTTATCATCAAACCCAGAATCTTTGCTCCACTTCATGAACTCATTTTGCATTTCTGGCTCTCGATACCAAAAGTAATGGCCCACTTCGTGTGGGATGGTTCCGGTATGCGATGGAGAAATCAACAACACCTGATTGGCTTCCTGGTACATCCCCTTAGCTTTCCTCGACGCTTTCTCCAACTGAAGACGCAGCGGTCGGCGGTCAGGGGGATGATACCCTTTGAGGTCTACGTACTTAGCTACCTCACGAAACGACTTCAACATGCTGTTCATCGTTGCGGAGGTCAGCTTTGGCGCTTGTTCACGCTTATATCTAGTAGACCCCCCCACCCCGGTCTCGACTCCCAACCCGGTGATGCCCTTCAACTCATCTGTGAGCTTTTTGATGCGCGGATCACGCTGTTGTTTTTCTAGCTCCCACTCGGCGTAACCAGGGGCTTTCTTAGCCTGTGCCCGAAACCTCCGCGCTGTCTTCGCGTCGAGCCCCAACGCCCCGCTTTTGAACAGTGTCTCCATCTCTTCAAAGGGGACAGGTACGGTCACACCCTGCATACTGTGCCGGACTTTTTCATACTCCGGATCGCGCCAGTTACCGTAAGGATACATCACAGCTCCGAACGTCCCCTCAACCGACGCCCCGTAACCATAGGCAGCGTCCATTTGCCAGTCCCACTTGCCCCAGTTATCTACGCTGGCCAGCTCCTTTTTGGCCGTTTCGAGCACACCCGCAAGACCGTGGACAGCGTCATCGATTCCGTGAGTCGAAGTTGTGGACCACAACCGACGATGCCGCGTCTGGTAGTCGGTCCCCTCCTCAACGATATCCCGCGCAGCGGCTTGGAGGTTATTCCCCAACTCATCCGCCGAACCTTCTCGGACGAGATCCCACAGCTTTTCAAAAGTCGTCGGCCATCCCGCCTTCGCCCAGATTTCCCGCAAGGTGCTGTCAGAGATGAACGACAGCGGCTCGTTTTGTAGCATCGCCGCATAGTCCTCAGCGTCTATGGAGGACAAGGTGCGAGACTTCCCGAGCAGCGTCAGAGCTATCCCCGACCGCAAGCTGTTCTTGATCGCCTGCTCCATATACTCCGCACTCGGTACTGATTTGTAATCCCACGTCGGTGCGTTTTCCGCAGTGATGATCTTCCGCTTTTTCTTCTTACGCTTCGCGTCCTCAGCCTTCCGCGCCTTTTCCTCCTCGACCTGTTTGCGCTTCTCTGCTACGAGCTTAGTCAACAGCTCCTCCACTTTCTTTCCCGCCTCCGGTGTCCACTCGCGGGTTTTTCTAGCCTTCGGTGAGGTTGGCGGCTCCGGCTTCTTTTTCGGCGCTTTCTTCTTGACCGTCAGCTTTTTCTTCTCGGTTTTATTGGGAGCCCGCTTCTTTTTACCTTCCTGCTCTTTGTCCCATTTCGCGACCTCCGCCTTAGTAGCGTTGCCGTCATAGACCCACTTGACGCCAACTTTCTTGATCCAGTATCGACGCCCGCCCTTCTTGCCCATCATGCGACGGGTACCCTCCGGCACCGGAGGTCGGGCTTTCTCCATTACTTCCATTACTGCATCCACGACTGCATCCACGACTCTGAATAAAGTACTCACGAAACCCCCCTAAAATAATACTCGACCATCGCGCCGGTATAGCACCCGGCGATTCCGATTAGAACGATGCCCACTTGCAGGATCAACGATAGCGGGAACTGGGTATGGAACGCATCGGACAGCGCGGTAAACACCCCTGTCACAGACAGAAACATCACGAACTGAAGAGGCGCTAATAATCCTATCGCCCATGTGGGAGTATTTCTAGCGACCGTTAGTGCCAGCAGACCGCACACCACCGATATGAATATGATCACTCCCCACAGCTTGAACCCGCCAAGATTCAGAAAGATGTTCCACGCTACGCCGTTCACATACGTTGGATCAATAGCAGCGTTTACAAACATCTGAATCGCCGCCGTCCCCCAGTACCACATCGCAAAGATGACCGCCCACGACAGCCGCATTCCTCTAACTCCCACCAACTAACCGCATAATATAGCTCACACTCAAAGACCCCAGAAGTGTGACCCCAGTAACAAGGATTCCCCACAGACGCGCATTCGCAGCACGAATCGACCCGCGAAGGTCTTTGATGTCCTCGGTAAATCCCTTAACATCGCCTTCAACCGCCGTCAAGCGCTCGCGAGCATCCATCTCGAAAACCCTGAAGTCCGCCTCGATCCGCGAAACATGGCCCCTAATCTCGATTGTATCTTCCATGCTTATAGTCTACGGCCAAAACTACGTATTTCCCTTACCGGAAACTACACCAAATCGCAACGGGATATACGCACTCACCCGCCCACGGCGGGATTTTTCTAGCCCACGAAGCCCCCGCTGAATAGCCTTCAACACCTTGCGTCCGAGAAATCTCCGCAGCAGCCGCTCGTAGGCACTCCCCTTCGCAATCAGATCGTCCGATGGGTCCATTTCGTTATGTCCCCACCCCCACACATCGGTATCGAACGCCGCCTCACTCTTTTCCGTCCACAACGCACTGTCGTATTGGCTCTTCGATAACCCCATACGAGTACGCGCCAAGTAGCACGCAAAAGAGCGAGCAAACATCTCGGTGGGCTCCCGATAATAATCAAGAAGGGATTTGCCATACTTCACACCTGTAGTTTCGGGCTCCCGCGTTCTAAATAACCGCCTCACCGATCTATCTACCGCCTGAGGCCCGAGAGTATCCAGCTGCTCCCAGATACCCAGACCAGACCTCCCACCCCCCTCTATACTGTTCATCTCAGGGTCAGTGAGTAATTCTAGCGCTGAACGGATGTCGTCTGCACTATCGGTAGGCGCAACCCCTGCCTTGTGGATTTTCGCCACCCAATAGTCCAGCCACGGCGTACCCGGCTCCTTGTTGTCGTCCTCCAGCGAGAAGCGCAAACCCCGAAAGCTCGTCATGCTCACCCCTTGACCCTTCTTTGCTAGGTACTCAGCGGCTAACTCCTGCTGCCCCAAACCCATAACGCAGTGCGCCAAATACTCCGCCCGAAACTGTTTCGCAGGCGGTATCTGCGCCCACGACGGAAGGAACCGGGAAAACTTATTAGCTCTCTTGCCCGGCATCTCCATCGCCATCATTTTCTTGAGGCGGTTGTTGATCATCCCTTGCACACTATGAGTAAATCTAGCACGGTTGCGGGACGACAGACTGTAGGTCATGCCCCCGCGAGAGTTTTCAATCTGCTCTATCAACCCACCAGACTTGTTCGCCCACTTCTCAAACGCTTCCCGGTCTTTGGCAGACGCATGATCCCAGAAGTAGTGGCCCACCTCATGAGACACTGCTCCCGGCATAGAGGTCGACATCTTGATCGCCTCGCGGGATGGCTGATAAAACGCGACCCCACTCCCTCGGTTTTCCTTCGTCACATTAAAGAACTCCAATCCAAGCGGACCCTTCTCAACGGGAGTGTACGACCGGAAGTCGACCAGCTTATTCATAGCATCAAACGCATCCGCCATCTGCTGCATACCGATCCCGACATCCACCTCTTTCTCAGATCCCAAAAATCGAAGGTCGGGCATCAGTTTACGGAGCCGGGACGCCGCCTCTCTCATCCCCGGCGACCTCTTAATTCTCTCTGTGAATCGGTACTGGCGGTATGCCAACGATTGTCGAAAGTGCTTCCGCACCATTTGAATGTCCTCCGCGCTGAGACCCTTCCCCATCTCCCCTTTCAACACGGTCTCCATCTTACTCGGCGGGATAGACATCTCGACGTGGCTCCCCCCTCCTCCAAACCTCGAAGTACTCTCCCCACGGAGCACCAGCGGCACCTCTCCACGTACCCCTACCCAACGGTCCGATGTTCCAATTGCATCAATCCTCAGCGCACCCCCTTGCAACGGAAGATTCCTATACGCTATGCTCATTGCAGCCCCCGGCGAGAATCCCGGCCCTCCTGTCGATCTTTCCCCGGCGATGTAGTCCGCTACCTGCGGCTTTAGACTGCCATCTTTCATTCCCTCGAACAGCTCATCGAAGGTATCCGGCAACCCTAACTCAACCCACAGCTTACGCTCAGGATCTTTAGAGTCCCGCGCCCAACCCGCAATTGGGTCTGATCTATCCTCCCACATCGCATAAGTAGGATCTCGACCGCCTGGGCCACCCGTTATTTCTGATATCAGATCCCGACGAAATTGATTCTTGATCACCTGCTCCATATACTCCGCACTCGGTACTGATTTGTAATCCCACACAGCCTGCTCCGAAGCCACCGGTACCGGATCTTCCTTCCGCTCTATCTTCTTGTCATCGCCCTTCGCTCCAGCAGGGCCGTCGTAAACCCACTTCTTACCAGTTTTCTTCAACCAGAACTTGCGCCCACCCTTCGCACCCATCAGCTTACGCGAACCCTCAGCAACAGGCGGTCGGCCCTTCTCAAAGGCGAACTCGCTGCCTGCCTGCATCCGACCGCCAAACCCGGTCTCATCAAACCGGTGCTCACCCTTCTGGAGTATTTCTAGCTCCTCCTGTCTCGACTTGACCTTCAGGTATCCGACCGACTTGCCCTTCCGCGTTTCCAAAAAGGTACGGAACTCCCCCATGTTCAGAGATTCCATCGACCCAAAGAACTTCGGATCGTCGTAGTGCATCAAATATGCCCGCTTCGCGTGCTTGGCGGTGAGGAAACCCAACATCACCTTGTCTTCATCGTAATTGCCGGTCTTGGGGTTGTTCTGGTGAATTACAAACACCCACGGCGATTTCTCGTACGGCCCAATATACACGTCGACGTGATCTCCGTCCGGCCCCTCCGTCAAACGGATGTAGCCGTAGGGGTACCGCATCAGCGTCTTTCCCTCTTCTTTCTTGAGCGGATCGTACCAGTGCCGATAAGACCCCTTCTGATTCTCAACCGAGATGGGAAGCTCCTGGAACTCTGTTCGGTAGTGCAATTTTCTAGCTTTGCCGAATGTCAGCATTACTTTCCCTTCTCCTCGACTGGAATCTCTTTGACCGGCAGCGGGGTAGTGTCAGCCTTGGCGATTGCCTCAATCACCGTCGGCAGCTCCTCTTCCGGCTTGCCGTCCGCATCCGCCATGAAGTGCAGGGTCTTCCCGTCGTCGAGGTCGACGCTGAGAACGATCCGGTCTCCGATTCGGTTGGTGCGCATCTTCCGGATCGATACACCAGGATCTAGAGCCCGCATACCCACCCCTTCTACAAACGCAACGAGAGACTCCTGGTCCATGACCACCGGAGTCTCGGTCTTCGTGATTGTGCCCTTAGCATCCTTGGTGTGTTTTTCTAGCGAACGTATCTTCATCGAGCCGAAACCTCCAACGCATCCTCCACAGTCATACGGTGACGGCGAATCTCGGCACGGTACGCCAAGTCATCGCGGTCCAACGAAACCATACTATCAAACGGAATCCAACGATCTCCATCACGCCTATTGATCGTCACAAAGTAAACCTCCTGGCCCAGCGTCGGGGAGTACACCGACCACATTGTACTTGGCGTCGCTTCCAAAGGCATCGTTCAGCCTGTGCTTTATGAGAGTGATAGCAAGGTGAGTGATGTCGATCCCAATCCACTGCCGGTTGAGTCTTTGAGCAACGGCCACGGCGGTACCGCAACCGCAGAAAGGATCTAAAATGATACCGTTTTCCGGACATGATAGTCGAATGATGCGTTCCAATAAACGCTCAGGTTTTTGAGTAGGATAACCCAGCCGTTCTTTTTCCATTGGGTTCAACGCCTGAATGATCCAGACATCCATCGGCAACTTGAAGATGCTGTCTACCTGTATTCGCGCACCTTTGGGGTTTTTCGCACGCTGAAGGGCTTTTTCTGTTCTTCGGTCCGGTGACGCCCATGGATCAAAGTAGCAGTCGGTGCCTTTCGCATAGAGCAAGATGATATCGTGTTTTCTCGAAAGATGACTGTCGCTGGCACCCCCTGTTTGGTAGTGCCAAACAATCTCATTTCTAAAGTGCCGGGCACCATAAATGGCGTCCATTAACACCTTGAGATAGTGACTCGCAGTAGGATCGCAATGCAGGTAGATGGAGCCAGTAGGTTTGAGAACCCTTCGCAACTCGACAAGACGCAGTGCCATCATCGAAAGGTATGCCAACATATCGTTGTCACCGAGCAACTGTCTAAATGCGCGCATCGCTTCGGCGACCTTACCACCAGACTCCACCACCTCCTGATACGTTTTCGCAGAGACCTCATCCCATCGCCACATGTCGTTGAAGGCTTTGATCTGGGCAGACTTCCTCTTGATCGACGAGGTGGACAAGCAGTACGTTGCGTTGCTGTTGAACGGAGGGTCGAGATAGATCAGATCGACGGATTCGTCTTTGATATGGAGTCTCAGTACTTCGAGATTATCCCCGTAGAAAAGCGTATTCTCCACTACCGCACTCGCAACCTTACGCTCTGGGCAGGGTCGCCCACGGGCACAGGAGCAACCAGAAACCCAAAAAAAAACTGCACCGGAGCTACCTCCTCCGCCTTCTGCAACGAGCCCTCCAAGTCGGTCGATAGCTGAGTCTGTAGCCTCAGCTCCATGGACAAGGAGGTCAATTCTCCCGCGCTGCTCCTCAATGATCCCTCTAAGCTCAGTATAGTCGCTTCTCGACTGGTCAAGCTCTGCTCTAAGTCGGCGATGGTCAAGCTGGAGGAGGTTATGGTCGCCTCGCTCGCGCTCAAGTCGCTCCGTAAGGCCGCTATTGAACTCCGCTGTTGTTCTAGCAGACTCTCTCGCTCCACCAAGCTCTCTCGCAAGTCTTCGATTGTCTGCGCCGAGCGCGACAACGCTCCCTCGCTCCCCTGCAAGCTAGTCTGCAAGCGCGTCACTCTGTCCCCGAGCCTGTCGGACCTGCTCTGCGCCCCGGTCAACTGCATCTGTAAGGGACTCAACTCGACTCTCTGCTGTTCGGAGAGATTCCGTAAGCTCTGCACCTCTTGCCCTTGCAGCTCGAAGATCGTCTTGAGCCTCTTCAAGTCTTTCTGTAAGGCCGTCTCTCCGACCGAAACCTCTACCGCAAGAACGGACTGTGATGAAAACAGTACCGCCACCAAGACACACCAGTAAAACCGCAACATAGTAACTCCTCCATTTCACCGGCTACGGCCTCGGAAGACCGCTGACCGGTGCCGACTGTGCACGATTGTCCATCACCTTGCCCGCGACATTCCCCGCCGCGTACAAGCCCAGGACACCCGCATAAGCGATAAAGAGCTGTCCCCACAGCCCTGATTCTCTAACGTCCCTGATCAACCACACGATTGTAATCACCGCCAGCAGGGTGAGCACCGCCACGGCAAGGTAGAACTTCCGCGACCTGAACGTCTTTGCACCCACAACCGGCGAACTCTCGGAAGCTGCCATTTTTCTAGCCCCCTAATCCCAACAGACCTTGCGTGAGCTTGGTTGCAACATCCCGCAACTGCGGAAACGCATACATACCACCAAACCCTACGAGCACGAACAGCGTAAACCTGCGCGGGCGATTTTTCTTCTTGCCGTCCGCGTGCCCGACGACATCCCACATCGCCACCAGGATAATTCCTATACCCCCGGCAAAGAGAAAATCAGTAAAGTGAAATGTCGGAAGCTGAATGCTCTCGGTGGTGCCAGGCCCGTCGGACCACAGGTCGGTCCATCTGATTATCGCGGGGGATAGCCACGCGATGAATACACCCACTACTACTGATATCACGGACCCTGCGGATGTCAACAGGCCGAGGAAGAACTCCACCAACACATTCGCCCTTTTGGGACTTTGAACTTCTTGCGCCACACCCACCCTCCATCAGTATTTCTAGCGATGTCAATCCAACCACTACAAGAGATAATACTACAATTCCGCACCAGATCCAACCCCTAAACTCCCCCGGCACCCACTCCGTAGATATCGACGCCCCCAACTGCCGAGCCAGAAGAGGGGTTAGCGTCATTCCCTATACCGTAAAAACCCCCCTGGAGGATACGTCCAGGGGTACACATTCAACGCCACTAATCCGGCCTAACAGATTAACGTCGTTCGCTCCAATTTGACCCCCCAACGGAGGGCTTGCGTCTCGCGCACCCGAGACTGCATTCAGAAAAAAAGGCCGAGGGGGACGGAATCCTCGGCCTGGGAATAGGGCCGGTTCGGTCGGTGAGGAGTATACCAACCTCTTTTTGTGAACCGCACCCATTTGTTGCATAGTAGTTCTAGCCCCGCAGAGCGGAGACCTTAACCGTCACCTGGACGATTCCGCCGTTGATCACAGCGACCTCCAGATCCCGCACCGGCATGTTCGCAAACTCCTGGTAGTCGGTGGTGTCCTTCGCCCGAAACAACACCCGCCCGTACCCGTCGTCGATACGGAGCGTTGCGTCGGTGCCACCGGTGTACTTGATCGACTTCAACACGATACGTCCAGCAATCGTGTCAGCAGCCGCCGTCATCTCGTAAATGCCTATTTGCGCATCACCCGTTAGTGCCACTCTGACCTCCCCTTCCGTTTCTGTTCGACATACTCATCAAACTCCTGATCGATATGGCCAACCAAATCATTCATCAACTCTGGAATGCTCTGCGCCAGCCACGTCGTAAACTCTGCTGCATACTCTTGTCGAATCCCCACCCGAACGGCGGGAAATTGAACTACCACCGGTTGCACGTCATCCGGTGTATCGGCAGTTTCCTCTTGAAACCCAATTGAATCGCTCACGTCTTGTGAATCCCTTGAGCCCACATCAGCGCAATCGCCACCGCCCACACATAAGCGACTCCCAACGCTACCGCTGCCGTCACGCGCCTTATCATGACTCATAACCTCCACACCAATCGGAGTCGGCCATCTGACACAGCCTTAGCAACAGTCACCGGCGCAGTCCCCCACTTCGCAGCAAACCCCTCCAGTTTTTCTAGCGCCGTCGCCGGAACAAACCATTCCTTCGTCTTCGCATCGAACGGCGGACCCACCGGACCACCCGCAATCTCTTTGATGTCCTTGATAGCGAAAGTATCGAAGGGAAACTTCACCCGAAAGTGTCGACCGTCGAGCTTTGCCGTCACCGACCCATAATCCAATCGGGGAGGAGCTTGTCGAGCCGCCTGCGCCATCAACTGTTCCTTGGCGAGCCCGATATGCTTGATGTGTTCCGCATACTGCGCACCCACGACCCATGCGGTACGGTGCTTGTCCCACTTCACGTCGCCGGTCTTCTGTGACACACTCTTGAGTCGTGTGATAGTCTCTCGATCAAACGGAAAACGCACCTCATAAGAGTCTCCCAGTTTCGTTGCCGAGACCGAGCCCGCTGAGATCTTAGCAGGCGCTTTCTTCACGTCGGTCAGCGTCTTCTTTTTCAGCGCCGTGTCGACCTTCTGAACGTCTAGCTGCATCCGCTTCCCCGAGTCATTCGACACACTGTGACCGAGCCTCTTGGCTTCCAGGTAGGCGTCTGCTTCGTCCTTTGAAAGATGCTGAACCGCCTCGATGTCACCGAGGTCCAGGGCTTCGTAGTCACCCTTCACCGCCGCGCCCAACGTGCGGAGCTTATTCCCGATGATATCCGTATTCCACGCATCGGTGGGAGCGTTGGTGACGAGCATTTCTGCCGTCGCCGGACTCTTTGTCGTCAGACGGTTCACCCTACCGAGCACTTGCACCATATCCATCGCTGAGAACGGAGGAGTCATGATGATAGCATGACGCGGGTTTTTCCCCGTTGTGTCATCCAACGAGATACCGGTACCCCCACTTTGCGGAGTGGTGAGAAGCACCCGCGTGCGACCTGCCTGGAAGTCCTTGACCGCCTGCTCCCGCTGGTCTTTCGGCACCCCACCGTGCACCGTCGCAAACGGTAGATTTCTCTCTTGGAGAAACTTCGTCAGCTTGTTGACCGTGCTTGGAGTGAAGAACTCCTCCCCTCCCTCCTGTTCCTTGAGGTCGGTATCGTTCACCCGCGTTGCAAAGACTACGACCTGCTTGCCCTCGGCTATCGCCTTTCTCACAGAAGCGCGGGCTTCGTAAATCTTCACATCCTCCAAGATACGCCGAATACGCATCAGCCCCGCTGCTTTGACAATACCCTTCGCACGCCCCTTTGCTGCCGCAACAGCCGCTTGCAGGTTTTCTTCCGCCTTTTTCACCCGCTCAAAATCCGCACCTGTCAGCTCTGTCCGCCGAATGTTCATGGTAAGGTTGTCCATCGACACCTCCCGCTTTACCGCGAGACCCTGACCCGCCAACGAATCGTAAAAGGCTTCGATTCTTCTAGCACTCTCGATAACCGCTACCTCAGCGACCCACGTCTGCACCTTCACCTTGCCGATCTGCTGCTCGCGGAGTCCGTAACCTAACTGCTTCATGATCGCCTGATACGGCAACCCATACGCATCGCAAAAGTAGCGAATCTGTACCGGCTTGTCGATTGGAGTTGCCGAGAACAGCCCGACCCGATCCGACGCCTGCATGAGATCCAACCCCAACTTGGCTTTCACCGAATTGTGAAAGTTTTTGAGATTGTGCGACTCATCGAACACCGACAGGCCGACTTCGCCGAACCGTTCTTTCAGCTTGTTTAGGCGACTGTAGGTGGTTATATAAATACCACCTTCCCCCTCCTTACCCATATCTTCAGGGCGACTGACTACCGTGAATTTCACCCCCATCGCCGCAGCGTCGCGGGCAAAAGCGTCGTTAATGATCCCTTCAGATTGAGTCATCAACAGCACTTTGCTATTGGGGTTCTTCTGAGCGTACATCGCCGCGAGCCCAATCTCCTGCCGTGTCTTCCCCGCACCCGTTCCGTCAAAGTTAGATATCGTCTTATGCCCCTCCTCGAACCGCTGGAGCGCGATATTCAAGAAGTCGGACTGGTGCTTTCTTAGAGATCCTCTAAGATTCTCGGGTACACGGTCGGTTTCGGGCGCTGCATAGAACTCCGGCCTTGCGACGAGGAGTCCATCTTCCGAATACGGTTGTTCTCCACTATCCTCTCGAACAGTATCTCCTCGTTCAGATGAAGACTGTGATCCTCCACTATCACCTCCGTCTCCTCCGACGGTTCTTGGTTCGGTTGTTTTGCCACGCTTTTCCTCCTGCTCGCGTTTTTTTCTAGCAAGCTCTTCGAGGAGACCCGCTAATATGAGCACCCCCGAGAGCCCCGGCCAATCCTTCAACTGACCTTTGTATTTCTGAATGAGCTTGATTCCCGCTTTGGCCTGCGCCTCGGTGAGATCGTCCTGACCCGCCAGACTGTTGCCAAACTTCGTGTCGAGCTTGCTAAACCCCTGCCCGTCCAGCTCGACCGCACCGTCATCGGCACCCGCAAGTATTCTCAAACCTTCGAGTACCTGAGCACGGACCTCCGGCCCCAACTCAGCAGTCTTGGGCTTTTTCAGCTTCGCTTTCTTCTTGGCCTCCTCTAACAGAGACCCCTTTTTCTTCTTTTCGTCGTCCGCCTCTTTCGGCTTCCGCTTCCTGCGCTTCTCAACCGATACCGCACCCCTACGAGTCTTAACCTCGCCGGATTCGGTCTTTTTGTCCCACTCGTCTATCTCAGCCTCGGAAGCGTCACCATCGTACACCCACTTCTTACCGACCTTCTTGAGCCAGAAACGCCGACCGCCCTCATTACCCATGAGCTTGCGGGTGCCTTCAGGCGCAGCGGGCCGTCCTTTTTCTAGCACCTCCATGATGTAGTCAGGGATGGCAGGCGGGATGTCAACCGCTTCCGCTTTTCCAAATGGAAACTTCACACTCAACCTCCTATAACCTAGACACGAATCTCGATATAAAATGTATAAACGGCAGTAGGATTGCCGCCATCAGCACGTTAACCCCACTGTGCACCATAGCTATCTGCTTCACCGCCCCTGTCGGAACGCCGTCCGAAGCAAATACCCCCGCGAGCCATATTGTACCGGTCGTACCGATGTTTGCACCTAGCACAGCGGCCACCGCAGACGGCATCGGTAGTACACCACTCGCGACTAAACCTACAATCGCCGCCGTGCTGAGAGAACTCGACTGCCACGCCAGCGTGCAAGCTATCGCACCGAAAAAGACAAGTAGAGGGTTCGACACAAACACCTCTAACCACTCGATTCTACCTATGGATTTCATCCCACCCGAAAACATCTTTAGGCCGAGATAAAACACAACCAACCCAACGACTATTTGCAGTACCGGGCCGTTTAGATCCATCTTTTTTATCTTCTTACGTATCTTCTCATCAGGATTTCGCATTCAGACAGCGGGCCTTACCCCGCCCACCGCTCCGCCGCGCTCGTCAACTTCATGCTTTACGCTCCTGCTCTTCTTGAATCTGTGATTCCATCCACCGCCGAAACTCCTTGGGAACCTCACGCTGCACCCCTTGATCTTCCGTAGGTGCCGTACTTCTAGCTTGCAGCTCCGCCCCAGGATTCCAACTTACTCCCCCGAGATCCTTCTCTACCGTCTTCCGGATCGCCGCGCTCATCTTCTCTTGATTCAGGCGCATTCGGATAAGACTATCCTCGACCATCGGCACCACATCCTCTATAGGTGTGGCTGCCTTGATCGTCTCCCCTGGATCTATCATGTACCCTGACATCACTCGGAATCCGGAAGAAACCTCCGACACATCCCACTGACGAGGATACCAACCCTTGCGCATGTCGCCCGCCATCGCGGCATCTCGATCATTCACCGCCCGGTGTACGACAAAGAGATGACCTTCCTTGTCCCTAAGCCACCCCTTAATCATCTTCGCCGGTACCGGCACCCGCAGAGCTTCCTCAGAGTCCCTCGGCGTGAGCCGCATCTCGAAAGTGTCCGGCTTGCCGGGGAGTACTTCTAGCTTGACCTTCAGAGAGTCCTCCCACTCCTGGATTCTCTGTATACGCTCCGTCTCGTTGTTGATTTCCTTGGTAAACCACGGCGTAAACTCTTGGGGTATCTCCCCCTTCTCGGCTACCGCCTCTAACGCCTTGGCCCTAGCCTCGTCTACCCAATACGGGCCCACCGCGTCATCACCGCCCCAGTGATACCGGGACGAACCCCTCGGGGTCTTCCGCTCGTTCCGCTTGCGAACCTTCTCGGCGATCTCCCCCGCCGTCTTGGCGTCCGACTCCGAAACACTGACCCGCCCGAAATTGTTTTCCAGATCCTTCAGGGTCTTCAACGGCGTTGATCCTTTCTCCGCCGCATCCAACCACGCACTCTGACGAATATGGAAACCACTCCTGGTCGACGCCTCCGCCGATATCAGAACCTCGCCCTTAAACCGACGGTCAAACGCCGCCGCCTCCCGAAACGCTTGCCGGTCCTCTTCGAGTAGCGTTGTCGAATCCCCCCACTTAATACGCCTCTCCGGTTGGTGCATCTGTAACCGATCCGATAACACCTTTTCCAGCATCCGAGGAACCTCTCCCCACCTAAGCGCCGTCTCCACAAGGTTTGAAGCCGCGCGATATTCACTCGTATTGAGATCGCGTTTTTCTAGCTCGATCTTAGCGGTCGCCAGATCGTCCAGGAGCTTTCCCTTGATCGGCACCAGCTCGTACTGGGACTGCTGCATCTCATTCCGCACCCGCGCCGTGGACCGTCGTGACGGATTGAATAGCGCCGCCCTCTCCCAATTGCTTTCACGGTCCTCTTTAGTCCCTTCGCCCCACAGATCATCATATTGTCCAAACGCCGCAAAGAAATCATGCAGCTTCCGCCGTCTGTACCGGTCAGGAGTCTTGACGACTATCTTCGGCTTCTCTTTCTCCGCAGGCTTGCCGGGCGTAGAATCGCCTTTCTTCCAGGCACCGTCATACACCCACTTCTTACCGGTTTTCTTGAGCCAGAACTTACGACCACCCCTGCCGCCCATCAACTTACGCGACCCCTCCGCTACCGGAGGCCGTGCTTTTTCTAGCTTACGTACTGATAGTACTTCCACGCTTACCTTCCATTCCTACCTGATGACTCCGACGCCTCCTCCTTGAACTCCTACCATAGAACTCCTACCATACCTCTTCACCAGCACCTTCGCAAAATATAACGTATCCGCCTCCTCTACCGTCTGTCCTTGATGACCCACCAGCGCGGGCTCAATCTGCCACGCCGGACCGTCGAGGATATACGTCAACGTGTACCCTCGATACTTTTGCACCGTATGCTTCAACGCCCCCACTACTTTTCCTTTACCCTTTCCGCCGCTCTCTGAATCGTGTTGCGGATCTTCTCCACCGTCACCCGTTGACGGCTCTCATCCCACGCACTCATCAATTCTGCTTTAGTGCGACCACGAGATACTGACAGACCCGTCGACATCTCCGTTAAGCGCCACCGCGTCGCCAACAACCTCGCCTCATCAGGTAGGTTGTACCGGGAGGTGTACGGCTGGTCTAAGTGAACCGCGAAACGATGGCCCGCTTGATCCTCATATACCTCCCGAACAGGCACCCCTTCCCGGCGCACTCCCTCACCTTCTTTCTCCATGGAGATAAACACCGACTTGGGAGCTTTCTTCGGCGATATCTTCGTCAGCTCCGGTACCTGATCCTTGACCTGCTTGAGCTTCGACGCCGACACCCACGACGAGGTTGACCCAGCTTTCTCCTTACCCTGCTGCGCTGCCGTCGTCTCCCCTTCGAGAATCTTTTTTCTAGCTTCATCACGAGACGAGTCGTAAACGTATCCCTGACCCACCCATTTCTTTTCTAACGCGCTCAACCTGTTATCAGTAATGTGCGTCTGCTCCTGCTTCGACAGCTTTACCATCAGGGCAGGCGGATCTACGATCTCTGTCAGCTCACCGGTGCCAGTGGGTGGGTCTTCGTTCATCACCTCTGCATTCTCGATAGCCGACTTCACAGTCTCTTTCTTCGTACCCAACGAACGATAGTATGCGTTCAACGCCCTACCTATCTCCGTAACAGATGACGACGCCTTGAGTTTCCCGAAACCCGGCATAGAACCGAAATTATCTGTGTTCCCAACTCCTTTCCCCGTCGTGTACTCAATTACGTGGGTCGCGGGTGCCAGCCTTCCGTAAGAGTATCCCGCACGCTCGCGGGACGGGAGCACGAGCACGAACTTGTGACCCTCCTGGTCCTGGAACATTCCCCGGATCTCGTCCGGCTGGACCTCTTCCGCGCCCCGCTCACCGTGATGACGCTTCCACCCCTTAGCGGGCTTGCCACCGTACCTCTGAAAAAAGACCCCCTCGGCTTTCTGCTTGCCGATCTCCTCTTGCCGCTGCTTCTCGTTTATTTCTAGCCCTTCCAAATGGCTCCGTTGCATCTCACCCGCCGCGTCAGTCGCATCCTTCATGGCCTGACGTATTTCCTCAACCGTCTCAGGAGGCGCTTCCCCGTCCTCCAAGGCGTCATTCCACCGCTTGTCCCGCTCCGACCGCTGCCACGTATTAGATCCGTACTTGCGGAGGTGCTCGTCAATGAACTCCCGCTCAGAGTCGCTGAGCTTCACCGGCTGCGACGTGTCCGCGGCATACTTCTCGTTGATGCGCTTGGCGGTCTCCGGGTCGGTCTTCCCCTCAACCACAGCCACGTTCTCAACCAGCTCGCCCACGTCCTGATTTATCGCCGCCTGCTGTCGAGCCTTGCGCCCCTTCGGAACAGGAGTCGCATCTATTCGCGCCTGCAACCACTTCAGAACTTCGGGCTGGAGCTTGACCGTCCCTTCCTTTGCCGACTCCATCGCTTCAGATAGCAGAGCGAACTCTCCCTTGTCTCCCCGAGGTTGTCTCATATCCGCATCCGTGCTCAGCTTATCCAGAGCGTAAGATTTGTAGCTCAGACTATAGTACGCTCCGGGCGTGACCATACTGTTTTTACGCGCCCACTCCCCCAACATCGCCGCCTGCTGTATGTAAACGTGACTTAGTTGCTTAGCCCGCTCACGGTCCTCTTTAGATAGGACGGGCTGGGCATCCCACCCCCACGGATCCCACCCATCCCTTGACCCCCGAGTTTTTCTAGCTTTCTTCTCAGCAGGCTTCTTTCCCTCATGATCCCCATCAATACGATCAAACATAGCTCGGGGTACGGAGTAGTCGCTCATCGTTGCCGCCGCATCCATAAGATCATCCAGACTCCAGTCCTTAACCGAGGTACGCTTCCTCTTCAACCTCCGGTCCACCTGCTCTTTGAGCCACTTCGCTAAACGCGGCTTCGTGCCGACTATGCTCACATCCCCGTTCATACTGTGCTTCGCCACGTCATCGAATACCACAGACTCACCAACCGCCGAGGTGATCTCCTCTCCCCGACTCAGCGCAT
>NZER01000033.1 GCA_002690445.1 Candidatus Pacearchaeota archaeon
GCCATAAAAAGAATGCAGAGGATATGAATGTGGTAAAAATAGCTCTCGCAGAAATTAAGTTATTATTACAGGAGAAGAAATGAGCAATCATAAAAAAGATGCAGCTACGCCTGATGGGAACTTTGCTAATTTTATGATGATAATGGTAGCAGCTCCAGTTGTTATGGCTTGGGTAGGATTATCTATATTCTTGGTTACGATGGCATTTCGTCATCCAGAGATAGTAGAAGACATAGAATCTTATAAGTCGGTTCTTTTGATTATAGGTTCACCTGCATTAGTTATTATATATAAGGTATTAGAATTATGGACTGCACAACAGAATAGTCAGATAGAACAGACAAGGAAAGGTACGTTTAGGAATGGTAACGACGACAATGAAGAGGAAATACTAGAGAAACTCAAAAAGCTAGATTAAAGAATGAGAAAAAAGAAATTGGAACGAAATAACGAAGAAAGATATCTTATCGTGGATGGAGAAAGAACTTCACAAACACCAGGTGTAGTAGATGTATTAAAGAAGGCATTACTTTTGTTTGGTGTTGTAATTCAAACAGGGGCATTTCGTAGAGGATTTACACATTTTCTAAATCAGAATAAAAAGGAAGGAGGCCGATTAGTAAGCTATGGTATTGAAGATAATTGCCTTAATGAAAATATAGTTAAAGAGATAAAAGAAGCCATTGATACTCCGACAAGAGTGATAGTTTTGTGTAACACTGAATATAAAAAGAGAGAATTTCAAACATATGCACCTTTCTTAAAGAAGGGAGATGTTATTATGTGTTACTATTATAGAGATACAGATGAAGATTGGTGGGAAATTACTGAACCTTTGAATATGTCCCCTCCTTACACTCCTTGGAAATCTGAGATTTCCTATGATGACATTTCAGAATGCATAGAAGAAAACAATCTGGAAGAATTTAGATATGATGAATTTACACAAGTAATGTGGGGCGCCTTTATCAAGAAATGAGCGATGCTTTTATATATAACAACAACCGATAATATATGTATGTTCCGATGTCCCTATACTAGTTGTGATGGCCTTTTCCAAGGAGGAGAAATAACAGATAATTTATCCTTTTTTAAACGAGGGGTGTGTCCTAAGTGTGCAAAACAGGTAGAAGTAAGATTTGATTTGGATGATTATAAACCTTCTCCAGTTGCACCAGACCCACAACCGGAAGAGGATGATGAGTTTGATTTTAGTACCTTTACGGTAGCCCAACTTAAAGATGAATTGGAAGAACTTGGACTATCTATTAAAGGTAAAAAGTCTAAGCTTGTAGAAAGACTGGAAGATTTTTTGGAGAATAACGATGAATGAATTAGAAGACGAAACTGTATTAGCAGAATTAAAAGAAGTTAGAGAACAAGTGGCAGGACTACACGAAGTATTGGAGGCAATTTTATCGTGCCTTGGAAAAGATGAAGTTTGTTGCGACGATGAAGGCTGCGGATGCAGCGGAGAATAAATATGGCATACAAAGACGATAAGGGATTAACAAAGGGTGAGCATTTCCACGGAAACAACCCTGATATGAAACTGGACTTCCCAAGACCAGATGAGGCAGAGATAGCCGAGATGAATTATAAGAAACCTATTACATCATATAAAAATATCGAAAATCCAAAGAAAATGGTTTATGCAGATGGAGAATCCACTGTGGACCAATATACGGACAACGTTAATTATGCTGCAGATACCAAGAATTTACCTACCTACAGTGCTCGCACTAAAGGTGGACGTCTTGGAAATGCATCATCTAATGGTTAGAGGAATCGAACAATGGCCTACAAAAGGAAGACAAGGAAGAAGGCAGCATCTAAGAAAAAACAGGCAGCTGCACGGAAAAAACCAGGTGGGTCAAACGTAGGAAAATATAAGGGAGTGAAATCCTTTGCAGGTCCGTCAGGAGGAGCACCCGCAGGTAGTTTTCCTATTAATTCTTTAAAGAGAGCTAAGTCAGCATTGAAGTTAGCTCACAATGCCCCACGGCCAGCTGGTATTAGAGCAGCGGTATATAGGAAATATCCATCTCTAAAACCATCAGCCAAAAAGAGAAAGAAGAAATGAGTGAATCTGTTGAGGAATATACATTCCGTTTACGAAAAAGAGTGGGAGAAGCGGAATACCAACGTCACAGAGAACTTGTTCGTTTATTGGCGAGAAATCTGGCAGTGGAAGATATCTTATGGGAAGAAATATTAGAACACATAAAAGATATAAATCTACGCAATACTCTTTTAAAACAGCGCAATCAGATAGTAAGGGATATCCATACCGAATTCCGTGCATTGAATATAGAGATTCCTACCATTGTAGAGAAGAAGACCGAAGGCTTTATGAACTTCTTAGGGGACTTATCAAATGATGAAGACAGTGAAGAACGAAACGAAGAACCTGAAGAAAGCGATATCGGGCAAGAATAGTTTTGATTCTGCTCATATGGAATCATTTTTCGAAGAGATAAGATGCGATGAAGTTAAAATGGAACAACTGGTCCGCGCCTTTTGTGAAACGTATTTAGTGGATGCTAATCAAAGACCATTAAGGTTAAGACCGCTTCAATTGAAAATCATAACCAAATCATTGACATATCCCAAAGGAGATTCTAATGTTCAACGTAAGATGGCTGTTCTGGCACCTCGGGGTAGCGGTAAGTCGTGGGCTCTTTCGGTGGCCGTTGTTGTTTGGATGTTTTTTCGCCGCTTTAGAGATTTAGTTTTCGTTATTGCTCCCACCGAAGACCAAGCAGCTTTGATTTTTAATTATGTATACCGTCATTTTAGAGATAATGTATTTTTAAATTCATTGATAGGAGCTTACAAATTGCATAACAAACCTTCGATTAAGATGAAAGGGGGGACAGTATTGCGTCGTGCTCCTATTGCACCAAGCAATCAGGGGCAAGCAATACGAGGTCAACACCCTACCTTTTTAATAGTAGATGAAAGTCCTTTAATAGCTGACTCGCTCTTTATAGATAATGTAGAGCCGTGTATAATAGCGAATAAGGCGCCATTTATTAATCTAGGGACACCTAAAAGTAAAGAAAACCATATGCATCGATATCTCTATGATGAAGGATATTCCGATACTTTCGAACGATTGCATTTCAATTGGAGAGACGCAGTTGTAAAGGGAGAAGCATATAGCCCCCCATATGACGAAGAAGAAATGTTGAATAAGATGATAGAATGGGGCGAAGATTCTATCCATTGGAAAACAGAGTACGAATGTGAATTTGTAGAAAGTGTATCGAGTGTGTTCAATACCAAATACTTAAGGAATTGTTTTGATGACTATACCTTCATACGACCCGAGGACGCGGACAGAGAGAATTTTTCTAATTGTACTGTGGGTGTGGATATTGGTAAATCCGTTAATAGCACTGTTATTAGTGTTTGGATTACCGAGAAGTCTGAGACAGGTAACATTGCAAGACTTATATACTTGGAAGAAATCGGTCCTAAATCTGGTGGACACGATATACCATANCAGCGTGAACGCATTATGNCANTTGCAAGAAGCTTTGGAGCCATACGCNTTATTATTGATGCTACTGGTATTGGCGGNGCTTTTGAGCAGGAGATACGTTTAGAATGCATTCCCGACAGTATCCACTTTATACCTTTCATATTTACAGGAGGACCCAAAGGGACGAAAACATATGTTTATCGTGATTATGTATCATTTATACAGAAGGGCAAGGTCCGGGTTCCGAATCCCAATAACCTTCTGGGGTTGGATAAAAAACTGATGTCGAAATGGTATAACGAACATTCTATACTAGAATATGTTATGGATGCTACCCAAAAGACAGAAAAAATTGGGGCACCTACTGGAAGACACGACGATTACTGTGATAGCTCCGTGATGGGGATTCACGCTACATTAGGGATGCTACCCGCAGAAAGTAGCTTTACATCTATTCGAGTAGGAACAGATGGTGGGCGCAGTCGAAGAGGAGTTTATAGTGGTGTTACAATGACCACAGGCGGACGCCGAAGAAACCGTATTTTTAAAGAAGCTCCTCGCGGCGTTTAAGGAAAGCTATAAATATCAGCGAAAAGGATATAAATGTAGGTCATCGATGGGTTTAGGCGATTGGATAAGTAGAAGATTTGCCACAGTAGGTAAAAATCCTCCATTTGAAGAGGATGACCCTCGTAGTTTTGGAGAAGGTATAATTAGAAGACTTCGCCTAACAAATCAGTACGGTCAGAAATATGAGAAACACATTGGTGATAATCGTAAATATATGAATATATATTTATCTGACCCTATAATTAGAACCCTAATCGACCTCCCTTGTCTCTATGCAGTTAAAGATGGATATGATATTGTAACTGATGATGAGGAGTTGCGTGAAAAAATAGAAAAGACCTTTATGGATATTAATATAGATATGACTATCTATAGTTGGTTGAGGAATGCACGTATTTTTGGTTCGGGATATTTAGAATGGACAGGAGATAATCTGATTGTACGTTCATCCCAGAATATGTTTATACAGCGGAATGAACACGGCCAATTAATATATTACTATCAGGATACAGGAACCGATGAAGAGAATGTACGGTTCGAAGCAGATGAAATCGTAGAGCTACAAAATAACCCTTTTGATGACTATGCTTACGGTCTCTCTGACATCCATACTGTTATGTATTTGGTTGATTTGAAGGATTTTGCAATGAGGGACATTGGGATTGCATTGAATAAACACGCCGTTTCACGGTTTGATATTTCGTGCGGTCTTCCGGATATGCCTTATGGTCCTGACAAAATCAACGAAATTGTAGATGCATTTAATTCTTTAGAGCCGGGTGAAGATATAATTCACGGCAATGATATCGAAATAAAAAATATAGAGGGAACCAGCCGTGCATTTGAGTACGGTAAGTATACCGATGATATTATGGATAAGATACACATTGCATTGAAAGTTCCGAAAACGATGTGGAACAATCCTGAACAGGCAAGACCTATTTTCGAACCTTATGTTAAATATTTACAAAAAGCCGTCGAGTCCGCTCTTAATTCTCAACTGATGCCACAACTTGGTGAAGAGATAAGATTCAAGTTCAGACAGATGAACGTGGAAGATGCATTTACCAAAGCCAAGACCGATATGATATATCTATCAGAGGGAGTGTTGGCATCTTCAGAGGTAAGGGCAGAGAGAGGATTAGACCCTGACGGCATAGTTGAATTACAAGAGACTGCTGTGAATGTTAATGTATCTGGTGGAAAGGACGAAGATAAGAGAGAAGAGTCCCAACGAACTGAAAATCGAGGCACGACAAAGAAAGGCGATGTTAGAAAAACAGCTCGTAGAGCTTACGAATCCAAAGGAAACAAACCAGCGGCAAATGTGTCGGGAGATAGAAAATGAGTCAAATCAAAAAATGTGTATCAGAACTAAGTGTTAGATTGAAAAAGAGTGGGGTAGAGAAATATCAATCTATGGCAACCAATATGTGCTCAATGTGGGCAGATGAGAATGGTGTCGAAAAGGAATTTGGTTCAGGAAACGTTGAAGAGACCCGAAAAACCTTTGCAATGAATTTTTCAATCGAAGATGTAGAATCGACTGATACAAGTTTAGTGGAAGATATTACCGAGTTTTCGGTAAGAGCTATTACATCGGGACCCCACGAATACACAAAAGATGATGAGGAGCATAAGGTTTATATAGAGCCGAACCTGCTTAAAGATAATGTAGAGCTCTTCAAAGAGCTTCCTATATATGTAAATCACCAAAGGACGCCTGAAGATTTAATCGGAAAGGCAATAAATCCTGAGGTCGAGGAACTAGATAATGGAAAAATAGCTATAAAAATGTTGGCTCAGATTTCTGAACCGACAGAACGAGCTAATGAAGTGATTGGGAAGGTGAAGGATGGTGAAATCACCAATGTGAGCATTGATTGGTTTTCCAAGGACGTGGACGTTATGGGAGACATTTATGCTACGAATATCCGACCCGTTGAAGTGTCGTTTATAGAAAATGAAAAGATGGAAGCTGTTTGTGGGGAATGCACGATTGATACGAAGTGTAACAACCACGGTCAAGAACAAATGGAAGATGAAACGCCTTGTTGCGGTTCGTGTTCTAGTGGAAAGCCGTGCGAATGTGATGAACACGAGGATGATAGTATGAGCGAAGAAGTAAAAACAACTGATTCAGATAAAATTGTTGAACGCGAGTTTGCCTCACTGAAGAAACAGCTGGAGGAGATGGAGAGTAATAACTCTACGTTGACTACCAAATACGAAGAGGCTCTTAGTAAAATTGAGAGTTTCACAACTAAGGAGGAAGAGCGCAAGGCTAATGAAGCCGAGCGACGCAAAAAGACCTTGGTTAATAACATTATCTCGAAAGAGGTATTGATTGGTGGTCTTAAAGACGAAGAGAAAGATACCCGTTTTGACAGCTTATTCGGATGGGAAGAGGACAAGCTTGTGGGATTTAGCGAGGCATTGGAAGTAGTTCCTGTCCCCGATACCGAAAAATCTTTTGGTAAAGGAAAGGCAACGGACTCCGATGAGAAGGCTGTCGAGACCGATGTAGAGGTCGAGCGGCTTTTTGCGATGAAGGACGGCAATATCCGTCTAAATAAAAAGGCTATAAAAGGTGATTAAAAATGGCAACCGAGATTTTAGTAAATGACGGTGGCGCACCAGCCCGTATACTGCCGTATGAAGGATACGCAACTTTGACTGCTGGCGAATATGTAAAGATGAACGCTAGTGGCAAGCTTGTCCAGAATACAACCAGTGGTACCAAAGGATTAGGATTTCTTTTGACTTCTTTGACTTCAGGTAACATTGGGTCAGTAATTTCGGGACGCGGTGTGCAACTTAATGTCTATGTTAGCGGCACTATCGCCTCTGGTGGTCCTTTGTATGTGAGAGCAGCAGCAGATGATGGTCTCATTGCACAAGGAGCAGCAGCAGGTTCGACAGTGGCAGTGGCTCTAGAAGCCAATACAGGTGGACCTAACCTTAAAAAGGTTCAGGTAGTCTGAGGTGATTAAATATGGTAACAGCAAATCCAGGTCTTCTTACCACAGTCAATGAGGGTTCTTATGCAGACACAGGAGGAACAGGGGAACGTATCTTAGTAGATTATAAAGATGCGATTGTCGATTACAAAGTAACAGACTTACCTGCACTCCGAATGTTTACAGAAAGGATGAACACTGACACTGGAGGGAAGATAGATATAACGTTCAATCTACCATCAATGGTACTTGAACAGATAGAAGAAGGAACGACTCCCAAATATCAGCACACGAAGCTACGCTCTGAGCGAGTGGATGTGCGTGAATGGGGTATCGCAGTAGGCGTAACGCGTAGAATGATTGAGGACTCTCGATTCAATGAAGTTGAGTTGGCCTTGAACGAAGCACGTCGAGCGGTAGACAGACACATAACGAAACAGACTGTTTATGCCCTGATGGGTGTCGCAAACACAACTTTCCAGACAGGTGTTAATGGTATTAGTATCAGCAGCACTACTGGAGAGAGTGGTTCTAACAGTATTACTGATTTTGGCGCTAATATATATGGCGGATTTCAGGGTTCTGGCGGTACAGTAGGGTCTGGACGTGAGTATAGTTATGGTAATGTTGCTAACTCTGACTTGCAAAGAAGTCACTACGTTAATGCAGCTAGTACATCTGGTGTGTTGAGTCTTTCTGACTTGACCAATGCAATCGAGTTGATTGGACAACACGGGTACAACGCGGATTCAGTATTGATTTCGCCCGCCCACTACAAGTCCTTGCTCGATATGGCAGATTTCCAGGCAACTATTAGTGCAGTAACTGGTGGTCAGCACGTTGTAGAGGAAACTACTCCATTCCGAGGTACTCTTGGAACTGGACTGGTTGGAAGCCTATTCGGCTTGAACGTCTACACGAATGCGTGGTGTCCTTCTACTAGGATTGGGGTCTTTGACCTTGCCGTAAAACCAATGGCTTACGTTGAAAGACGTGGCTTGACGGTTGAAGAGGCAAATCCCGGTTTCGGTATCGTTGGGTCTTACCTATCAATGAGATATGGTTTGAAGATTCTACGACCTGAGACTGGTGTGATTATTGGTCACGGCACCTGGGGATAGATAGACAATAAACTGGTTGGGGGGTCCAGCTAAAACCCCCAAACGTTTTTATATAGCGTAAGCTATAGAGATATTATGCCAGTAAATCCAAGGTCGATGGGACATAGTTTTAAAAGAATTAGTAGTAGTCCCACAGCAAATACTTATACCACAGGAGGTACACTCGGTGGCGACAATATTCTTACAGGTTCTTTAAATGCGGGTGGTACCTGGACAGCGGACCTTTCTGCATTGCCTGAAGGAGGTACAAGTGGAAGTGTAGCAAGTGGAGCTACAGGATATCTTCCTTATTATAGGTCAATGCGAACTGTGACTGGAAGTACGGGATTATTCTGGGCCACAGGAACAAGTAAATTAGGCATAGGCACAACTTCACCTGTTGGTAAATTACACGTATCTGATTCAACTTCAACTGATGTTGTTATTGCTTTGTCGAACAGTGACACAGGTCACACCATAAATGATGGTTTTCAATTTTGGATAGACACTAGCAAAAATGCATATTTAATTAATAGAGAATTTTCTGATATGAGGTTTTACACTAGTAATGCTCAAAAGATGGTTCTTACATCTGGTGGTAACTTAGGCATAGGCACAGATTCACCAACAACCAAATTAGATGTGCGCGGCACGACTTTACTATCTGGCAATACTGCTA
>NZER01000034.1 GCA_002690445.1 Candidatus Pacearchaeota archaeon
TAATAACGTGTCTCCAAAATTGTTTCGGCTTGTTCAGTAAGTGTTACCATTTATACAACCTCCTATCCTCTATGTCCACAATATATACATAATTTATTTTTAGGCACCCAAAATGACGAATTACATACCATTTCTTGACAGTCAGGATTAGGAGCTGTATCTAAAGCCTGCACTTCGATTTCAGGTTTGAAAATCAAATCAGGTATTCCCCGTCCTGGCATCTTTCTATTTTCTAGTTCTTCTATTTGTCCTTGTTCAATTGTATCCATCCACTCTTGCACACTACCCAAGGTTTGAATCTTATATATGGTCGTTTCATACGCAGCTGATAAAGCCATTGCTATCGAAAAGAAAGCATCTCCATGACCTAATGGAGTTTCAGGAGCCTTTAACTCATTGTTAACTGATAATATCTGCTGCTTCTGTCGCTCATCTTTTATCAACTTTAGATTACCAGAGTGGATATACGTTTCAAATACTTGAGCCATTGTGTTCTTAGTTTTAGTGGAGAAGGTCATTGGCTTCCACACTGTATTTAAACCCCGTTCCTCTAATTCTCCCCTAGTATTATCTACGTATCCTTTATTAAGATCAAAGTTTTCTGAAACCTTATTTAGATATTCAATTTGATCAGCATAGTTCCACCCATCTAAAAAGGATGAATGAACCTGTTCTATTATATCACCTCTACGCCTAAAGATAACTAGGTGTGATGGATGACGTTTTTTACCTACATCGAAGCCTGCAAAAAATTGGTCATCTTCTTCACATGGGAATGCTTGATGAGGTGAGGCATTGACCAAAGTAGGTACTTCGCATTTAACTATGTCTTCCTCTTCAAAATATGATTCAGTTGAAAAATGAGGAATCAACATAAACTCAGAAGCAAAGGATTTAGGTCTGGCCCTCTGTTGTTCTAGCAACCATTCCTCACTATATAACTCAGGCATCAATACTCTACGCCCAGGAACAGGGTCTAGTGCTGGCAGTACTCTAGATTTAAAACGACTATCTTCCTGAAGCTTACTCAGAATATCACCAGGCATCATGGGCGTACCCAATACAATTACGGGAACTCCCTTCAAGGGTATGAACAAAGATTCTGTCATGAAGTGGTCTTCCACTTTATTTATCTGTCCCATGTTCAATGGGTTTTCAGGGTCACGTAGAATATCATCGGCAATCAATGCACCATTCACATGCATACCCCTCTTAAATGAAAACAAACCACCATGTAATATATCGGCATTTTTATTATTAATAGAATACCTAAAGGAGAAGTCAGCTTTTGGAGATTTATTATCTAACCATGACATTAGAAGAGGGTTTCTTTTTACAGTTTTATTAATCTCTGAAATATGATACTGTGCCATACCATCACTGTAAGACAAATAAAGTACTGCGCAGTCACGGGGCGCAGTCAATAATCTCCATACACTAAATGCATGACCTAAGATAGTACTCTTAAAATGAAACCGAGGGAGAACACATACGTAGTTTAATCCTTGAGCTAAACATTCTTCAATATCTTCTGCAATCACTTGTACATGCCAAGCCTTAAAATACTCAGGATTATCATAACTCTGGCTCCATATATTAGTCAGAAACTCTTTGAAGGAACCAACGTTATATTTTTTATCTGCCAACAATCCTTCAGCTAAACGAGCTAGGGCATTATCATATGAAACTTCTCCATTTTTATTTATCATATTACTCCTGTGATACCAAGGCTTTTAATCGTGCAGCTATTTTCTGAATAATTGCTGAGTCTTCAACTTCTTCAACTAAGATACCAAGTACGGATTGCACAAATTGTAAATTAATCATACCTTCCATAACCTTACGTTCACCTTGAATACTCATATCTAATGCCTTCGCTGCATCAAAAGCTTTATCAAATTGAAGAACTCCTAAAGCTGAATTAGCTTTATGTCTCAATCCTTCATACTCAGTAAGATGCTCTGCCTGAACTCTAACAAATCTCTGTCCTTCCGATTCTTGTACCTGTGCCATAGCCTCAGTTCTAGCTATATTCTTTTGCTCATTCCAATTATATTGTTTAGCCCATGTATATAAGGTGGGAATTTTAACATCAGAAGTAAATTCATCGTTAATCTGTTCCACAATCTTCGGGCCAGAGATTCCTGATATCCAGAGTTTCATAGCTTTCAATTTAATTTCTTGGTCATATACTTTTGGCATTAGATATACGCCTCATAATTATCCAGCGTCGGAGCTTGCGATTCTATACTGCCTCCGAAAGGAGTACCATCGGACTGTAACAATTTAGAAAAGTCTACGTGGCCTGTCTTGCCATTCTTAGCTGTAGTAAAACAAGTAGGTAACACTCTCTTCTGATTACCAATCGTATATGTATTTCCTGTAATAGCTATTGCTGGCCTGGCACATACATTAGCAAAACCCTGTGCTCCAAAAGCAACATAATTCTTGTTACCTAAGATAGTTCCTTTAGTTGTATGTAGTCCCTTAACATAAGTATTCCAAAAACAAGCTTCATAATCACAATAGACTATCTTAGCGTACTGCTCCTGAAACTCTTCGACTGTCAATTCTTCTGGTAACTGGTCATCATCTGGTCGTTGTGGTTGTTCCTTACTATTAAAGTAGAATGTTAAACTCATCTTTATCCTCCATCTTTCTATACAATGCTACGCAAGCTGCATCAGAATAATCTTGTTCCTTACTATTAATATCTTCCCACTTCTCCATAGCGAAGCGTTTAATAAAAGCTTTATCAGCTTTCCCCGCTTGTAAAACATAACGCTTCCAAACTTTATTATCTACAGGTATACAGGAATAGCCGTTACGGTAACAGATATATTTTACCCCCGCTACTACCGCAGCGAGGGCAACGGTTGTCTTAGGGTTCTGAATATAGATAGCTGCTTCAACAGCAACTAACACTTCACCTATATCTATTTTACTCAATTTCTCCTCAAATCCTTCTAATATTTCATAGAACCTTTCTTCATAATTTGAAGCTACACTAGCCCATTTAAACTGTTCAATTATATGTTCTTCCTCATCAAGGAGAACACCGTGGATAGCCTTAGTTGAACAGTCTAATCCTAGATAGTACATTATATCACACCTTCCAACTAGAAGTCGTATACTCTGGATTACCATCGAAGCCCTTATCCTCAACCTGATAGTCTTCAAATAGTACAGGATATTTATGTTTTAATATAGTAGCAATCTTTCCAAAGACTAAACGAATCTCTTCTTCGGCATGTTCATCTGTTCTCATTTCAATTATATGTCTCGCTGCTCTGATGTTACATGACCAGCCTATATTAGTTGCTACTCCAATGGGGGCTACTCGTCTAGCAGCAGAAGTATAGTACTTCTTCTTATTAAATGGCAGGCTATCAAAGTCTTTCCCTTCAATCGCTTCTGCCCGTTCTATCAGTCTAGCATATTGAAGTTCTAAATATTCCCAAGNCTCTTCAAANATATCCTGNGAATNGGNGTCANTCTTNTAGGCTTCTGGTATCCANAGNCCCATNTNTTCTANNCTAAGGAACCGTAAACTCTCCTGAGATATGGCAGTACCNGCNCTATGNCTTACAAGCTCATGAGTAACNACNCTACTNGTATCACATATCATAAAAGATACCCACCCNTGTTCAAGAACTGAGCCATGACCGATATCAATTATATTCTTAAGNTAGGTGGGATTATCTTCACGTACCTTNGTTATATTAGGATTGAGTTCTGTACCAAAGGACTTATAACATCCCCGTCCCATGACCTCAATAATCTCTCTAAGGTCACCTTGACCATTACCGTTACGTCCTACATTACCATCCCTATTACCTTTCTTAGAAGTCCACCCCTGCGCTCCAATATGTTCAAGATAACCGTGGAGTTCCGTATCATTAATTTTATTCTCTGCTATCAAAAAGACTTTAGGCTCTACTCTATGCATAGTCTCGCTCCTTGTAAGTACGAAGGGCTACTATCCTAGAGACAGTTTGGAACCCAGATGAATAAGCTTTGAGAAGTCCTTCAATTCTAGTATGAACTGTTTCATACTCAATTACAGTTTTCCTCATTTCCTTAAGTTCATCATAGGCTCCAAAAGCAGCTCCCCGAACTTCTTCTCTTGTCAGTTTCTTTTTACCTACCATTTCTCGTTCTTCTGCTAATTTAAAAATTGCAGAGGAATACGCTTCATCAAAAGCAGCTTCGTAAGCATTCTTCTTAGAAGCAATATCAGCTAACTCTCGTTCTAAGTGAGCCTTGTATCCCCCATACACAGTAAGAAATAATTCTAACTTCTTAGTATCTGCATTCATTAGAGAAGAGAAATCTAATTCTTCCCTCTCCCCTAAATCAATTTTCATGGAAGGGACATTTACATCACTTACATACTGGTCAGCTTTACTAACCGCTGATTGCGGAGTCCATCGCTTTTCCATTCGGCACCTCTTTACATCTACAATATTTCTCCCCTGTACAAGCTAAAGGCATAGCAGTCAACTGCATAATGTGATAACATTTATTTAGGAGCTGTTCCCAAACATCTGCATTTTTACTTACATCAAAACATTTAATCTGTTGATCATTTTTATTTTCATATAAAACTATACCATGTTCTATGTTTAATATATTTAAATAGATCTGTAGTTGGAGATAGTGATCAGTCTTAGGGTCAGTAATCAACGCCTTGAAACCTTTATCATTAATAGATTTTAACTCTACTATAGTCCGACCATATACCTCATGTTGAATCAGAAAATCATACCGCCCTGAAATTGGAGGGCTTTCTAATTTAGTGGGCTGTTCTTCAGCCACTAGCATACCCATCTCTGTAAAATATTTTGAAAATCTATACCCTAGATAATCACCACAATCAAATATTCGACGTACATTAGCAGCAATGGGACTAGGGGGCATCAATCCATTAAATGCAAGATATACATATCTATCGCAAGGACTACTAACTATAGACGGATAAAATGTACCACCTTTGCTAGGTCTAGGAATCTTTTGTAATCTATCTTCTAAAGTTTTAACTAACCAAGTATCCTGATTAGTCGCTATATTTGTTTTAGTTTTTCTTCGTCTAGGTTTAGTGGTGGTTTTTCCTCGTCCACCAATCTGTTTAATGCCTGCCATAATGTATCTTGTACCCCCACTTTAGAGTTTTCTTTAATGTGAAGAATATTTTTAATTCCGTATATCCTCATTAAGTCTGCATCCCTCTTGATATCCCTCTTTTTTAGATGACCATAAATACCATCAGCTTCAATAATCATCCCTAATTCAGGCACAAAGAAATCCGCAGTATATTGACTTATTGGTACTTGAGTGTCATAGCGCAGTCCCATATCCGACAGGACTTGCGCTATAACATTCTCTTGTTTAGTATAGTCTCTAGGTAACACTAGCTTTCAATTCTTCCAAGCGGGAAGGATTCTCTATAAAAAAGTGTTTAAGACCATTCATACCCTGAATCTTGTCTTCCCCATACATATACCACGGGCCTCGCTGAGAGATTAAATCTTGAGTAAGAGCTTCACGAATAAAGCTTTCTACCACATCAATCCCTCCCTCAATCCTAAAGGGTATTTTAACGTTGTTCCAATGTTCTCCACCTATCTTAGTCTTCCGTAATCGGATATCCATATCGAACCCTACCTTAGTACCCTTGGGTTCTTCAATCCATCCGTCACGTTTAACCTGTAGTAGGGAGTGGGCAAAGAATGTTTGAGCCAATCCTCCTGGCATTGCATCAATAGATACAGGGCCAAGGCTAGACCGTATTTGATTAATCAATACCAAAGCTGTCCCATTCTTTAGATGGGGAAGCAACTTAGGGAGAGAAGAATTCACAAACCTAGCTTGCCATGCCATTGGATTATATCCAAACTCTTCTTCATAAACAGCAGAAGGAACAAGCCCTGCCATACTATCAAGTACTACTAGTCCTATCCCATTCATCATCATTTCTCTAACTGTCTCAAATGCTTCTTCACCAATCGTTGGCTGACTCACCAACACATTCTCAGTAGTTAGTCCACATTTCTCCATCCATGCTGAATCCCAAGATTGTTCTGTATCCACCCAACCCACAAGGTCATTGTTATGTTGAGCATTCACAGCTATCTGAGAAGCCAAGAAACTTTTACCGACGTTAGGTGGGCCATACAAAAGAGATATTCGCTTCTTAGCTATACCTCCACCTGTAAGCTTATCCAAAGCTGGTATACCAAAAGGGATTTTATCATAGTCTAATTCTGTACTATTTCCCCGTCTAAGATTAAGCTTCTTGTTTCCCAACAATTGTTCAATTACTTCTTTCGCATTATCCTTCATTCAATCCTCCAATTATTTATCTAGTACTTCATCAATTTGAGCATCTACTCTGCGTTTAAGGACAGACCATACTTGGTCAGCAGTTTGTCCAGCTTTATCTAGTTGTTGGTCAATAGGCAGTTCCGTATCTATTTGGTCTATATTAAGGTCTAAACGACCATATTGATTAGTTGCCAAATCTCCTACCCTAAACGTAAATCCTAAATGTACACTTACTTTAGCCATTCTGTACCTCCTCTAATCCCAGTCTATATATTCTTCTATTATATCACATTTCTGTCCTAGCAATTGCCACTTTGCCCAATCTGTTTTAGTTGCCCACGAACCGTCACACACATCTATGTCAACTTTAAGTGGTATATCTAAACTGTTTGCTTCTAGTATGAGTTGTATTTGCGGTGGTAACTCTCGTAGCTCTTCATCATGGATTTCACAAATGATTTCATCATGGACTTGCAACAAGATATTACTCTTTTTATCCTTAAGATATTCATGTACGTATATCATCCTCTCATTTAAGATATCGGCACTGGTGCCTTGTACCAAATAGTTCACACCCTTATATCCAAGCGTATTATCTATCCTATAAATACGACCATACCGATTCTTTATCCAACCTCTTGATTCAACCGTAGAAATAACTCGATTAATAAACGAGCGAGAGCCGTGAATATTATTAAAATATTGTTGTTTATAAGCTTTGGCTTGGTCAGTTGTAGTACTCAATTGTTGAGCCAATCTCTTATTGCCCAATCCATACAGAATACCAAACGTAATATTCTTTGCCATCTGCCTATAGAATTTAAACTCC
>NZER01000035.1 GCA_002690445.1 Candidatus Pacearchaeota archaeon
TCATTCGCCTGGTGGGTTCGCACGGAATAGCCGGCGGCGATCAGTGCGGCGGCTACACGACTTGCTTCCCGTTTGCCCCGGACAAACAACCGGCCGTAATCGTGCTTACTGTGGCCGGCGTGGCCGTTGCCAGTGGTGTCATAGATGATTTCGTACAGTCTTTTTCTGGTCATTGTTCCTATCCTCGGGTTTTGGCCAGGTCATCCGGCCCGGGGAACTACCCCGTGATCCTTGTACGCCGATCCGCCTCTTTTAGTCAAACGAAGATCGGGTTATCCTGCAGGCGTCCCATCCTCGGGGCATTGTCGGGGTCACTCCCCGACCGGGGTAGCTGGCGTCCGCCGGCTGCCCCCTTTCCTTTTTGCCTGGTAGCCTTTCGATCCGTGGCCCTTCGTGGCCCTTCGCCGGTGGGACCGGCCACCCGGGGCGACTGCCGGGGCCCTATTTCACCTTGCGCCGGCCCTCGAATACGCAAGACTCGTATCCTTTGCGCTCGTAAATTTTCGCTTCCCGGGCGGCCTCGCCCTTCGTCAATTCAGATTCCACCGTTCGCCAGGTGCCCCCGGTGGTCTTGCACCGGACGGACCACCGCTTTGGGGAGGGGCCCCCGTTTCGTTTCGGCCGGGCCGGGTGGGGGTTTCCGGCTTTCTTCGTACCGTTGCCAGGGGCGGGAATCGTGATGTAGACCCTCTGTCCCCCTGCCTCAACCTCAAAAGGAAACCGGGGCCCGAGTTGCTCATCTAGGTGGTTCTCCACGTAGGCTGCCGCCATGCTGGCAGGGGCGTTGAACGAGATCTGCGTTGACCCATCCGGCGCAGTTTCCACCTTCGGCTTAATCTTGTGGTGATAGAGCAGGGTTAAAGCATTGGAGATCTGCCGCGCCTGTTTCGTAAATTTTGCCATCGGGTCAATCCTCCCCGGGGCGATACTGCCACCCCGGCAATTCCTGTATATGGTCGGCGGCCTCGCGTAGCGCGGCGGCCCCGGCCCGGAGACCCCACCGCAACGTCCAGCGGTCCACCCCGAGGGCCAGGTGCTCCACCACCGTCGCCAGCCCTTCGAAAATTAGCCGACCCTCGTCGGGTGATACCGCGCCGTCTTCCACCGCGATAACCAAATTCCGCACCAGCTGCAGGATCGGGTCCAGGCGGGTGCTGGCATTAGACAAGGATCACGCCCTTTGTACGGCGGGCCAGGCTACCCGCAACAAAATCGTGACCATCGTCGATCGGAAGGCCCCGAAGGCGCGACTGCTCCGCGACTTCCACGCCCTGAACGTGGGCCGGATCGTAAAACGACCACCGGCCCCCCCATATCATCCCCAGGTCCTCCGCTATGGGCCCCATCGCCTGCCACATCGCTTCACTATCGGACCACCCGCCGGACGCGCTGATAAGGTCCGCGGCGGCCCCCCATACGTGCATTGACCGGGCCCCCGCCTGGGAGTATCCCAGCGACTTGAGGCGATCGCCCCGTACGGGGGATCTGTAGCCCTCGTTCAGCATCGGATCGAAACCTTGCGCCCGGAGACGTTGGAACAACTTTTCCAAGTTATCCGCGAAGGCCGGGGCCAGTTTAGACGGGTCCCGATCCAGCTGGCCACCGCCGGCCGATTCCGAGGCCACCCCGGGCGTCTTCGACCCATACGACCACCGGCGGCCGGGCCCGGCCCGTCGCAGCACGGCGAGGGATAGAAGGGCCGCGCCAACGGCGAAGGGCCACGCCGGCCAACGGCCCGTCACCGTCTCGTCACAAGAGCCAGGAGGGCCAGGGCGCCGACCACCGGCAGGGCCCAGGGCACCCGGGCCCGGGCCTGGTCCCCGACGTCGGCCACCGTAGCCTTCGCCGTCTCGGCGGCCAACGTCCCCAGGGTGCCGGCATCCCTAGCGGCCGACAGGGATTCGGCGGCAATTCCGCTCTGCCCCAAAAGCCCCAAAATCTTAGAAAGCTGGTCGGGGTCCATTTGCTCAGACAGCCGGGACGCCCGGGCGGTCCAGCCTTCCCCGACCAATTGCCAATAATCGGCGGCATCGGTGGCGGCATCCCGGGATTCGATCGCCTGTTCCATGGCCCACGATATAGCCTGGTCATCCCATGGCCCGAAGGCGGGCGACTGGGAGAACCGGACGATCCGATCGGTCCATTCCAGGTGCGCTTCGGCCAGGTCTTCCAGGTGCGGGGTGCCCCCGAAGTCTACGGCTTGCCAGCTAGCGGGATTGTACCAGGCCATAGGTCACTTTTTGCGAAGTAGCAGGAAGGCGGCGCCGGCCGCGGCGGCCAGGTAGACGGGGTTCATCCAGAACGGGCGTTCTTCGGCGGCGGGCGCGCTCGGGAATTCGACCAATTCTCCCTCATCGGTGAGGGCCAGGTCTTCCGTGATGGGTTCCACCACCCGCCCCGGGCCGGGCCCGTAGCCGATCGGGGGTGCGCCGATGACCGCGCTCACGCCGGCGGCCTTCGCCTTTCGGGTCTTCTTCGCGCTCTTTTTGGCGGCCTTTTGAGCTCTCTTTTTGCCCGGGCCCTTTTTGGGCCCAAGCGCAGTAGCGCCGCGTTCCATCGCAGACTCCAGGCCCCGCGACACCACTAGACCGGCCGCGGGTGTGCCATAGATCGACGCCACCGCGCCGGCTCCTTTGCTCACAATTTGCTGGGCGGCCTCAGACTTTAGAACCCTACCCGCCACCTTGCGGGCGACCTTGCGCCGGCGCTCGCGCCGGCGGCTTCGTTTTCGGGGGTTTGCCATTGTTTCGATCTCCAGACTAGCGGCGTTTCCACCATGGGCGTTTGCGGGTGCGGGGACGGCGGACAATTTCAGAAGCACCGCCGGTGGCGATGCCNCGGGCGANCCGGCCACCGCGGCCACGGTCCACAAGCTCAGAAGCACCGCCGGTGGCGATGCCNCGGGCGATCCGGCCACCGCGGCCACGGTCCACAAGCTCAGAAGCACCGCCGGTGGCGATGAGAGCAGCTGCAGCCCGCTGAGCCTTCCGGCGCATTTTAGACTGTCGCTTGTTTCGTCTTTTGTATCGGGCCATGGGGTTAGCTCCAGGTGATAATGGGCTGAGCGGCGGCGCCGCTGTTCTGAGCGATCGACAGGTGGTAACCGCCGGCCGGAATAAGGGAGATAAAGGGATCGGACCCGGCGGCGACACCGGTGGTAGTGACGGCGGCGCCGGCGGAATCGAGCCAGATAATTTCACAGGCGCCGATCATGGCCGTGGGGATCTGGATCTGCAGGCGCGTGCAGTCCATGGGGGCGGGCCCAAATTCCACGCTGGCGTTGTTTGGGATGCTACTGGTCACCGTAAAGGGATTACTAGCCGGCACGCCCCCGGTAGACGGGTCCACCAGCGCCTCAATTTCCACCGCGGCAGAGGCGGCGGTTAGCTCGGCAGTCATCCTCATGCCCCCAATTGTCGGCATCGTAATCCCGCCGGTGATAGGTACAACGCAGGACGAAGAAACGGCGATCGCGGCGGCCCTCACCACCTGGCCGTCTTCTGCGTCATTGTAGATCCGCACGATGGCCGATCCGCGGGTCTGCCCGGTGGTCAACCGGGCCCGAAACATGACCCGGCCGACATTGGCACTATCGGCCGTGAACCGGGAGGGGATCTCCAGGATCGTTGTTTCCAGGTCCAGGGTGTCAAGTGACACCCGGCCCGAGAGTTTTGCCCGTTCAAAATCGAAGGCAGCGATCGCCACGATCAGTCCTCCAGGAAGACACCGCAACGAAGACCGAGACCGACCCCGCCGGTGCTCGTCCCGGAGATGGTCAGAGACTCCCCGGCCTCCAGAACAGCATCCAGCCTGAGGCCGTCGTCATCGTTGGCGTGGGGGCCGAACGGATTAGTCGATTCCTCCGGAAGACCGAAGCATGGAATTTGGCCGGTCCCCGATAGCGCTTCAGATCCGGCGATCGTGATTGAATCGACGTAGGTCTCAGACACAGCGTAGGTATTATTGGCCGACAGGCAGACAATCACCACCCGCCCGAGGGTGACGTTCCGCCTGGCGATCGCGGTCAAGCTCCAGGTACCGCCGGCGCCAATTGCGCCGGTGTCGCCCATGGGGAAGATAAAATTATAGTCATCCTCGTCCGGGGTAGCCGAAACGCCGGCGGGCAGATCGGAAGTGAACACCAACGCGCCGGTGTCCGCAACCGCGTCCATCGTCGCCACCAGCTGACAGCTGAGCCCTCCCTTCAGGGGGCAGCCGATAAAGGCGCCGTCATCCGAACTGTTGGCCCCGATCATTTCCACGGGGAAACTAGCAGCATCCGACTGCAGGAGGTTCTGGCCCCCGACCTTAAGGGACGTCACCACCCCACTGGCCCGGGCGGTCGCTGCGTTGGCGTAGGACGCGACCACGATCCGATCCAACATGCGATCCTTGTCGATCGTGCCGGTGAGGCTAACCGCCGTGGCGTTAATGTCCATTGACCCAAGGGGCAGCGCAAAATTTTGTCCAAACGTGGCCATGTTGTTAGTCTCCGAGAAGGATAGAAAGGTCTTCAGTCAGGTGTAGAAGGTCAAGATAATAGCGGCCGGCCAGGGTGTTCGGGTCCCGTTCGGTCCAGCTATCCAGAAGCTGAGTGTTGCGATCGATCGCATAGGCCAGGACGGCCCCCGGCCCGCCTTCGGGCGGCGTCCCCGATGTGACCGGCACTTCCGGCCGGGCGCGGGCGCGACGGCCGGCCCGCCGCGCGCGGCGTTTCGGGCTCGGGAGGGCCCCGTCCAGGGCTCGGGCGATCCGGATCTTCGGGGTGTCGGGGAGCATTCAGCCAATTTCCATGGTTTCGGCCACATCGAGGGCGACACCGGCCGGCGCATAGATGTTGGAGACGTATTCCTTTGCGGCGGCGGCGAGCATACCGGTCCCCAGGAGGGCGGCGATCGTGGCGTTTCGGCCCTTCAGTTTCATGGCCACGGGAACGGCCACAAGGGCCGCGCCGATTACCAGGCCCGGCTCCAGGTCCATCGGAAGGTCAGGCAGTTGCTGGCGGTCCTGCATCCCTTCGACAAGGCCGGCCAGAGCACCACCCGCGGCGATAGCCACGACGGTCCCTACTTCCTTTGTGTGCTGCGTCCCGAGAGGATTCGTCTTCCTGGCGCGGTAGCGTCTCCGGGCGCGGGCCACCGGCGCCTTTCGGGCGGGACTACGGCGTTTCTTCGTGGGGCGGCGCTTCAGGCGGGACTTCGGGGATCGGGCCATTTTCAGGGCTCCAGGTCAAAAGGTCGAACCACAACATGTTGTGGTCGGGACAGCTGTCCGGACCACCACATGTTGTGTTTACCACGTTTCGCAACCCCGGCAAATTAAAGGGGCCGCGGTCATTTTTTGGCCGGTGGGGGTTCGGAAGCGGCCAGGTCATCGGCCAGGCCCTCGGCGGCCAGGTCATCGGCTAGGCCATCGGGTGCGGGTGGTGGTGCCTGCAGAGCACCCAGAAACAGGCCCACCACTTCCTGGTCTGCGGCCAATTGGTGAAGTAGCCCGGGGGATTCGGTCAAAAGGCGCTTCGCATCGGCCGGGGTCAAGGTGGAACGCTTCATCATGGCGCCGGCCACCTGTTCCAGCATGGCCGCGGTAGCTACCTCCAACGGATCGCCTTCGTCCCCTTCGTCCATTTCGGCCAGGGTGGTAACTAGCTCTAGTTCGGCCTCTGTTTCCGCCTGTGACATTCGGGAATGGATCATTGATTCGATCGCCATTCCGTGACGCTCCTCCATGTCCGCCAACGTGCGGCAGAGCACGTCAACCACCCGGCGCGTCTCGGCGGCGCCGCGGATTACTTCCCCGGCCATGGCGGCAACCGGATCGATCCCCTGTTCTTCGTCGAAGCGAAGCGCGTGTGTCCGTTGCCAGGACGTGACGGGCTTGGCTTGGTCATCCACGGCTATCACCCGAAGGGTGGGGTGTTCCGTTTTCCACCCGGCAGCATCGGCCAGGGACGCCACAAGCTCAGCAGCCTGCAGGTAATCGGCGGCCAGCTGGACCGCGTGACGCGGGAACCGATGCCCAACGCGATCCATCGTCTCGTCCAGGGCGACAATGCCCACCGTGGACGTGTCCCCGCGTTCCCCAAGCAAGATCCGAAAGGCGGCTACCGTGTCGGGGGAGGTTTCGATCCATTCTGTCAGGGTGTTTTCAGGCATTTTGGTATCCGGTGTGCGGGGTGTGTCGGGGTGTAGCACGTTTGTATATTCGCTGTATAGCCGACGGCGAGGACCTGAAGGGCCGAAATTGCGATCCCGATTCGCACGGGCCGATCGGTCGAAGCGGGCGCGAGAATGAAAATGCACCGGGCCGCATAAAAAACGGGCCCCACAACCGCCGTGTGAGGCCCGCCTGGCGGTCGCCCTATGTCCTGCTATGGCTGGTGGTGTAGGTACAGGTCCAGAGCCCGCCTAGCGGCTTCCAGGACTACCGCCACATCCAGGCGTCCGGTGTACCCGACATCCAGGCCCGCGGACGCCAGGCGGCGCGCTAGCTGCTGTCGTTTCTGGGGGCGGGCGGTGGCCGATTGTGCGAGTTCCACCTGGAAGGCATCCCACGCGGCGGCGGAGCCATCCACCGGGGCACTGGCGACGAGGACCTCCAGCATCCCCAAGACTTCCGATTCAGAGACCCCCGGAGGGGGGGACAGGGGGGGAATTGTGTTTCCGTCCTTCCGGTCCTTGTCTCTGTGCGCGCACCCATGCTCAGGGGTGCGCGCACCCGTGCGCGCTCTCCCCAGGTCATCCACTGGCCCGTTATGGATAACTTCGGCCTTCGCGGCTATGGCTTCCAGCCCGAGGGCGGACAATTCCCGATCGGGGTCCGGGTCGTTGGCCTGGTCCCGGAGACCAGGGGGCCACGACAACTGCCACCGATAGATCCCGGCCTTCGTCCGTTCACGTTTGACCAGTCCCACATGCTCCAGGTGGACGCCGAAGCGGCGCACCGATGCTTTGCTGTACCCGGTCACTTTGGCCAGGTAGCCGGCCCGGATCTCCACCGGGGCCCGGTTCGACATGAGGGCCACAAGCCACGACCAGAGGACCACCACGCCCCCGTCACCGGCCCCGGTTTTGCACTTCGGGCACGTGTGAGAGCGGAGTAGGTCAAGCTCAGCGGTGTAGACCAGGCCCCAGCGCATGTTTTGAGCCGGACGGCCGTCCTGCAGGCGCAGATACCGGCGCGGGTCCTTGGGGGCGCTCATTCTTCTACCTCCGGGGCATACCCGTAGGCCAGGTCGTCCGGGGCAATATTCAGCACGTCCGCGAATAGATCCACCGTTTCCAGCTTGGGACTCTGGGCCCCGCTGAGGTAGCGGCGGACCCGACGACGGGCGGACTCAGCCTCAGTATTCCAGACGGGGGCCAGGCGGCCGGCCAGGTCGCGCGTAGTCCAACCACGTTGGGCCATGGCCCATGCGAGATTTCGGCAGAAGTCCGTGGGGCCGGTCATTCCGCACCCCCTTCGAGGTCCTCCTCCTCCAGCTCCGGATGCCATGCGAGGACTCTCTGGCGGTAGAGCTCCTCTTCGAGCTCCTCTCTGCAGCGGTCGTTGACCAGCTCCTCGCATCGGCGGCGGGGTTCCTCGCGCCGATGCGCGGCGATCACGTCCGACGGGTGTAGCCGCTGATTCCAATATGCCTGGCGCTCGTCATTCGCCTGGTGGGTTCGCACGGAATAGCCGGCGGCGATCAGTGCGGCGGCTACACGACTTGCTTCCCGTTTGCCCCGGACAAACAACCGGCC
>NZER01000036.1 GCA_002690445.1 Candidatus Pacearchaeota archaeon
TCAGAATTGCATTCAAATGGTATTATTTTAAATTTATATTCTTTATTTATTGATGTGTGCATTATAGTGGAGTCATAATCTGACTCATCATCGTAAATACGAAAATTAACCTTAAAAGTTTGTGCAGAAGGGGGATCACCTAAATTTGTATCCGAAAAATGAAGACCTTCCATTCCTCTTTGAATTTCATTTACATTTTCAGCTAACTGTACAAGGCTATCTGCAAATACCTCTATCCAAGTATCAGTATCTGCAACGTAATAGTATAGTTCAAGCGAATAATATTTAACTCTATCAGTCCCCACATTGTGTGTAATTCCTATATCAAAAATTGAATGCCAAACGCTTATATTTAATATATCTTCAGGAATTATCCCAAGTACAGGAATATTACCTAAATCTGGCAAGGCAGAAAAGTTGTTTTGCATAACAGGAACGGGAAAATTTAGTCTTCCAAGTTCAGTATAATTCTCATCTTTTAATATTATATTAAATTTACCTACAGACCACCTAGGATCAGCAGGGTTATTACCATAAAATCTGCAATTTGAAGTATTTAATATTAAAGGATGAAACTCATGGTACTCATCATCACATCTTCCATCATCATTGTACATTTCACAATAGTCATCAGGATCATGTGCTATCCCAGATATTTTATTTCCACCATCATCAGCACGAAACGCCCACTCACCATTCCCCGAATTAGGAATAGCGTTTTCAGGGTCAGACACAAATATACCAGTATCACCTTGCCCAAACAGAAATCCCAGCCAAGTAATTGGTAATCCATCTCCTGACGTTCCCCATGCTGGGCTGTCAGTTACACCTACCTCCTGATGTTCAACCTGATGTTCAACACATCTTTCTGGCTTGTCTAAACAAATGTTATTATAGTAATAATAATCCGATGATGCCCCCGCAGTCCAAACTTGCGCCCACGGACAATTTGCACTATGATTATAAAAAAAAGATTCTTGCTCATAGCACTGTTTTACAGTTTGTGGCCCACATTCGCCAGAACAATTAGGGGTGGAACAACCACATACATTTTGACCACCACATTCTCCCAAACAGTCTAACACATTGCCGTCACAATCGCAATCACCCTCTGGGATGCCAGGGCCATTACACACACCGCATTCATCTTCAACAGCAGTTCCATTTGGTACACCAAAACAGTCTTCTGGGCAGCCATCATTAAATTCGTGTTCCGTATTTCCACCAGAACAAACACCGCAACTATCAAGTATTGCAGTACCACCACAATCATTCCAACAATCTTCCACAGCATCACCACCACATACTCCTGCACAATCTGAAACATATATACAGCTACCATCATCAAGCTCGGCATTTGAATTATAATTACAGGCCGCTGTTCCAGGATATGGGCTCCATGTCTGCTGTCCATCATCTGTACACCCACCTCTCCATAATAGGCTGTGCATTTGAATACATGAGATTTCTACAAATTCCAGTGTTCTGTTTGTGTTTGTAACAAAGAAATTATTATATACCACTTGCCCATTGATGTAAGTTGTTTCTGCTAATCCAGCTTTATAATTAATTCCGTAGGGTTTAACACCGCCAATAATTTTATCAAAGTCAATTAAATCACCGATTTCTATTTTTAATCCCCTTGATAAAGGCAGTTTTATTTTCATTTGCAAGTGCTGGTTACAGCTCCACATTAATAACCATCTTGCAAAATATTTTGCTGTAGCATCATCTCGTATATATTTCCCTCTTTCATCATCAATGATCAAGGTACTATCAACATGATTCATATCACCAGAAACATCCCATTTAAATCCATAATATGCTGGATCATAATAATTCACATCACCAACAGTGGCAGATAAATTATCATGTATATCAATTAAACCTGTACTACCTTGAAATTCTTCTAAAGCATAATCGTAATTGTACTTAAATTCGATGCTTGTTTTTACGTCCTCTATCTTGGAGCGTGAAAATGAAAAATCAATTACATCTTCTTCATATATCGTATGATCTGCTGTTCCACCATCATCTGGGATAGTATCAAACTTAAATACTCCCATATTATCAAAACGTGGGACGAAAGGGGATGCTGAAGCTATTTGTTCAATTAATTTCTTGGAATTTATATTTTTAGAAACAGTGAATTGATATATCCAAGTAGTATAATAGCCTGTCGGTGCATCTGTAGCATCCTGCCCAAGCTCATTTGTCATTATATTATTAATAACTTGTGGTGCTGTTGGAGAATTACTTATTCTGCCTATTACATCAGCGTAAAAGTCCATTGTATGCAGTCCCTCTATCAGCATATAATTTTTCATCCATGCCCCATACATATCAAAATAAGCAGCTGTAGCTCCACTACCATTTATATATGCATAGAACGATATAAGTGATAAATCGGGATCTGGTTGTTCATCTATCCACGATCCTGTTCCAGAACCTTGCCACGCCCCCCCACTATATGGAAATATATTAGTATCATAAACTGTTGCATTATTAAGAACATATATTTCTTCACCACCTTCTACATTTTGATTTGCATGAACACGTACTGTTACACTTTGAACATTATCATCTGTTTCAGCAAAACGTAGTACACCATCCATCCAGAATAATCCAATATGCCTTTTATATTTAGCAGAACTAACTGGAAATGCCATATCCCAGCCCATAAGAACGTGTTCAAACGACGTGTCCTCAAATTCGTCAGCGATACCAACCATTTCTTCACCATCAACCGCAATACCATTATTATCTACCTCTATCCTTGAAGTACCATCATGTTGACCGCCAGTCGAATTATTTTCTCTAACTAAAGTGCTGTATATTCCTTTTAGTATATTGTTAAATGATGCTATATGTCCTGCCTCAACTGCCGCACTCTCCTCTGAATCTAAATCAATAGCTGGATTTGCAGTATAATATCTACTCCCATTCCATCCATCTGAAGTTTTAAATATTCTTGGTATAAAACTTGTCGGCTCTAATTGCTCAAACGCAACAATACTATTAGATGATATTGGGCTTGGGCGTGGATCAAGATCGGTACTTTGAATAGTATTATTTGCTANTAATCTAATAAAATTATCAGTACCCCATGTATATTGCGTTGTTGGGCCAAACCCTAATAAATTTCCAANAGTCCAAGCATCATCAATTCTTATATAACCATCATCATATAACATTAGAGGGTTGGTACCATAAGATTTTACAGTAGCATCCGAATCTAACATAATTCTAATTTCATCAGAAGTTACTTGTTCTTCATTAAATTCCATATTACTAATAAGGCAAGGACTTTTTTCTACTTTACCAAATACCATCGGTTTAGGTAAATTCTTATTTTTAGACGGAACTTCGGCTCCGACACCAAGGGTTGTTGGCAAAGGCTTATGCAGTTTAGACTGACTGCGATCCTCGATAGTCAATTTCACTTTTTCATCATCGTGATCGTATCTTCGGATTACACCGAAATATACTTGGAAAGCATCATCATCCTGTGGAGCCATTACCATACCGCTACCTATTGCTGCTCCACCATGTTTATCATAAAAAGAGATATTATTTGTAGAAGGAGATGCCCAGAATATTCTACACTCCATATTAATTAATGATGTATTACCAATAAGTTCAGAAAATCTTTCACCCTCATATTCATAATTGCTAATATCAATATTGACAGAAGATATTTTATAATTACGCTTTTCAATATCAATTGATTCTTTTAATGAGGGAATATTTAATAGAAGGGGCTTTGTTGTATAAGTATCAAGCTCTGTAGCCAGACCAGTTTCTATCATCGATTCCGATGTAGCCCTTCTGAAATCGCCATTCAATATATTTGTGCTTAATAATATATAATTTTTCCTAACAGACCATGTGTCAGATGGGACATCATACACATCGGTGCTTATTGTCCCAGCATGAGATTCATTAAGGCTTATCAAAACAATGGGAATCAATGCAGTATCTCTGCCCTGTATATCTGAAGCGAAGTTAAGCGGTAGCGACCGAGCCAACTTTTTTGTCCTCTATAATTACCTTATCCCACTTACCAACTGGACAGCTCTGCCCAGCAACTTTGGTTTTTGCATCGATAAAGCATCCACATTTTTTACAATTCAAACCAAAACGAAATTCACAATCATTACATATTGCTCTACGTCTTTCTATAATATCTTCATCATGTAATAAAAGGTTCTTAATACGCCTTGGAATAGTCCTTAAATCGAACTTCTCATTTTTTATTACATAATCATCAGCTTCATGTTGAGCCATCCAGAATGATAGCTTTTTTCCTATTATGACATTAAATCGTAATAGGAAACTGATTATCTTATATTTAACTAATGCCAATATCTTCTCCACGCCTGATAGCTTCACGGATGGCTGGTATTATACTATCTACAACTGTATCATCAACAAGTGGGGCTGATATGTTAAGAGTGATATTCTGTCCTCCACCTTGTGGACCTTCCAGGTTGGGGCCTTCGAGTGGCGTGATTGATACCTGCTCCGCTCCTGCTTCACCAGCCAATATCATGGTAGGAGAATCAACCACTTCATCCATACCTACAGCTGCCCTCTTTCCTCCAAAATCACCAATCGCCTTACCGATTGACATAACATTAGCCATACCATAAGCGATAGAAGCTGCGGCTGGTACTACACCCCCAGGCCAACCTCCATGTAATTGATAGGCCTTAGTTGCCGATGAATAAGTATCTACGATTGCTTTAGCCTGTTGTAATCTAGCTGCTGTTCTTTCCATATCACCAAATTGCGATAAAAATGATGCTGCCCCTCCTAACAATTTAGAATATTGTGTTAAATTTGTCTTTAACTCTTCTTTATCAATTTTATCTTTTACCTTCTTTTTCTTTTTATCAAAATCAGCAATAATTTTATTTCTAGTTTCTTCATTATCACCGAGTATTACGTTGGCCTTTAATAACTTTTCTTCCTCATCAGCTAATTCTTGTTCTGCCGCTGCGATTTTAATTTCACGTAATGAAGAGTTATATTCAAACATTAATTGTTTTGCAGTTTCCATTTCCTCTTCAGTTGGAATGCCAGTAGGACTTGAGCCATCCCCATCTGCACCAGCCCCATCTGCACCATCCCCACTAGGGGTCTGTGAATACATTGCATTGAGGATTTCTCTTTTTCTAGCTTGTATTTCTTCCGCTGTTGCAAGTTTCCCTGCCATTTCTTCCTGTCTTACAAGTAAATCAATATAACTTTCTACTCCTGATTCTCCGGCTGCATATGCTGTAATTAAATCCCTACGAGCAAAGACCATATCAGTTTGAGCTTGAGTAACTGCATTAGATTCAACTTCGAAAAATCCCATCTGACCTCGTGCCTTTTCCAGTCCATCCATCCATTCATCTGCTTGGTCATTAAGAGATTTATAATTTTCTTCCATTGATTTTTGGGGATCAATAACACCTCCAAATGATTCAGCCATCTTTCTCATCGCATCAGTTACTGCCATCGTAGAATCTGCAACTTTTACATCTACTTCTGCTTTTTTCTCTGCAAGTTTTAGAGTTTCTTCATCTGCCTTAATAAGGGCAATTTTTAATGTCTGCTGTGTATTATATTCTTTAAGCCTTTCTGTCAATTTTCCCTGTGCAATTTCTTCATCACTTAATCCTTTTAATAAATCTGGATGTATAGAATTAAGTTCTAAGACCAACCTATTGCGATTCTCTGATCCTTCCTCAGACATCTGTATAGCAGTTGATAGATTATTAACTTTTTGCGTTTCATCTTCTAATTTTAAGGATGCTGGTATTGCTAACCATTTTGTCATAGAACCGATTAATCGTGTCATTACTTCAACTGTTTCTTTTAATCCCGGAGCTAAATGATCAAATAATGCTATCCCTAATCCTTCAGTGGCAGATTTCATTATTGTCATTCTACCCTCAAGAGTATCAAGCTGAATATCGGCCATTCTTTGTGCAGATCCACCAGCATTCATCAATGATTCATTTAATGTATCTACGGATCCGGCTCCATCTAATAATATTCCAAATGCTGTAATGGCCCTTGCTCCTACTAAATCAGCACCTTCTGCCATTGGATCAAAACCACTTTCTTTTAATGCTATTAATTTTTCTTGAAAATCCTCGAATGATTCAATGGGGCCACCCATTCTATTGGCAAGTTTTGATCCTTCTTTTCCTGCTTCTAATAATATTTTCCTAAGAGCTGTCCCTGCCATTGAACCATCTATACCAGCATTTGCAAGTTGTCCCAATATCGCAGTAGTTCCTTCTAGGGATACCCCTGCCATTTTAGATATTGGGGCCACATATTTCATTGAATCGGTAAATTTCTGCATATCTAAAGCAGATGATGAAAATGATTTTGCCATGACATCGGTTACACGGCCAGTTTCCATAACATCTAATCCAAATCCTCTTAGTGTAGTTCCTGCAACGGCAGCAGATGTTGCCAAATCAGCACCAGTTGCGGCTGATAGTGCAAGTGTTCCTTTAGTTACTTTATTGATTTCAGTAGAAGTAAATCCAAGTTTTGCAAATTCGGTTTGGAGTCCTGCTACTTCTGTTGCGGTAAATTTGGTTGATGCACCTAATGCTCTAGCATTTGCTTCCAATGCTCTAAATTCAGCTCCAGTTGCACCTGAAATAGCTTTAACATTCGCCATTCCTTGTTCAAATTCCTTACCAACCTTTATAGCAAAACTTGTTGCTTTCCCCATAGCGTATAAAGCCGCTGTAGCTCCAGCAATTCCGACAGCCATAGCTCCAAAACTCTTAGTAGTTCCACTTGTAGCCTTTTCCATGCCCTTTAATTGGGCTTTAGTCTTAGCTATTCCCTGTGCATCTACTATTATTTGGAGTTTTTCTTTACTTGTTGCCATCTTTTGCCTTTTCTCTGAGTTTA
>NZER01000037.1 GCA_002690445.1 Candidatus Pacearchaeota archaeon
GTTGCCTCTTCAGTCTTGACCATCGCTCTCCTTCTCTAGCAGTGACATTTCCCTACACCTAGAGCATCTACCTACCCAAGTACCATCAGGATACAGCCACTCAGTATTCTCCATTGGCCTCCGAAAGCAACAAGCCGTAAGCAAGTAGTTATCTACCGCCATCATTCTCCCTTCTCCACAGCCTTGTCCCACGCCTGCCAGAGGGCATCCTGGCAGTTGGGGCTGTGTGTGTACCCTTTGTTAATACCCTGCTCTAGTAAATCATCTACTTCGCCGAGGTGATAACCATTGGGCGTAACAGTCACCTCGTATTGTTCATTTTCATAGCTAACGACAAGATGATGTCCAATAGTAAACAGCATCTCCAACGCCAACCCCTCCGTTGCCTCACGGGGGACGTAGCCAGTACACGTCACCGTAGTTCCTCGTTGATAGTGTCTAGTCACGCTGGAGTGTAATTCCTTGCACTTCTCCACCAACTGCCACCACTTGCGTCCTGTGACGTAGCAGGTTTTACAAGGCCCGCTCAAGATAGGTCGATACTCTCTGGAATATCCATTGATGCAGCCATACTCTTCTCCGTCCTCGATGGCATCGGGGCATAGCTCCCCCGCCCTACGGTTCACAATCTCTTGTGCAGTCATATCCCCTTTCACGGCTTCTCTAGCCTTACCCCAATCCACCTGCCAACACTTCTTGTGCTGCGCCCAGGATTTGCACCTGGGAATTGTGCCTCGCTCAATAGATTCCTAGGGCGTATTAAAGTGCCTGCACTCAACACCTATAACTTTCTCTTGAGCAATAGCGGCTACCTATTTCGCCACGCAACACCTTACTTAACTACCCTGCCAGTCGGCCTCTGACTTATGCTCCCTCACCACATTCCTCGCAGGAAACCCATCTCGCTCAGGCTGCAACCCTACAACCGCCACAAACGTTGCCCCCCTGATAGCATCCGCCGCCCCCTGCGCCACCTCTGCCTTAGTCCCGCTCGCAGTGAAATCCTCCCCTGAAATCCGCCTGATAACCCCCCTTGCAGTACCCATCATTCGCTTGGTATCAGTCGCCAGCTTCTCAGGGGTCTTCAACCGCCCATCCCTATCCAGCGTGTTAGCAAACAGGATAATCCTGTCCTTCGGCAGCTTGAACCCCCGAATCTCCATGTCCTTCCCGTCTACCGTGGGGTCGTCATTCCCCGACTCCACCAACTGAGGAGTGTACTCCACGTAGGGCAGGCCCGACTGACTCACCACCACCGTAGCGTTCAGCGCCCTTGCTAGGTACGCCTCCGAGTTAACCTTCGGATACCCCTCCTCAATCTCCTCCACATCACCAAAACTAATAATCTCTTCTCTCGTAGCTGTTGCCACTTACTTCCAACCTCCTATTGTATATACGCCAAAATGTCATCAAATGCCAACGGTTCGTCCGCTGTGCTGTCCAGGTATGCGGGCAAGAGCTTGCGATGCTCTAGTATGTTCTTTGTAACAAAATCCCCGTTGTCCTGGAAATGATACCTGTGTACTACCTGCGCATTATCACCCCTTCCTATTCTCTTCTTCTCCACATACACCACAAAGTCGAAATACTTCCCAATCCTCTTCGCAATCTGCCCTTGTAATGCGGGTCTTTTAACAGGGTCAGGGTTCCTTTCCCTTTCACTATTATCCTGCGCAAAGGCGGTTACGATTAGGTTTGCTTGGGTGTACGTCGGGTGCATATAACCAATATCATACGCCAACCTGTCCCCAAGGATGCCCCATCCTCTAGGAGACAGTACCTCGTCATCCTCCTTCGAGTTCTCCTGGTACATCTCAGTCGCCATCCCTAGCCGCAATAAGAACTGCGTTTCCGTTAAGCTGTCTAACCCTATCACTTCATGTGGGTTACCTCCCGCGTCTATAGACCTACGGTAATCCCTCAGCCATTTTCTAACGTTGTTAATCAGCTTTTCAGGATTACCGTAGGGAGGACGCATCGATACCACCATATCTTGCGGTATGGGTAGGTGCCCTAGCCTGCCTTCCGTATCCAGTATAACCCCTCGCCTCTTCACATCCCCTGTCGACACATCTACAAAGGCGGACGCCAGGATGAAAGACTTACCAACCCCTTCCTCACCGTGAAATAACCAAGCATACTTACTCTCCATCCGCTTCTAACAACCCCCTTTCCTTGATAATAGCAAGAAGCTCCTTACAAAACTCAGGAGGGGCCTGCCCAAGCAACCACATGAGGAAGTCCTGTATCTGTTTGGTAAACAGCTCCCTATATGGCGGGGAGAAAATCACGTCAGTGAAAACCCCTTCCCATCCACTCTCACCCATTGGCAACTCTAACGTCTCACCCAAAACCAGCCTCCCAAAATCTATGAAGTAATTTTACCACACTTGGAAAAGTTTGTCAAGTGGTTTTTCCAATCTCTACCTCAATCGGGAACACCTGAACATCATGTAAGCCGTTCCACTCTGGTCTACCCCACATGGTAGCCTCATTACTTCCGTGCCCGTCCCTCGCCTCAAGTGCCTCTTCAACAGAGTTGTACACCCCCACAGGCTGTGAAGGTTCCCCGCACTCAAGGCAACCGATATCAAACACCAAATAAACTACACTCACTTCGACCTCCCATTCGGAGCAGTCAACTCCACATCTCTCAAGTCCGACCCCACAGGCACCACCTCCAACCCATACCCACAAAACGCCCTCTCTCCAAACCTCCTCCACCCTGCCACGTTCTCCTCATTGGCCCCTGCCACTGGCACAAACAACACCTCGCCACTGATATACACTACTTCCTTGCGACACTCCCAACTAGCGGGTTCTTCGCACTGAGCTATAAGTGACCACGCCATAGTCCCCAGCAAAAACATCAACGCCCCTATCAGAAGAGCATACACCCAATCAGCCACGGTACTCATCTCTGTATTCTTCCTTCGCTTCCACAAGGTTGCCTCCTTCTGCCATTATGTCGTGCAGGTTCTTGTAGTCACACCCAAAGCAATGTGGCCCTGGCCTCGCAACCCACTTCTCCTTACCCACCTGCTCGAACATCCGCCTCAACTCCACTGTGGTAAACTCGTGCTCCCTATCGGTGTAGAGAAACGGCCCCTCCCGTTGCGCCTGCTTCGGCGTCAATGCATTAAGATACAACTCCACCGTCCTAACCCCATACACCTCCTTCAACGCCCACGCCTCCAACCGCAACTGCTGGTGGTAGTGGGTGAGTATGTGCGTCATTGGCAAACTACTCAGACGGGTCTTATGAGACAATATAACCCCAGTACGCCCCTTATTAACCAGCGCAAATGCATCAGGGATACAGTAGTACGTCTTAAACTCCCCGTCCCAAGGCACTGGAGCCTCAATTACGGTTTCCGTTATCATCCCGTCGAAATCCGTATCCCTACCCCAAGTCCTCGAAATCGTGTTAGCCATACCTACCAACTGCTGCCACCGCATCTTGGGGTTCTCCCACTCATCCAACTCCAGCAGGTTAAATGCCTCCTCAGTAGCCTTCTCCAACAACGGTGCTCCCCTGTCCTTCGCTGCCGCAGAGTAGTGCCTCTGCAACATATGGTGCGCTGCCTTACCCATCTGCTGCTCGATAGTACCCGCCCCCTGGGGCCTCAACCCCTCGCCATACTTCCACTGCCACTGTAGCTGGCAATTCAACCAGGTGGATACCTCCGACCAACTAAGATACGTTCGCATCTAGGCTCTACCCCTCACACCAGGGTACTTAACCATCAATTCCTCGTAATGAGTTAAGACAGCTATATAAGTGTCCCTGTCCAATCCTGTCCTGAGACGTGCGGTCGGGCCGTACATATTATACTGACCTAATTGTCTTACCTCCTCGTACAATCTAAAATCGTCTTCAGTTAGCTCGTCGATGCTCTTCATAATCTACTCCTTTCTAACACCTTGTTCATTACATCGCCTTGTAATCAAGCGACACATCCACCCCATCATGCTCAAACCCTGCATCCCCTATTGACGCCATCACAAGACGCCTAAAACTATCTACAAGGCAGTCCCATTCCCATTCCAGCCCTAGTTCACCTGTTATGCTCAAAGGGGCAGACGGCAAGTCGTTAACAAAATCCAGCAACGCCTGCGCTTCCCTGAACGTCATCATAATACCCATCCTCCTTCCAATCTATACTCTCCAACAACCTCTTGGCATCCGTCTCCCACCTCACCCAACACTGAGGACAACCCTCTTCGTGTATGATATCCGCTGCATCTTGGTTAGCAGCCCCCACCACATGCCACCCCCACTTACAAAACACCATCACATCCATTGTTGTCGCCCTCCGAGGTGGTATGTCGGCGTAGTATCCATCGTCCCCATCCCATAAGTCCGTGGTAATCAGTTTGGTAACTCGTGACTAAGCGACGAGGGTTTGAACCACCAACCATGCCCCCCTTTAACCTTATCACTCAAACTTTGACCATTCGAAGAGTACCTGGCAAACTCCACACCCACACTACCATACCCCACTGCAACTACCTTCCCGTACTCCCCCTTCCGTTCTTTGTATTCGCCTCTCACTACCTTGACGAAATCCCCCACCCTGAAGAGGTGCTTGTTGGGTTCGTCTGTCTCCTCCTTGGGCACCCACGTCGCACCATCAACCTCTATCGTAAGGACTCCTGAGATATTGGTTGTGATAATAACTACTGGATGCCCTACGTTGACGAAAACCGCACCTGTCGGCATAACCTACCTCCTATAATGCCTATAAATCCCCCTCACTGCCCTCGCCACCTCCACTTCCCCCTCTGCACATTGGTACACCTTCAACCCCCTCGTCTCCTGCCATCCCAAAATAGTCCCCCACACCTGGTCGTACCACACCTTCCTCAACCCCCTCCTCGGTATCCTCAACCTCCCCGTCTCCTCGTCGTGGTCGAGAATTCCCTCCACCAGCAACACAATCTCGTCCGCCCCTCCATCCCTACACTTAGTCAACTGCATTGCCAGCCTTCTCGGCCATTGAGAAGCCAAGTCATTATGCTTCCTCTCCACCACCACCAGCCTCCCATCACGACCCCTTATCCAGTAGTCCCCAAATGGCAGCGGATATTTTTTTCCTGCTCCCAGACCCCACTCCTGAAGGTGGTCAAAGACACCCGCGGGTTCGTATGTATCCACAACCACCTTGGTGGGAAGGAACGGCACATCCTCTGCCTTCATCCCCACCGCACCGTTGCACTTATCTTATCATCCCCCGCCGCCAAAGGCTCCTGCCAAATCACCCCACATTGCACACACTGATGTTCTGGGTCTCGCATTAGTCCTCCTCTACATCCCATGTAACTTCAACATTGGACACCTCTTCAATGTCGTAGAGTAAGTCTTCCCCCCTCATATCTTCCACCAACTGCCAAGCTTCATCTTCGTTCTCCGCCTCTACCACAGTCTCACCTTCCACCGTCGCTGTCCAGTACACTCTATACTCCATCACCCCTCCTTCTGTTACTTTGTTGCACTCCTAGCAAAAACTAGAGTAAAAATTATCTACCCCATGCGGACACGTTCCTTCACCGCTCATACGCCGTTCGCCTCCTCTTCATCCCAATCGTCGTCAAAATCTCCAGCAAGAACCACGTCGAAATACTCTGCCCATTCCTCCAGAGCATCGTCGAAGGCAATCACGTCTTGCTCTCTACCTACAATCACGAACCATTTGTAAAGCCTTCTGATTTCACCCTCCTTGATACCTATATTTCCTCGGCCTACCGTCCCCCTCTTCCAACCACCCCCTATCCACCAACTCTTCCACCGCCTTCTGCACCGCACTCACACTCTTACCCAAAACCGTTTTCAAATCCTCCTTAGTATACCACAAACCTGAAACTTTTGTCAAGAGTCGAATTGTGGCTCCCACACTAGTCAACCCATCCTCCATCAACTCAAACCCCAACGGCCTTGGTTCCACCATTGTCAGCACCAGTGGATTATCCTCTATCAACGTCGGCCTTCTAGGTTTCCAGCACACCAGCTTATACCCCTTATCTCTCCCCCCAATCCTCCCAAACTGGAACCCATAACTCGCCCACGCCTTCCAGAACGCACTCCCATAAATCTTCTCCCCAGGTTCCGTATCCACCTTAGCCCCTGTCAACCCATCCCGTGTTGGCCTGCTTTGGTGATGTAGCACAATCGCTGCACTCTTAAACTCGTGTATCACCAAGTCCACATTATCCGTCCACTCCCCTACCACCTCATCATCCTTCATACTCCCTCTAATAGTCTTGTACACAGGGTCAACTATCAACACTCCCCCATCCAACCCTGCCTCCTCACACATCTCCCTCAACGCCTGAAACCCCGCCTTGGTGTTAATCTTTTTCCGCAGGAGAAAATCCACAGTCAACATCCCCTCCGCTGGCCTCGGCAACCACAGGTGCATATCATGCCCCCGTTGGGCTGTATCCCCCAAGTTCCCCTCACACTGCAAGTACAGTACCTTACGTGGCCTATCCACCTCATACCCCACAAACGGTGTCCCCGTAGTCAACGCCAACGCCATCTGCAACGCCAGCATACTCTTCCCGCTACCCTCTGGCCCTTCCACCACGATACTCCCGTTCTCTGGTAGTATCTGGTCTATGTACCAAGGTGGCGCACGGTAGTCACTGCTCAGTAAGTTGAGCCAGTCCCATGATTCTCCCACATTCCTGCTAATCACCAGCAGCGATACCCTCAGTACCAACACTGTCCAGGTCGTGTAGCAAGTCCTCCAGGCGTCGCCTCAACAGACGGATTTCAGTGTCTGCAACTGACTCCAACTCATCCACCGCCTCCACCATGTCCTCCACCATGTCCAACAACTCGTCCATGTTCATTGCCATCTCCTCTCTAAAAACCAAATGTTTTTTACTATATATATATACGTACAGTCAAAAAAACATTCAAATCACCTACCAACCCAACGGCCTTAAGTATTTGGACGTCTTCCGTACGGACTTGGAATACCCTAACCAGCCCATACCAGCACCACCTCACCTGTCTCCTCCACCACCACTCCCCGCGCCTCATACAACCTCTTCACAGGTTCAACGATTGCACGCATCTTTGACCATTGGCTGGTGCGTTCATTCCAAAATACGTCCCCTACATCTGATAGAAAATACTCTCCAGGGTAGGGCCGTCTGTAGCACCCCTTGAACACATACCTCTTGCCCCCGAACTCAAACTCTACCACGTCGCCTCCTAAAAGTAATCTTCAACACAAGTCTATCACAACCTGGAAAATTTGCCAACTCTCACATCCACAAGCATCCGAGTACCACATGGGACACATCACAGAACCAATGTTCCATTCCTCCCACACCACACCCCGTGTAGGTGCGTGGGGCAATAGCGCATCTCGTATGTCATGGTTCCTCCCTCGTGATGTATCGCGACTTATTTAGGTGGACTGACTAGCAGTTACAATCTAGAACTTGCAATCCTTCCTGTTCAGCGCACTCCTCGCATAGTACATCACCACCGTCTAGGCAGACGTAGGCGAATGGCAGGCCGACACACTCTACCATTTCACCAGTCACATCCTCTATTTCGGCACAGACACAAGCGGGGTGGTCAAGTGTGCACTCAAGGTGGAGGTCAGAGAACCCACTATCCGTGCATGGTATACAATCGCAATCTCCGCACTCGTCGCAACTGGGGCCAGCGTCCATGTATCCCCTTGTGTCATTCACCCCCCAGGCTACAGCATCCCCTGGTACTGGATGATAGGTGCCTACAACTGTCTGGTGTACCCTAATCATGTTTCCCTCCAAAATACCCGTAACTAAATTCTACCACAAAACCCCAAACTTGTCAACAGTCGCAAGCTTGCGAGTGCATCGTGGGATACATCATCGACCCAATATTCCAATCCTCCCACACATCTCCAGGCCGTTTCACCCTCCCCGCAGTCCTAATTACGGCTTCCGTCGGCAAGGCGTCGAAAAACGTACCATGCACATGCCAACATGCAGACACCAACCGCCGCCCACTTGCGGAGCGCCTAGCCCCTGACCCCTTACTATCCCTCACCCTCAGTGTCACACGGAACCTGCGACCCTCACTTTCAACCCTGTTCCATATCACATTCCCCTCAAACTCAGTGTTGGTCTGGTAGAGGGCGCTCTCCAACTCAGACATCGTTACGTTGCCGATAATCACTGTTACCTCCTGTGTTCTACTTAGGCGTACACCACTTCCCCTAACACTGCCACTTGCAATATCAAGTCGGAAGTGCAGATATCGGGGTCATGGATGAGGTGACATCCCCCACAGTGGGTAATCCCTTGAGCGTCCAGGATATAGTAGGCATCAAGCATTGTACGGGCTGACACCTGACTGATAATTACCCCGTCCTCGTCCTGAGGGTCTTCCACGACCACCCGTAGTATCCCAGGATTGGCATCACCCCCCACCAAATACTCAAATCCCTGCCACCACGAGTAGTCTGGTAACCCTCCCCACACCGCCTGCCACACCAAAGTCTTCATCTGCTGTTGTGCCTCGCCAATTGTCATCTTCGTCGTCATGGTTTCCTCCTATGTTGATTTGGCTATTGCCTATACGACTGACCAGAGTACGTTCCCGTCCATGTCAAACACGGTGACATTCCCGTGGTCGTTGACCTCCACCAGCACGCTAGAGTCTGGGAGGTATTTGGTATCGTCGTCGTCTGTATCTTCGGCATACCTCATCTCTTCCTCCAGTGCGTCCCAGTCGGGCCAGAAACCAAAATCCGCACCGTCGCCTGGGTGAGCGCCAAAGTAGACGAAGGGCGGGCAGTATTCCTGGAGCGCTTCTACCAATTCGCTGACTAGCCCTTGTTCTATCAGCCATCGCTTGTACACTCGTTGGGAGATAATTGCAGCACCAGAGTTTCCTATCGCGCTGGCGTCCTCCTCGCTCTCGTCGTCCATGTCGTCAGCCTCTAGCATTTCGNNCGCCAACCANGCCANCTGTATATGGCTAGCGTTGCTAGTGGACGGGGTTTTTGCCANGTNCCTAAGCTCCCAAGCAAATGCCTCCAGCAAATCCTCTGTCCTGAGTGTCCCCTCCGATATGCTGCCGATTTGTACCTTGTGTGTGGTTTCCATAATTTCCCTCCTGTTGGTTATTCTGGATATTGGGAATTCAATCCCGTCCACATGAGCGATTCGCAACTCTCGCAGTAGACGTCGTAATCCGTCTCCATACCACCAGGCCATGCGCTAGGTTGTGGGAAGTCTAGGTCTGTGGCACAGACAGCAGAACAAGCGTAGCGTATGTCCACCAAGTCACCTTGCGAATCTTCTATCAATTCTACGTGTGTCACGACTCCGCCTTCTTAAGCATTATCAGGGCGTGTGCCCTTCTGGCTGCCTTGTTGCGGTGCAACCTCGCGAACCCATAATCATCAAACCAGGCTATGCGTACCTTTTGTCCACACTCACATCGGAACCGCCGTGCTGCCATGATACTCCCCTCTCTTCAAAACTTCAAGTCAAACCTCACAGGCACCCCTTCCCTACCTGCCAGGTGCCCCCTCACAAACGCCACACCCCCACTAGCCAAGTCTCCCTATTGGCCCAGCCGTTGTACTCTTCTCCCATGTCTACCTTCCTTTCTGTGGTTTAGACCACATTTACTCCGCATACTTAGTCAAGCCTTGAATTTGGTGATGCTTCAATCCCTGCGCTTCGCAGTACATCCGCATACGCTCTCGCGTGGCGCACCTTCCTCTCGTATGATTGCCCGTGGTCACGCACTGAGATTTCCACTCCACCACCATAGCCTGAGTATCCTATGCCTAGCTTCACGGCTCTACGTGCAAGTGAGCTACTACCTGGACGTATCACCACCCATGCAAAGCCACATACTCCCTCTGATACATAGTATGTACGCTTGCTATAGTCGATATCATCTCCGAGGAAAGTTGTGGGCGTGCCTACAATCATGGCGTTGGGAGTGATACCATTCCCTGCTGCGATTCCAGCCTCTCGTGCCTCACGAAATAGCTTCTCCGCCTGTCTGGCGGTGAATGACGGGCTAGGCGATTGCTTTCTATCCTGCTTACCAAGGCAACACCCTGCCATATTGTCACGATAAGCTACATAGCCCTCGTGTCCGAAGCGTTCAATATTCTTCGCCTTGATAGCCTCACGCCTTGATTCGGGCGTGTACGCTGTACGCTTTGAATACTTGGCATTTCGCCCTGTCGCGCACTCCATAGAGTGCCATGTCATACGACGCCCATCGTAGCCTGACACAATGCGATACCTGAAGTCTGAGTCTGGCCTAGCTCCTAAATTTATCATTATTTCTACCTCTTTCTCCAACCAATAATCCACTATTCACCTCCCAACCCTCTCCAGTCCAGTCCATCCTCATCATCACACACCACCTTCCACCTGGTCTCTGTCCTGGCGGGTATGTGCACTTCCTCTTCTTCCAGGCGACACGCAGGCGACAATGCCCCCCCGTTTACGGTAAACTGTATCCTGTCCCCCTCATGGTTCCACATCCCACTGAAGTACACCACTCCATTAAACGGCCTTACATCCCTCTCCATCAGGATACCAGTCACCCGTTGTATATCCAACACAATCGCCCTCGCCTCTCCTTCCGTCTTTGGACGGTAGTCCAGGCTCACCCAGAGAAGCGCCCCTATGGAATCAGGTTGAGGTAGCTCTGCCAGCCATTGTCCTGCACGTACCAGGCGCGCTTCCTCCTTACGGTGGTCAGCCTTGATACTTTCAAGCTTCTCCAATACATCCATCTACTACACCCCCTATGCAAAATTCAACCTCAAAACCAGTTTATCACGCCTAAAAACCTTTGTCAAGTCAAACAAATGTTCTAAACCACCCTCACTGGCCACTAGCACCGCATTGTCCTCCTCCACCACTCTGCCGACTAGGCGGGAGGCCCGAAACAGAACGGATGTTCTGTAGAACGGATGTTCTAGTTGACATAACAGATATAGGCCGCGCCTATATGTAAGCGTCCACTTACAAAAGATAACAGTTTTCAAGATGGGAAACAAAAAGTGTTGTAAAGTGGCTTGACAGCCCTTATAATGGCCGTAGGCCATCAAAAAAAGATGATTCAACAGACGCCTATGGAAAAAAAACAGCCTATAAAATCCCCTGAGATAGCGCCTAGCATCCAGGCAACGTCGCTAGAGCAAGCGAGGGTAGGGGATTAGGAAACAGAGATGGGGGGCTGGTTTCACCCCACAGGTAAGCTAGGTAACAGGCATGCATCAGGCGCCCACGCCTACGAAAAGGAAGGATGCCAACATGCGATATAACATTCGGAGCCTGGAGACTATGAAAGCCCAACTACAGGATTGGGTCGAACAAACTGATACTACCCTTGATAACGAAAACGACCGTGACTATCCAAACGACGACCGAATAG